>NZ_JAEVHG010000017.1:0-125238 GCF_018263875.1 Zooshikella ganghwensis
AGCGGTTTGGCTGTGTTTACTAAATCGTTTTTAGCTAATTAGTAGACAATGATGTCTCCAAATCAATTTTTTAGACATTATAATAGGGTATGTACAACTGCGCCATTTATTGATAAATAAAACTAAGCTTTACGCTGGGGTGATATTCGTTAATAGTTAATGCTCAAATGGAACGAATTGTAGTTATAGGAAATGGCGGCTCTGGTAAGTCCTTCTTATCAGAAGAAATTGCCAAATCAAATGGGAATAAACTAATTTCCCTAGATGATTTATTCTGGGAGCCACAGGGATTCAATACCAAAAGGCCCAAAGAAATAGTTAGAAGAGATATTGAACTCCTTAAAGTAAAGAGCATTTGGGTTGTTGAAGGAGTCTTTGGTGCATTAGCAGAAGCATTTATGCCCTATTCAGATCTTGTAATGTTTTTAGATGTTCCATGGGAAGTTTGTAAAGTAAGCATATTGTCTAGAATTAGGCAAGGCCAAACTGAAGACTCATTAAAGAGGTTGATAGACTGGTGTGCTGAGTACTACACACGAGAAAGCAAGAACTCTCACTCATTCCACTATGCGCTTTACGAATGCTTCAACGGAGATAAATTGAAATTTGAAAGTCGTACTCAAGTGAATGAGTGGCTAGAAAATATTAATAAGGCAAGAAGCCACCTTGCCTGATGCTAAGAAGCATAAGCTCTGCAATGAAGCTGGATTTCGCGCTAGAGTGGAGCTCACTCGTATTTATAAGATAAAAGGGTCATAGGTAGTAAAGTATGGAACTTGTATTTTGGGCTTTCGTAATACATCTGCTTCTGGGATTTTGCTTTTGCTCGTGGATCGCACGCAGACGAAGCACTTCCCCAACAAAGCTAGTAATAGCAAGTGTTACCTTTATTACGACATTGTTTTCTATTCCAACTACACAAGTCATCTTTAATTTCACTCCAGGCCTTAATCGCTTATCTTGGGGTATTATGCAAGGAGGGCCAGTAGCATTTTTCCTGTGGTTAAGCCTATTTACAGTGGTATATTACTTTGTAGCGGTTGTGGTGTTTGCATTGGTGCATGAATGAGCATCTTTCAGAATTACATGTACTCATCACCCTGTAAGACTGCTTCCTAGCTGGATACCACAAGCCACAAGGCCTACAATGAGGTTAGGGCTGCGTCAGGGTGACGCTCATTAATAGTTATACGTTTAAGTCATGAATGACATAGAAGAACTAGTTAAGCTTTTGGATCACCCAGATGATAACTACTGGGGCGATATACTTTGTGATGATGCTAGAGCTGTCATTGACCATAACCCAGAAATGATATTAGGCGAAGTACTTCAGACGTGGGAAGAATGGCCAGAAAATAGGCTTGAGCATTTGGCGTATCTATTGGGTGAAGGCTTGTCCGAAGTAGAAAAGGATCTTATAGAAGCTTTACATAAATCAAAATATCAAAGCGTGACTTTCCGAGCTAAAGAAGCAGTAATCGAACTAGAATCCACGCATAGCCAGTCAATGCATCGGAGCACAAAAGATGCACCAGCTGATTGAAACGTTAGTTGCCTCAAGTTATGGATAAACAAGAGATACTGAAAATTCTTGGAAAACCTGAATCGTTCAAAGAAAATGCTGAAGGCTCTGCGCTTACTATATTAATTCAGTCTGAAGCGTTAAATGTAGTAATTACGGTTCCATATCAGGTAACCGAGTTGATCTTTGAAGTCCAAAGCAAAGAAGGAAAAACGCTATTAAGCGATAAGCATGATTTCTATGGCGCTTCCGAGTATGAAGACTTTAAAGAGTCTTTATTAGAAATCACGGATATAATTAAATCACCAGAACTAAGGCTCACAAACAATGGTAAAACAGTCGAAGCTAAGGGTTATAAGTGGTACTACTGGTTCGGAGAATTTTGCAACTAATCGGCAAAGAGCCGCCCCTACCCACCTCCCTGGATACTAGTAGCCATAGGGCCTACAGTGAGGTTAGATTTGTGTCCAAGTTACGTTAATTAATAGTTAAACATCAGTCATGAAAATCGACACTCAACCAGTTACATATTTTTCTGAACTTGATGAAAAATCCTTCTTTACTTGGGCACAGGATATTGACTGTGTTAGCAGTATTAAAATGGGATGCCTTCAATTAGAGGTAGCCAAGCTCAATGAAGATAGTATCCGTGAATTGCTAGCTCTTTTTGAGCGCTATAAACTAGATCCAAAGAAGCTATCTCTTGCCCTTAATCATGAGAATGAATCCTGGTTTAAAAACCCAGATGCATTTTGGTATCAAGAGATATTTGGTAGTGCTTAATTTAAGACCTGCCATCTTCCTGGATAGTACTAGCCATAGGCTCTACAGCGAGGCTAGGTTTTGCGCTAGGGTGATGTTTATTAATAGATAAATGCAAAAAGTACTTATGGAAAAACCAAAGATAACAGCGCATAAAGTTTCTATTTATCACAGGGAGCAAGTCTTAAACTCCGAAGTTTGTGGCTGCTTTCATTGCACAGCCATTTTTACACCAGATAAAATAGTGGAGTGGACAGATTTTGAGGGTGAGGTTGGGCGAACAGCTCTTTGTCCAGAGTGTACAATCGACTCGGTAATTGGCTCAAAATCAGGCTATCCGATTACAAAAGAGTTTCTCTGCGAAATGAGGAACTATTGGTTCTTCTAATTTACATTTAATAAGTTGCTCTAGGCCCTTTGTGGGACAACCTTTGCGATGCTCCGCCAGTCCCTCAGCAAAACGTTAGCATCCAAGAAAGATATGAGCATGAAGTGGACGTCAATTTCTTTAAAGGAACTCAACGACCTCATCGATACACACTATTGGTGTATGGAGTCAGAAGAGCGAGAGTTTTGGAATTTAGTAAAAATTGCACCAATTAAGTGGCAGCTTGATCCATGGGGGCGTCACGGTGGAGGTTTCTTTGTTGTTGGAGTCCTAGGTTCTAAAGTGATCTGGTACAACGACATAGAAGAAGGTTTTAATGTCAGTAGCTATTCTGATTTTGGCGTTATAAGAGAATATCTTTGTGAGCAGCAGGAGCTCCATTTCGTTATTAGAAGGCTTCGTGATGAAATTAAGCAAAAGTGCTAAAAATCAATCAACTTTGCGCCTACGGCGCTATGCGTGCTAATACCCGCCGGTTATTGAGAGGTTAAACTCATAGAGTATCAAGAGCATGGAATGGTTTGAAAGATTAGCTAACCTATATAATTTAATGCCTTGCGAGCAAGATATGGGTATAGCTAACGCAAATGGTGATAGGTTGGATGAATACATAGATATTTTTTTAAACCACGAAGCAAAGGAAAAATGGGAGTGGGAAGAACTGGCTGATTTGGTGTTTGAATCGGCTAACGAAATAATGCTCGAAGGTGAGTTGACTGAAGAGCAAACTAGTCGCATTAAGTTGATTGTGCTAGAACATAAATATAAATATCCCAATCAATTTAAGTATTGGATAGATTTTAGTAATGAAACTGATTATCCAATTAAGAAGCTGGTAAAGCTTGGCAAGGATACGCAATGAAAGAATTTAATCGGGTAAGAGCAGCTCCCTAGCCAACTATATTCTTATTTTGGAACTCTCCCTCCACCAAAATAGCCGATAACCCTGCGTATCGGCTATTTTTTGTAGTCCCTGGCACTCACAGTACCTTTGCCAGTGCTATATAAAGTATCCAATCGCGGAACATCCAACACCTGACTCACAACCCCATTCAAGCATTGCAAAGCCTCTTTTTACAGCTTTTCAACCACGCTTAAAAAAACAATAATAATATTTCGATGGAGGCTCTGTAAGGCAAAGGCTGCATAACACACTTCAAACTGTTTGTCGCAGGGATGCGGCAACCAAGCCTCCAGGGAAGGATTCACATCGTGTTCGACAGATGTTATGCAGACGTTTGACAAAGGTGCGTTTTATAGTAATAAAAAGATAAGCGATTGGCCTGGGCACTATTCTTACCCTATTACTTTTTTAAAAAAAAGTTTTTTGGAGGGGGTATATTCATTGAGAGGAAAAAACACCAGAAGCAACACTAGAGAGTTAATACAAAGAGTTTGGTTACTCATCTAGCAGTTTTATCTTTTTACTGATAAATATTAAATTATTTTTTCAGACTAAAGAAAGACAAAAAAATACAACCTGAAAAACTCCGTCCGCTCAGCAGCTATACACAGCTAAATTTTTTCTAGTTACGTATACCCACCCGAAAATACGATGCTTCTCGCATTATGATTGAATCTTTGAGCATTAAAGATTAACCGCAGGAATCATGTTAATGATCAACACTCATAATTTATCTGATATAAGCTTTTGATTAGAAAAAACATATTAGTTATATTTACAAACCGAATAAAAACGATAATATTTGATCGAGCCACCAGGCATGAAGTTTAGTGGTTTCACCTAGCACTTTAATATACAGGGAATGTATCAATGAAAAAAATTATGGGTTACCCATTAGGAATAATTCTATTCGCATTATTATCGGGGCAAGTGAGTGCTGAGCCAAACTGGCACAATGTACTGAAGAACAGTCCACATATGGCTAATTATTTATACAGTAATCAAATTCAACAAGAATCAAAGGTTGAAAATGGTGTTATTTATACTAGACAGCATCCCGGTGCGGATGCAGAGAGTGGCTTTGGTGAAGTATTAGCTGCTACTATGCCTATGTTTAACTCAATGTTTAGCTCAGGTGTAAGCCCTTACTGGACCTTTCAAATTCGTTTAGCAAGAATGAACTCTGGCTCTAAGTGGCACAGTTATGCTAAAAGTTTATCAACGGGTATTCAGACCATTAAACGTCGTGCGCCTACTCGCTGGATGAGTGAGCGTGTAACTGCTTGGTCTGACGTGAAAGAGTTCAAAGTATACGTCTACTAATTACCAGTAAATCGTATCTCCTTGGCAAACGTGTAAATTACAAAAATTTATTGCCAAATACACCCTAGCCGAGGGGACACCATTCAACTCTAATATGCCTTATAGCAGGCAAGAGTAGCATAAATGTTTTGCCTGCTAGGGTGTACTAATTAATGCCCTATGGCAAGTTAAGTTACATCCGGGTGAAATCGAATTGCCCATCGCCTTCAAATAAGGTAAATCCCTTCACCTCTCGCTGAGTATCAGATATACGGTTAAAGCGAATAATAATCCCAGCCGAATCAAAACGAAATTCATCTCCAGGGTAGGCTTGTAACGAGAAAGAACTACGTCCAGAGGGCTGGGCGTATAATTTGTCGTTTTGTACAAATATCTGAATATCCCTGGGGATCATCCTTGATTGATATTTACCCGTAAATGCTGTTAATTGATCTGCTTGTAGGTCAATGGGCTTAAGTGTGAAGTCAGGTATATCAAAATTTTTATTAAAATATGCAGATAGTACAGCTGTTAGGATATCATTAAATGGTGTATTAGTAGCGTTGGACAACACAACAAAACTCATTTTATCTTCGTTATAATACCCTGCAATAGCATTAAATCCATCAATAGACCCGTTATGACCCAAGAATGTTTTTTCATGAAACGAAAATGACATCAACCCTTTACCTATATGTGTATTATTGGGTTTCATCATCTTAAGTGATGCCTTTGTGACAATTTTATTTTTAAATAACTGTTGGTAAAAATAGTTAATATCATTAGCTGTTGATACAATCGCCCCAGCTCCCAGAGGTATACTCATATCCATTTCTGGAGATGGCTCCCAGTATTCATTAAATTTGAAAGACAGTGCTTCCCCTTTTTCTGTGTTTATTTTCTTGCCAACATAGGTATGTTCAAGTCCAAATGGCTTTGTGATTTGGCGAGCCAATAGCTCTCCGTACGTTACACCATACGCCTTTTCAAGAATCAGCCCGAGTAATACATAATTCGTATTAGAATAACGGGTTTTCGTACCAGGCTCAAAATCAAGGGGATAACTAGCTATTTTAGCAAGCAGTGCATCCTGGCTTGTTGGCTGGATCATAGAGGAAAGGTATTCAGGAGCATCTGTAAAATTATAAAGACCTGAAGTATGTGCCAGTAATTGTTCAAGAGAAATATCCTTTCCTCTCGGAAACTGAGGGAAAAAATCCGCTAGATGTTGTGTAAGTGATAGCTTCCCTTGCTCAACCGCCTTCATCACTAACACTGCTGTAAAGGACTTGGTTAACGATCCAATACGAAACCGGCTGTCAGCCTGCAGCGGAATATTTTTTTTAACATCTAGCTTGCCGATGGTATGACTGTATGTAAGCCGGTCTTGATGGTAAATAGCTACCGAAAGCATAGCTTTGTTGTATTTATCTAAAATGGTCAGATAAGTATCCAGTTTTTGTTTGTTTTCATCCGTCATATTTGCCATAGAAGGTATACTGACCAGAAACGTCACCAAACCCATAAAAATATGTAATTTCATGTCCTTCACCAGATCCGTGGAGCTTTTTTGAAGTTATTCTTATAACCTGTTTTAAAGTACTCATTCTTTCAAAGAGTCAATTGCCATAGCTGAACGAAATGCTTTTCCATTATTATCATTAATAGTTTTATGCCTTTCTTAAACTAGTATTTTATTAGTATTTTTATACCTCATTATGGGTATAAAACATTTGTTTATTTAATATGTAACCACTTGTATTTCATAGATTAATAAATGGCACTCCAGCAACTCAACGCTACCTACAGCGTTACATATTTCTTTCAATAAAAAATACCCCACTCGATATAATATTCATTATAAATTAACATCATTTCCTCCACCCCCAACTACTTTTCAAGTGATAAAATCCTTTCGTTTATTACCACAAGGATGACGATAAATGAGTGATTACATTATTGGTGGATGGACTCAAGATCTAAAAAACCCACCTAACCCGCTGTTTTCCTACACAATGTATGGGATGATCACTAACCTAGCATGGTTAACCTCTGGTCCTCCCACGTCTGAACCACCACCAAGCTGGTGCTGGAGTCCTAAAGAGCAACATGCTCCAAGTAGTAAAAATAGCAAGGTTTTATGGACCTATGGTGGCGGTGGTGCAGGCCCCAAAAATATGCCTGCTACCAGTAAAGATGTCAGCCAAATCATCAGCGCAGCCAATATGAATGGTTGGCAAGGTGTTGATTTTGATGATGAAAGCCAAATGAATGTCAATAATATCATTAATGCAATGCAAGATTTGGGGCAAGGCAAAAGCACGAGTTATACATTTCTTGCTGGGTGGGACTATAACAATCCAGATCAAAGTTCAGAAGGAAAAACAATCAACGATAACGTAGCGGCCATCGCCAAAGCAAATGTCTGTGATCGTTTCAACCTGATGTGCTATGGTGCCGCTATGTGGGATATGCCTACCATCAAGGCTAATGTACCTGCAGCAGTTGATAGAACCATTAAACTGGTTGGTGACTGTAAAAAAGTAGTTTTAGCGCTAACACCTGCAGGACTCAATAATGAAAATTTGGACTTTTTCTTAGAACAAGTTACCAGTAAACATTTGGGTGGTTTGTTTATTTGGAATTACACAGAACTCAGTAACGCCGATCTGAATAAAATAACCTCTACCTTAGGTATCAAGTAAACACTTTTAATGTTCTATGCCAGAAGACGAAGCAAAGTCTCTGGCATATGCTTTAAAATTCGTGTTATCTATCCATCCCCAATAAGCACTTTTTTTTAGCCCAAAAAAATTACATATATCTTCTCATTTAAAAAGCTATTTTTTCATGGTCTTTTATCCAAAGTCTGCATAATCTCTTTCGAGCACATCGAAAACCCTTACCTGAAGGGGTGATAGCAAAAAGTTTATATTTCAACCAGGTCACGGTAACATAAAGCCCTTGCTAAGCAAGTGCACTCACACACTTAATCGTTTGTACCAGCTAACCTGCAAGATATAAAAAACGCTATTTATAAACTGATGCGATAAAATGAAAAATTCAACCCAAATCAACTTTATTAGTGGACACCTTGATCTCACCAAAACAGAGTTTGATGTCCACTATCGCCCCAGGATAGACCAGGCACTCGCATGCAATGAAGCATTTGTGATAGGTGATGCTCGGGGTGCTGATACACTTGCACAACAGTATTTGCTTGGCAAAACAACTGCCGTCACTATTTACCACATGTTCACTTCGCCAAGAAATAATGTTGGGTTTAAAACAATTGGTGGTTTTCAATCAGATAGTGAGCGGGACAAACACATGACATTAGCCTCTACTCACGATATTGCCTGGGTTCGTCTTGGACGGGAAAACTCAGGGACACAAAAAAATCTTAACCGGCGAAAAAAACGCGTTGCTGACAACAAACCCTAAAAAATGATTCGTGAAGGGTATATGTTGTCATTTTTCAATAATTAATATTTTTTTATATACCCAATACGAATGGTTTTTAGGTGCGGCCATCGAGTGACGAAGCTCCATGAGCCTATATTAATAGGTGATTGGGGTGAGGAGTGAAGATAACAAAACCTAGAAATCATTCGTGAAGGGTATACTTGTCCAGTTTTCGGTTGTCAGCTCAATTGTAATGCCTTTACTATCTTCTTAGCGAACAGCCTAGGAGCCAAGCAATGCAAGTTACTGACCCGGAGACGGTAGCCACATACTACCAAGCCCTCATTGATAGAAATCCTCGTTTTGTTGGGATTTTCTTTGTGGGAGTCAAAACGACTTCAATATGCTGCATTGCAACCTGTAGAGCCAGAAAACCAAAGCGCGAAAACGTTGTGTTTTATACCACCTTTAAAGAGGCGCTTGACGCTGGCTATCGTCCCTGTAAAGTCTGCAAACCAACAGAAAATGCCAATGAAGCACCTAGCCAAGTAAAGCAGGCTATTAGCCTGGTGAGAAACAACCCCAAAAGGAAAGTCACTGACTGGCAACTTAAACAGCATCAAATTAGCCCTGAAGGGGTTCGCCGCTGGTTCAAAAAGCACTATGGAATGACCTTTCACACATTTCAACGCATGTATCGTATTAATAATGCTTTAGAAGAGCTTAAATCAGGAAAAACAGCCACGACAACAGCTTACGAAGCAGGCTACAACTCGTTAAGCGGCTTTGGTTACACTTACAAAAAAATTATTGGACAGTCACCTAAAAACAACAACACTATGCAAAACAATGTCATTGTTATTAACCGTTTTACCACACCACTCGGTCCCATGTTTGTCTGCGCAACAGAGCAAGGAGTATGTTTACTCGAATTTGTTGACCGACGTATGCTGGAAACTGAATTTAAAGACCTGCAACGATTAAAAAAGGCAACTATTATTGCGGGTGAAAATGGCTATACCCAACAAGCCCAACGTGAAATTAATGAGTATTTTTCAGGTAAAAGACAAACATTTGATGTCAAATTAGACACCCCTGGCACAGCATTCCAACAGTCCGTATGGCAATGTCTACAAACCATTCCCTATGGACAAACCGCCAGTTATCAGCAACAAGCTGAAAAACTAAACAAACCTAAAGCCGTTCGTGCTGTTGCTTCAGCCAATGGCCATAACCGAATTGCCATCATCATTCCTTGCCACCGGGTTATTGGAAAAGATGGAAAACTGGTCGGATATGCGGGAGGGTTAGAACGTAAACAGTGGTTATTGGAGCATGAGCAAAAGTTTGCAGCAGCGCAGTGAAGGCGAAGCCTTCACTGCATTTCCTTCTTTTTGTTTTGGGTATATAAAACAGGATGAGTTTAAACTACAAGCTCTTTTTAGGATCTAAGGTTTCAACTTGATCAAACCCAAGTTTCTGCCACTGCCCCTTCATTTTCTTCAAATCACCTACCACTACCCAAATCATTTCTTGTGGGTGTAAAAACTGTTGTGTTACCTGTCGTACAGTTTTTAAAGGCACACGCTGTACTTGCTGATCAAATTGGTGGAGCTCATCCAATGGCTTATCTTTCTGGATTTGCCCAACCATTAAGCTCAATACCGCATCGTTTGTCTGCAACTCACCCGCTCGGCTCCTTAGCCAGTTTTGTTTTATTTTATCTAGCTCCGATTGCGAGGCAGGCTTCTTACCCAGATACCCTTTCACTTCTTTTTGAATTTCCTGCAAAGCAGGTATGGTCTTATCAGTTTGTACTGAGGTAACCATCATTAATGGTGACTGCCCCTCTGCTTCCTGCAAATAACTATAAGCCCCATAAGACCAGTGTTTATCTTCACGCAAATTAGTGTTTAATCGAGCACTGAATTGTCCACCAAAAATATCATTCATGATACGCAGTGGTATTTCACTCTTGTCATGAATAGACAATAACTGTCCTACATAAATAACTGACTGATCCGCATCAGGCTTATCAATTAAATACAACTTACGTTGCTTAGTTGGTTGAACTTGCGGAATTTGTTTTTGGGGCAACACTTGTTCAGGCTTTTGCCATTTTGCAAACTGGCGCTCCAATGTTGCTTTTAGTTGCACCTCCGAAATATCGCCCACTACCACCAACTGGCTGTTATCAGGTCTGATCCAAGCCTGGTGAAACTGTTTTAACTGAGCGGGTGTTACTCTTTTAATGTCATCCTCTCGCCCACTTGCCGTCCAGGGGGTACTATAAGGATGCTGTTTACCATAAAGCAGCTCTGGCAAAATACGCATTGCCATACTATGGGGTTCAGCTTTTTCCTGAGCAATACGATCCAGCCAGTTTGACTGTTTGCGTTTAAAATCTTCCTGATTAAATGCTGGATTTTGCAACACATCCACTGCAATCGCCAAACTGGGTTCAAACTGGTCACGTATTGCCGTTAGTTGAAAAACTGATGTATCAATATCAGTGTATGAATAAAATGATGCACCTAACTCATCCAGCTCATTTTCGAGTTCAATAACTGATCGCTGCTGAGTCCCTTCACGCATCATTGACAAGGTTAAATCAGCAATCCCTGAAGGCAACCCTTGCTCAGCCGCTAACCCTGCATCAAATAGCCACGCCATGCTCAAAGTAGGCGTCCCTGTGCGTTGAGCCAGTGAAACCTGAATGCCATTACTTAATGTAAAGGTTTTAAATTCTGGTAATTGAACTGGCTTTATATCGCCCACTTTAGGCAACTTAGAGCGGTCGGCCCCCACTTTTGCATGAGTATATTCAGGAAAAGGCGTTACCGTGATCACCAACTTACCCTTATCCAACCACTGTTGAGCTGCTTGCTGTAATGCCTCAGGCTCAACTGTAGCTTGATAATGCACACGATCATAATAGGTGGTTGGATTTTGGCTATAAAACTCGTTTTCAGCCAAGATATCTGAAACGCCACCAAAACCACCCACTCGTTCAGCGCTCTCTATAAAGCCTGCAACTTGACTATTAATAACCCGTTGTAAATCCTGTCTAGAAGGCAGTTGTTGCTTAATTTTATCCAATTCTTCTTGAATAACAGCCTCAATCTGCTGGGTATCTACACCTGGTTTAGCATCAGCAATAATGACAAATTGCCCACCCAGCAATCGAGCATAGCTAAATGCTGCGACACTGGACGCCAGCTGATCTTTTTGTACCAAACGCTGATACAAAGGAGATTGTTTACCGCCCCCTAGTAACGCAGCCACAAGATCTAACTCACGTTCTGCAGCCGTTTCTTTGGCTGGGATATTCCACACCATGGCAACTCGTGCTTGTGGTACGCGATCCTGAATCGTATAACGTTTAGTATCCGTTAATTTCGCCACCCACTGTTCAGGTTTTGCCAGTGGCGGTCCCGCAGGAATATCGCCAAAATACTTACTCACTTTGGCCTTAGCTGTCGCCACATCAATATCGCCCGCCAGCACTAAAACGGCATTAGACGGTCCATAATAACGCTTAAACCATTTTTTTACGTCGTCTAATGAGGCTGCATTTAAGTCATCCATTGAACCAATCGTATCCCAAGAGTAAGGATGTCCCTCTGGATAGCTGGCCGTAAATAACAAATCCCACATTTTGCCATAAGGGCTGTTATCACCCTGGCGTTTTTCATTTTTGACAACGCCACGTTGCTCATCAAGTTTCGCCTGGCTAATACTCCCCAGGAAATGCCCCATCCGATCTGATTCCATCCATAAAGCCATATCCAGCGCATTAGTGGGTACTGTTTCAAAATAGTTGGTTCGATCAGCGTTAGTCGTTCCGTTTTGTGCTGTGGCTCCCGCCTTCTCAAAAGGCTCAAAAAATTCACCTTTAAAGTGTTCGGAACCTTGAAACATTAAATGCTCAAATAAATGGGCAAACCCTGTTTTACCTGGTTTTTCATCTTTTGAACCCACCTTGTACCAAAGATTCACCGCTACCACTGGCGCTTTGCGGTCTTCATGAACAATGACTGTCAAGCCATTGGGCAAGGTAAATTTTTCATAGGCAAGCTGGGGTAAACTCGACAGTAAGTCAGGCTGTTGTTGTTTTACCGGTGATATTGACTGGCAGCCTTGCAATAATGCCACAGAAACAGCAATGGAGAGAAATGAGCGACGGAGCCGCAACTTCATAAATTACTCCTTGTTTTTCAACAAACGTACCCATATGGGTTTAAGCGGGTTTTATAACCCCACATAAAAGGCAAAATGAAACGTATGTTCCCCTTGTTTAAGGCTTATATGCCCCAAAGCGAAGGACATCCCCTAAAAAATAAGGGCAATAAAAAAATAAACACACATTATTTTTTTAAACTGCTTAGGTTGGTTTATTAAACACTGAAAAAGTTCACAAGGACAGTCTATTAATTATATTTAATAAATCATCATCGCTACCCAAACAGACACATTAAGCTTATTGCTTTAACACAGTTTAGCGCCATTGGGCACCGCCTGTTCTGGCGAGGTAATAACAACTGAACCATCGTCACGGTGAAAACCTGTCAATAAAAACTCAGAACGCATTGGCCCAATTTGTTTTACTGGAAAGTTAACAACGCCCAGTATTTGACGGCCAATCAATGTTTCAGGCGTATAAAGATCGGTGATTTGGGCACTGGTCTTACGCACACCAAATTCTGGTCCAAAGTCAACATGGATAATATACGCAGGCTTTCGTGCTTCCGGAAATGGCTGCACCTCAACAACGGTTCCAACTCTTAGCTCAACTTTTGCAAAGTCTTCCCAGGATATTGTCTCAGACATAGAATAATTCCTCCCTTAATAGGCGGTAGTGAATGTAACACAGTATACCAATAAGTGATTTCTCGCCAAGGTCATACTCAAACTGACCAAATAGAGTAAAACGAAGAAACACTGTATACTGTAGTACAGTTGAAGCAACGTTTGTAATCAGGGCAACAAAGCCATTAGACCGCATGTTTAATACATTTAAACTACGCCCTGTTTTAGTACATTTTTTAGTTGGAGTCGATTATGAAACCAGGTGCTACTGGTATTCGCCGTCTTATCAATGCAACACGATATTCATACCAGGGTTTAACTTCAGCCTGGCATCATGAAGCAGCGATTCGCCAAGAAATTGTACTTATTACAGTGCTAACACCATTAGCGATTTGGCTTGATGTAACAACCATCGAACGCATTTTACTCATAGGTAGCCTGCTTTTATTATTAATCGTAGAGCTGCTTAACTCAGCCATTGAAACGGTTGTTGACCGGATTGGTTCCGATTTTCATGAACTCAGTGGGCGAGCTAAAGATACTGGGTCTGCAGCCGTGTTAATCACATTACTGCTAGTCACCATGACCTGGGGAATGATTTTATTCAATCACTTTTATTAACAGTAAAAAATACCACTTACTGTTATAAAGTGCACTATTCATACTCCAAGGAAGGGGTTACCGCGTACTCAACGGAGATTATGCAGACTTTGGTTAAAGGCCATTAATAATCAATTATACCCAATACGAATGGTTTTTAGGTGCGGCCATCGAGTGACGAAGCCCCATGAGCCTATATTAATAGGTGATTGGGGTGAGGAGTGAAGATAACAAAATCTAGAAATCATTCGTGAAGGGTATAGCTCTTTTTTAATAACGTTATACCAGCGTCATAATAACCTTTTACAGTGCTCAGATTTATATCACCTTGTATACCCTTCACGAATCATTTTTTAGGGATTGTTTATGAGTCTGATCAACCGTATTGTAAAACGTTATTTTACTTGTCTTTTTTTCTTTTCAGCGTTGTTATCTCTAACCACAGCTTCGCTGTACGCAAAGCATTTATATCCAGAGTGGGTTATTCACGCAAACGTTGAAACAGAGCGTTTTTTTGATGATGCCGCGAATGGTTTTGCTGATGCTGATGACCCCGCACTCTGGTATAACCATAAAAACCCATCTCAGAGTTTAATTATTGGCACCTTAAAAAAAGGTGGTTTAGCAAGCTTTACTCTTAATGGAAAGTTAAGGCAGCAGATATTCCCTGACGCTAATAAAATACCCACTAGTCGTTATAACAACGTTGATGTCATCCATTCAGTTAACATAAACCAACACCCCCTGGATATCATTATTACCACCGATCGAGGACAAGACAGGTTACGTTTTTTTCATCTATCGGCGAAGCAACGATTAATGCGAAATATAACGGCAACTGACGTACCAATGATTTTTTCAACGTTAGAGACACTGCCTTTGCAACGAAGTGCCTATGGACTTGCAAGTTATTACGAGCATCAACAACAACAGTTATGGGCATTTGTCTCACAGCGTAAACAAAATCAACTGGCCATACTACAGATTCAGCCAACCACTTCAGGCTTATTAAGCTATCAGGTCGTAAAACAAATAGCCTTACCCAGTCAATTCACGTTAAGCAATGGGCAACAGTGGGCACCTTGTTTAAGTGACGATAATGAACAGCCTCAAATAGAGGGTATGGTCTTTGATAAACACAGCAAGCAGCTTTATGCTGCCCAGGAACAAGTCGGGATCTGGCGTGTTGACCCTTTTGGTAAGCAGTCCCCCGAGCTAATTGACCGTGTTGCAAGCTTTGGTATCCCCTACTCTCGTATCTGGAATCATGACGAAGAGGAGTACCACTGTAATTTACTTCAGCCCTTACCCAAACACCGTCCTTTAGTGGCTGATGTTGAAGGCTTAGCACTATTTCAGCAGCATCAACAACGCTTATTGCTTGCCTCCAGTCAAGGGAATGATCGTATTGTCGTGTACAGGTTGAGTCATCATGCGCCTTATTCTGTTACACCTATTGCTACACTAAAAATTTTAGGAACAGATCATAAACAGGTAAAACATACAGATGGACTTGCCACTTTCCCCTATTATTTAGGGAAAGATTTTCCTTATGGAGTGCTCATTGTCCATGATGGAGAAGCCGGTGAAAAAAGTTATCTTAATGATAATCAGGTTCGAGACGCAACAAACTTTAAACTTATATCATGGGGTCAAATACAACAAAAGTTAATACAATAGCCTTTAGTAAAAAAAACATTATAAAGGTTCAAACCCTGAGCCCTGGTTTTTGTTTTCATCGTTTTCTGGTAATCTCTCAGCAAATATTTTAATCAATACAGATTAAGGCCTGTTAACACTGTTTGAATATCACTTTTACCGTCATAACAGTGTTAACAGGCCCTAGCAAAGGGTAAAAAGCAATGTCAGAAAGCTGGGATGATTATGCAGAGATATGGGATAGCAATCCTGATGTGACCACTTATGCAAACCACGCATTTGAATCACTTTTAAAGACAGTAAACCCAAAAGGACTTCGTATCCTCGACTTTGGCTGTGGTACAGGCCAGCTCACCGAACGTTTATCACCTTTAGCAACGGAAATTGTCGCACTAGACTCGTCACCTAAAATGATCGAGATTCTTCGACAAAAAAATTTACCCAATGTTGTTACCCTTAGCACATTACTCACTGAGTCCACTCTTGAGGAAGAAAAATCATTACATTCCCCCTTCGATTTAATTGTAGCCTCATCTGTCTTTGGCTTTTTACCTCACTATACTGATACCCTGGCGCTATTAGCCACTCTACTTAAACCCAGTGGTTTTCTTATTCAGTGGGACTGGCTCAAAACAGATGAACAATCAGACTTTGGATTAAGTAAACAGTCTGTTGAACAAGCATTGCAAAACGCAGAACTTTCGGTTGTCTCGCTAAACCAACCTTTTGCACTGGAAGGGCAAGGTCAAACTATGCCTGTACTGATGGGCATTGCCCAAAAGCAAACTTAAGGGCACAACGAATGCCGTGTAGTCATTCTACATAAATGACTTGTAACACCGCTAGGTGGAAAAATAATCACAGCCCGATGGGTGATGACGGTAAAAGCACTACTTGTTGTTGCTCATTGTTCATTTAGAACCACTAAACTTCACGCTTCGCACCTAGATGAGTGCATTTACCGTCATAACAGTGATATTCAAATAGTGTTAACAGGCCAATTTATTTAAAATATGAGGCACTGATTTCTTCAATAGTGCCTTCGTTAATTAACCTGCTCAATGCATCTTGAAAAGCTTGCTTTTTCTTTAAGTAAGGTGATTTTTTTGAAATTGCTATGTGCAGCTTGACATTATTATTTGGCTTATATGTAAGCTTTTCAAAAAGCGTTTGGTAAGATGACTGAGCAATTTCATAATCAGCCTGGCAGTCAGTACCAATAATGAGTTGTATGCGATCAAGTGCTAACATTTCCAAAAGTTGTCTCTCTGTACCCACACCTTTTTTCGTGATCTTTTCATCCTGATCAAAAGGGAAAAAGTATGCTGACCCTATAACAAAGCCTATTTCGTAATAATATAAATCTTCATAGTTTTCAATATGAAAGTCATTTCTCTTATTTTTATAAAATACTGTTGAACACGAATAGTAGGCAGGAAAAATATACTGCATATATTTTGCTCTTTCGTCCCGATAGGCTAGACCGCCCATCATGTCTACAATTCCTTCTTTCATCATCCGTAAACATCGTCCCCAGGGGCAACGAACAAAGGTCACTTTTGCATCCATCTGTTGCCCTATGCGGTCCCAGAGGTCAATATCAATACCCGAATATTGATTTTTATTAAGCATTCTGAAAGGCGGCCAAGCATCAAGCGCAACTTTAATCTCTGACGACCGCACATTTGTTGCTTCCAAACCACCCACATAAGTAGCTATCCAGCTCACTAATAGTGTAATGCTAATATGCAGGCAACGTTTCCTCATTAATGATCACTCATTTATCAGTCGGCAGATAAGAAAAAAATGTACTTCAATTATAGATCAGCTCACTATGTTACAACATATTGTACATTTACTCTGTTTCACTATTTGAAAACCCACATAAACCTGGGCCTATGTGGGTTTAATTAACAACAAAGCGACTACGCAGCAAGTCTTATTCAATAATAACTTGATCAGGGCTCCCCTGGCAGTCAAATTTCGCTACATGCTCATTTCGACCTAAGGTTATTGGTGTGCCCGCATCGGCATCCCATTGAAACCCACACAACTGATCATCAATATATGTCGTTATCTGCTGAGCATTTATTTGGAGTGAGTCGCCATCATCAGTACAATCAAACTTGGCAACATGCTCACTTGCTTCCAGTGTTAATGGTGTTCCTTTATCCACATCCCACTGTAAAGAACAGCCTGAATTAAAAATATTTGCATATATTTTATTCCCTTTAATAAATAAAGGATCCGCATGGCCATCACAGTCAAATTTTGCAACATGCTCATTAGAACCTAATGTTGCGGGTGTGCCCGTATTAACGTCCCACTCCAAACCACACTTTTTACCACCAATATTGGCATAAACTCGATTAACGTTAATGTCACCAACTAATGGCAAGCCGTCTAAACGCCAATGAATATCAGACATTACACCAAAGAAGTTGAGTATAGTTGGAACAATGTAAGTTTGTGCAGGCAATCCATATATTCCATCAAAGTGCTTATTAGGTAATGCAACAATTTTTTTATACTTTTCATTAAGTGATTTATTACTGGCAATAAAAATGGTCTTTTCCTGTTTGGTTTGGCTACCATGACCTTTTCCCATAAAATCACGGCCATGATCGGTCGTCACCAATACTAACCAATTTTCACCAAATGTTTGCTCCCGATGGGCTACAGCATCCAATAACCTACCCAGACGCTTATCTGAACGTATTATAGAGTCATCATATTCTTGCCCAAAACCATGGCTATGCCCTGCTGCATCTGGCTCATCTAAATGTAAAAAGATAAAGTCAGGGGAATCATGGTAAAGTACACTTAATGTACGGTCTACGTTATCATCATCACTCCCACCTTCAGCATGGTTTGATAAAAATGACATATCATTCTTAAAAAACTGAGTATGAATAGGTCCCCATGTTGAAAATCCAAAGAGTTTTAATTGACTATTAGCGTTGTATAAATAACGATAAATACTTGGCCAGTTTGAGTTTGCTAATCCATCAGTGTTATTTGCAATACCATGTTTATTTTTCCATACTCCCGTTAAAATTGTCGTCCAGCCTGGACCACTGACCGTTCTTTGTTCTGATTTATTGCCTGCTACACCACCTGTATAAGCTTTAACAATATTTAGCCGGTCAAACCCAGGTGTATCCAATGCTATAACACGCTCGTATTGAGTACCATCAATACCCACTAAGAGTACTTTTCTTTCACCATTTGCAGCAAAACCAAAAGCAGAAAGCATAACAAGTATGCCAGCAATGAATAATTTACTGGTTATTCCTTTGCACTTACCCATAAAACTCCCTTAAAAAGGCCATCCTTCCATTAGAAAAACAAAAATCAAAATAAACAAAAAAATTAAACTTCTGCTAAAACAAAACCTACTATGACTATCACCAATGACACTTTTAAATCGTTTTATTGACGATTAGATTTCATAAAAGCTGCTTTTTTCGATATCCAGTATGTTTATGTACCACTATACCTAGCGTAAAGGCTATATACCCAAAACAAAGGGTTTTAGTAGATGATATAAATAGTGAAAGGAGCGCTGTATTCGAGCAAGGCATAACACTACTCAACTCGTCGTAAATCCATCTCTGGAGACTCAGCTGACGTATCTTTGCGGCAGATGGTTGAGTAATATTAAGCCTTACTCTTTATGTTTAAACCAACCTGTTTATATATCGTTCTAGAGTCCACTTTTTGCGTGCTATTACCCATATCGCTTACCCCTAAAGGCATCCACAATCAGCACTCTTGATCACCAAGGGTGATGACTAAGCCTGCGCACGATATATTCCTAAAAAAAGCCAACTCGACTTTACTTTTACTTCTTCCATAACTGCTTAATTAAACTTATCACCAATTGATAACGAGCCGCTAGCGGTTTATGTTTTTTACTGACCAAATATACATCTTCTGCCACAGGTTTATCTAAGGTCACTACTCTAACTTTGTTCAAAAAAGGAGAGGCATCTAACGTTGATTGAGGAATCACAGTAAATCCTATACCTTGAGAGATCGGGAGTAAAATCTGTGCAAGCTGGTTAATATAACCACGCTCAGGTAACTGGTTTACATCACTAAACTCATTCGGAAAGTTTTGTTCTAATAATTGATGAGCATAATGATGAGCACTAGGGTGGTTAATTAACCCCAGGTTCGTCAGTGACGACCAATTAGCTTGCTTACCTTTTGGCACAATAAGACAGAGGTCGTCTGTCCCAACCCATTGTTGCGTTAAAGTATGATCACTGACTTGTTGTGTCACAATACCTAAATCAAACTGGTTATTTTTAATTAACTCGATAATGGTGACATTGGGTGCTGCCTCAACAGCAAACGTCAAGGTAGGAATATCAATCTGTAAGCACAACAGCTCAGGATATAACTGCATTGCCATAGGGCCTGAGCAGGCTATTTTGCACTGTCCAACATGAGTATTATCCATTTCAAGCGCCTGCAATAGCTCTGACTCTGCTGTGAGCTGCTTTGTAGCAAAATCAAACAGTAACTCACCTGCACTCGTAAGTTCAAATCGTTTGCCATAACGGTTCAATAACAGCTGCCCCAATTGTGTTTCCAGCTTTTTGATATGTTGACTGACTCCAGATTGTGTCATGTGTAATTGTTCTGCAGTACGCGTAAAGTTTCCCGTCTGCACCAATACCCGAAAGGTACGTAAAAAATTTTGATTAATCATAACAAATTATAATAGTTATCATCATAAATGATAATTTTATATTAACGTGATTCTTTCCTAAACTACAACCACGTATCTCACTTCTTTTAACAGGTAGGTTAATGAAAGCACCTTACCCTCGAACTTTTTCCCATATTGGTATTTCCGTCCCTGACGTCGAACAGGCTGTAAGCTTTTATACTCAGGTACTAGGCTGGTACTTGGTTATGCAACCCACGACAATTGTTGAAGACCAAAGTGCCATAGGCCAAATGTGTACCGATGTTTTTGGGGCTGGCTGGCAATCATTCAAAATTGCTCACTTAGCCACAGGGGATCGAATTGGTATTGAGCTTTTTCAATTTAATAACCAACAAAACCCTGATAATAATTTTGAGTACTGGAAAACAGGCATTTTTCACTTCTGTGTACAAGATCCAGATGTAGAAGGATTAATGGAGAAAATTATCTTGGCAGGAGGAAAAAAACGAATGGCAAAGCCTCGTTATTATTATCCAGGTAAAAAGCCTTACCGCATGGTTTACATGGAAGACCCTTTTGGCAATATTCTAGAAATATACAGTCACAGTTATGAAAGCATCTATGCAGTTGGTACTTACGAATAGCCGATTAAATAGCTAAATCTTCACTGTCATCATTAATCACAACTGGACCCTGGTGTTTGGGAATTGTTTCAATACCCTCAAACCGGTCCAGTGCATTTTTCGCAGCCATACGCCCTAAATCAATAAGCTCTTGACTGCGATAAAATTCATAAAACCGACAAGCATTTCGAGAAATACCCACTAATACATCAGGAGGATAACCAGCAATTTTGTATTGCGCTAACGAGCTTTGCATCGTTTCTAATGACTGGTTGATAATTTCCATCATACCTTTTTTAAGGACATTATCACCTGTTTCATTAATGATACTGGAAAAGTCGTCTTTTTTATTACCATTCTCAAATAAACTTTGTGTACGCTTCCGAAGCTGACCAAACCAACGGTCAAAGGGTCCTCTGCTTTTACCTTTGGACAGTGTTTTTTTGGATTTATTATTTTCCGGCAGTTCATGGTCAGGTTTATTACTACTTAAATCCACAGCAATAATGATATCTGTATGAGCTGATATTGTAGGTGCAATTGGCAGAGGGTTTAACACCCCTCCATCAACAAGAAAACGATTGCCTTTGATAACTGGTGTAAAAATACTTGGAATAGCAATCGAAGCCCGAATAGCATCTTGTAATAAACCTCTCTGAAACCATATTTCCTGCTGTGCAACTAAATCTGTTGCTACCGCTGTATAAGGAATAGGTAAATCCTCTATACGCGTGTCTCCCAACATACCATTAATGACTTCAAAAACTTTATTACCACGAATTCCTCCCAAGTTAAAACTAACATCCAGCAAACGGATCACATCAATATAATCAAGGGAGTTAATCCACTCTCGATACTCTTCTAGTTTCCCTGCCGCATACAGTCCACCCACTAAGGCTCCCATAGAGCAGCCTGATATACAATCAATTTGATAACCCCGGTCAACCAGTTCATCAATAACACCAATATGCGCATAACCTCTTGCACCACCACTGCCTAATACCAGCGATACTGTTATTGGTTTTGATTCATTGCTGATCTCGGAAAAAGCCATATTAAAATTTTTAAAATACCTCTACTGTTGTTTAATAATTCGAATAGCTGGTAACGTCTGATGCTTAATACTCAACGCTGGCCCCGAAGTCATAACTAATGCATCTTCGGCCGCCACGCCATCAAGCACTAATTGTTGTTGTATTTTTTGAGCATATGCTTTTCCCATTTCGAGTGATGAAGCCAGAGATGCTTTTGAATTCACCTGCCAGGTTCCTTGTCCAGCGATGACTAGCCGTAATGAGTGCTCCTTAACAAGCTGCCTCAGTACCTGATAGCTATCATTAGTCGCTATCTGTTTTGCGTAATCAGGAATACCAAAGACATCAGCAAAGCCCTGTTCATTTAATTGCGCTAATAATGCATCCGCATTAATAAGAAGTGGTTTAGCCGCTTTCTGCTTGGGTTTAAAGATTTCAACCATAGCATAGACCCGCCGATTTCCCCGACGAATCGTATAAAGCGCAATGTAATACAGTTGTTGCTGCTCAAAATACTTAGCTACCTGATAATATTGCTCTCTATCAGGACCATAAAGCTTAGCAACCTCAAACACCTGATTTGCCCACAAATTACTGCTGCCACACCGCCTTTCTTCACAGCGAAATAAGACAGTTGAACCACTTTTACTGACTTGCTCAACAAAGTAATCAAATGCCTCTTTATTTGAGTGCCCTGTTGGTATTTGATATAAAACACGGTGTAAAGTGCCATCCAGCCAAAGCTCTTTTTCTGCCCTAAGCAAACCATTGACTTTACGAACAGCACTCAACACGACCTGATGATTAGTCACATCCCTTTGCTGCTTTTCTTCAATCTTTGCGTTTGGATAAGGCGCTATACCAAGCAGATCCGCTTTAGCCGTCAACATATGGAACAGCAAGGCCAACACCATCATGGCCTGATATTTAACACAACACATGTAGTTAACTAACCCTTGTCATGTACACTGTTAGTTTAGTAAACCTCTCAGTCATCAGGTAGTCACTTTATGGTCTTTTTAACAAACGAAGCCAAGACTCTGCACCATATGTTGTCTACCTGATGGTTTCACGAGAACCTTTATAGATTCATTGATCACTAAGTACATCTGGCTCACTGTAGTGATGCCAAAACGCTCGAAGCAAGGGCGCCAAAATTACCGCGCCTTCAACTTCTAAATGAAAGTGGTGGTGTCCAAGTACTTCTGTCACATTAATGCTATTTAATTTTGACATTTTTTCTTGTAAATAAGGGTACTGCTGCCACAAACCATTAGAGGCTAAAAACAAATGGCTTGGCCTATCCAGTTGTTGGATAAACGCCTCAGCCTGGGCATCCGTCAAACGGACTGGGGAAGGCAGTGTTAACCGTAAATCATTCCGCCACTGCCAGCCTTCTGGGAGTTTTTGCAAACCTCGCTCAACGATATGCTCGACTGCTCGTAATGAAAGAGGTGTATTTCGCTGCCTTGCCGTCAACGCTTCGTCAAAACTCATATAGATCGGCATACGTCGCTGATGATGCTGTATTTGACGCATCAACGCTTTACGCAACTGGGAGGGAACGTCCTCTGGTTGACTGGTAAGTGGCCATAACCCATCAATCAACGCAATCGACTTTACACGCTCAGGGAATGTGACAGCCAATAACATCGCCACAATCGCCCCCATAGAGTGGCCGAGCACATGACAGGCGCTGCAGTCGATTTCACTCAATAGCCCTAAAATATCCGTTATATTGTCCCAAATATGATAGGAGACACCAGCAGGACGATGATCAGATAAGCCATGTCCGGCAAAATCAATGGCGAGTATTTGAAAATCTGATAATAAAGGTGCTAACTCATTAAAAGTCGCGGCGTTATCTAACCAACCATGCAGCGCTAATACTAGTGGCTGATGCGACGCCCCCCAACGTAAACCAGCCAGCGTTAAACCTGAAGGCAGCTTAATTGATAGCGACTCAGGCGGAGACTGCATATTCACCTCTCATTAACAAGTGAGAAATGACATGATGAATTTGCTCTGCCGTTTCCTTTGGGTGTTCAAACGGAAACATATGTCCTCCTGAAACTTCCCTGACCAGTGCCCGGTAACGCCCAGTAATCATACGCCGATGTCGATGGGCCACAACACGGCTATGTTGCCCAAAAAGTAAAGCCGTAGGTACAGTTAGTTTTGTCCTGAGCGGCAAGTGAGGAATTGTACGATAAATTTTCAGCTCTGTTGCTACATCATAGCGCAACGACACACCTTGCTTGTTCTCTTGCAAACCATATGTCAAATAATCATGTAAACACGCAGGCTCAAAATATTTAAATAATGATTTACTCGCAAAATATGCCTGAGCCTGATCCCTGTCAGGCCAACTTGAACGACGCCCCTGTGTCCGGCCAGCCGGGGTTATACGGTCAATAAAGCCTAATCTTTTTGCCAACATAACCACTGTTTGATCCATGCGAGTCAGCAATGGAGAGTCAAGCATCACCACAGCACGAAACAACTGTGGCTGCTGACTAGCCGCTGACAATGACAAAAAGCCGCCCAGCGAATGACCTACAGCAATCACGGGTTGTTGGTATCGTTGCCGAACCGTATGAATGAGCTCTGCAACTAAGTGCTCCCAATTATCATTTACTGGAAAACGCGGGTTATGACCATGCTGGTCCAGATAACCTATGTTATAACCATGGTCCCCTAGGTGTTTAAACAGTTGACGATAACTTGGGGCAGGAAAACCATTAGCATGTGAAAAATGAATTTGAGTTGATGACATGTTTAATAAATAACATACGAATAATAAAGTGGTAAAACAATCCTGTTTTATCCAAACAGTCAAGAGCAAACTGTTAACCCTAAAAGGCTCATATCCACATAAACTGTTGCATAAATATGGGTACTTTTTATTTTGAATTTTATGTGTAAATTCTTTTACACGGGAATAATAACACAATCAGCCATAATGAAAGAAGACACGATTATACTTTCATCATCAAGTGCTCACTCACCTACGCAAGACCTTGCATTGGATTTAGCTTCGCGCATCTAGCCACTCAGTTCACCCTAAGCGTTGAGCATACTAAGCAATGATGTGAATCCTTTAATTAGCCTTAACTTGGCGCCAAAAAAACACGCTCCAGTTCAGCAACTCCAGCGGCCAGATGATCCGTATGCAATACTGCAACGGTCGCCGTCGGAAAGGCAATTGGACTCATACGAGAGCCCTCAAGTAACCAACCCGCCAGCTGATCCACTAGAGGCATGTGACTGACTAGCAGTAAAACTTCTGCCTCCTCATTTGCCAATGCTTTGAGCACACTTTCAGGCTTATGCTCTGGTGCTAACTCTGTCAGGGTATCCACCGCTGGCAAGTTTAGTCCGGTCGCCATCAACGAGGCAGTTTGCTGTGCCCGTAATAATGGACTCGCTATTATTTTTGACACAACATACTCTTCCGCAACCAGCTCAGCAACCTGGGTTACTTCATTTATACCCTCTTCTGTCAAAGGTCGCTGTCCATCTGAAAGAGCAGTAGCCTCTGCTTCCCCATGACGCATTATCATTATTTTCATAGACACATCTTAACCCGTTTATTTATTAAGAATGCAGAAGAAACTCAACGTCATCTTTTTGCTCTCCCAGCATGAGCTGACGAATCACTCGTGCAATCGGCTTCTGTTCCACTAAAATCGCATAAAGTCCTTGAACGATAGGCATGTAAACACTCAGCTCATCCGCTTTCACTTTAACTAAACTAAGCGTATTCACCCCCTCTGCAACCTGACCTAGCTCGGCCTCAGCCTCATCCAGTGACTGACCTTTGCCCACGGCATAGCCCACCCGAAAATTGCGGCTAAGTGGTGATGTACAAGTGACAATTAAATCACCGACGCCTGCCAGGCCTAAAAAAGTTAGCGGGTTGGCTCCCAGTGTCACCGCAAAGCGGCTCATTTCTGCTAATGCGCGTGTCATGAGCATACTTTGTGTATTTGCACCCATGCTGAGAGCACTCCCCATACCGCAGACAATGGCATAAATATTTTTTAACGCACCGCCTAACTCAACTCCGTATCGATCTGTATTGGAATAAACGCGAAAATAATCCGTATGCAATAGTTGCTGTAGAGTTTGACATAAAACCTCACTGTCACTTGCAACTACAGTGGCCGTCAGCGCTTTGGCAACAATTTCCTTAGCCAAGTTAGGTCCACTAATCAAACCGACTGTTGCTGCCGGCAGCTCTTCCTCAAGAATTTGACTCATTAATTTAAAAGAGTCCGCTTCAATGCCTTTAGTGGTACTCACAACCATTTGCTGCTGAACAAAAGGCTGCATTTGGCGTACAACCGTTCGGAATGATTTACTGGGAATTGCAACCAGAATAACGTCAGAATCTTTAAGGGCATAGGCTAAGTCAGTGGTCGCTTCAATGGCAGGATGTAATGGATATTCAGGCAAATACTGGTTGTTGGTATGATGTTGGTTTATTTCATCCGCCTGAGACTGACTGCGCATCCATTGCCGAACGCAAAACTTATTTGCTGCCACAATATCAGCCAACGCACTGCCAAAACTACCGCCTCCCACAACAGCGACTTTATATTCAGCAATCAACTGCTTACTGCCCATACCCTTATCACTCATGCCTTATTTTCCAACTGATTGAATTCAAAGCTTATATATTACTATTTATACCATACTATAGAGGGACGACAGATTTCGTCTACTCAGAGATGCACACAATGTATTTATTTGTTTCACTTAGCTCACTTTTGTTCAACATCTCCTAGTATGACTAATAAGCTCCAAAAGATGGGGCTTATCTCTGCAAAAGGTAAATATAATCGCGTAACACAGGTTAAGTGACATGCGACAAGGACGCTGGACAATCAAGCATCAAGCATTGTTACTCGGTATGCTGCCTTGTGTCGTCATGTTTATTTTACTCACCAGCTACACCATCATTTCTAACCAGCAACTGTTAGATATCAGTATATCTCACCGCCTACAGTCGCATGCCTTGCATATCGCTCAAGCACTCGATCATAGTCCATGGCCAGAGGTTCAAGAAAAGCTTAAATCACTGATTGATAACGAAATGCTTTGCTATATCCGCATAGAATACCCCGATGGCTCACCACTCATATCTCTCGTAGAAAGTGACTATGAAGAATATGATGAGCGCACTGAGTACCAGCTTGCTCTAAACTATTCTCCTGCATCTCCACTTTACCAAGGCCAAATCATCGTTGGTCTTTCTAGAGACTATGAGCATACTGGACAACTGCCGTATCTAGTTAGCGTGATTGTGGCCGGTAGCATTACGTTATTGATTGCCTTTCTGATGGCAAATTATCTGGCTAAATCTATTACCCTGCCGATCCAGCACATTACTCAAACCCTCCAACACTTTGAAGCCCATCAGTTCACACCAGTTCAACTTACCTCACAAAAAGCGGGCGTACTCCAGCCCTTGGTGGCGGCAGTGAATCATTTAGGGACAGCACTAACACAGGCAGAGCAGCAGCGTCAGCACTTTACCAATGAGCTGATCGAAACCAGTCACCAAGCAAAAATGGCCAGCCAAGCCAAAAGTGACTTTCTAGCCATGATGAGTCATGAGTTACGCACGCCAATGAATGGGGTTTTAGGTATGCTGCAACTGTTAGATTGTACTGAACTCAACCACGAGCAGCGGGAGTATATCAAGATTGCCAGTAACTCCACTGAGCATTTACTGAAAGTCATTAACGACATTTTAGACTTTTCACGCATTGAACGAGGACAGCTCACACTTGAGCAAGATATATTTAACCTGCATGAAGCATTAAAAAGCTGTGCCCGCATATTTCAGCACCATGCAGCTGCCAAAGGTCTACAACTGATTACTCAGTTTTCAAATATTTCCCCTGGGTTACAGGTCTTTGCTGATGCTACCCGGCTGAAGCAGGTAATCATCAATTTAATCAGCAATGCCATTAAATTTACCCACCAAGGCTCTATTACACTCGAAGCACATCTTAAAGAGCAAACCAAACAGCCGACAGTTTTTACCTGTCGTATTGTGGATACGGGGATAGGCATTGCGAAAGACCGTCTAGAACATATTTTCAATCCATTTCAACAAGCAGACACTTTTAGTGTTCGTAAATACAGTGGCAGTGGACTTGGATTAAGCATTGCAAAAACACTGGTTAATATCATGGGAGGCTCACTCAGTGTCGACAGCATAGAAGAACAAGGATCAACCTTTAGCTTCAGTATTCCTATACAGCTTAACAATACTCAAAATCATTCTTCCCTTCCCCTCATACAGCCCTTACCCTCTTCCCAAGAAACTACTATTTTACTGGTTGAAGATAACCCTATTAATCAGACTGTTATAACAGGTATGCTGGGGGTAATGGGTTTTCAAGTGGAAAGTGCAGAAAGTGGTGTAAAAGCTGTCAATATAGCTACAACACATCACTATGCACTGATCTTAATGGATCTCCATCTTCCCGACATTGATGGCTTCCAATGCTGTCGTCAAATAAAACAACTACTGGCTAGTCGTCAGCAACAAACGCCTATTATTGCACTGATCACAGAATTTTCGCCTGAGATAAAAAAACAATGCATCGCCTGTGGTATGGATGATTTCTTGAGTAAACCATTTACCCGCAATCAATTAAGAGACAAGCTAGCCCAGCACCTGAAAGACTTTTATGGGCACCAACAAAACAAACGTTCACATTACGTCAAGCCGTCTAATGTTTGAATTTTGTTAAAAAATTCAAACAGCCATTAATCGCTTCTTAGTTTAATGATATAGTTGCCGGCTTGGTGCAATGAGTCGGTGTTTTTGTTCTATCCGTTACACAATCACGTCACCCCAAACCTTGCACACTTAATAAAACTTAGCAGCAAGGTCTCATGCGTTGCATTGCAACATGCACTATCTTGTTATGTGATTCGACTAGGAATAACTGATGACCCGTAAACACGCTTTTACTCGTGAAGAACTCCTAGCCTGTGGTCGAGGCGAGATGTTTGGTCCTGGTAACGCGCAGTTACCCATCCCTGATATGCTGATGATTGACCGTATCTCAGATATCAATGAAACCGGTGGTGAATTCAAAAAAGGTGAAATCATCGCAGAATTGGATATTAATCCAGATTTGTGGTTTTTTGCCTGTCACTTCCCAGGAGACCCTGTGATGCCTGGCTGCCTGGGGCTTGATGCCATGTGGCAGTTGGTGGGCTTTTACCTCGGTTGGAAGGGGCTACCAGGCCGTGGACGTGCATTAGGCAGTGGTGAAGTCAAATTTACCGGACAAATTTTACCAACTCACAAAAAGGTCACATATCATATCCATATCAAGCGTGTCATATCACGTAAACTTGTACTGGGTATTGCTAATGGTATAGTCAATGTTGATGGCAAAGATATCTATACGGCAGATAATTTGCGTGTAGGTTTATTTACAACGCCTGACTCATTCTGAATGCACAACGAAAACAAGGTTAATTGTCAATGAAACGTGTAGTTGTTACAGGCATTGGGATCACTTCCTGTCTGGGTAATGACAAAGCCTCTGTACTGGCTTCCCTTCAAGCAGGCCAATCGGGTATTCGCTTTAACCCAAGCTATGCTGACAAAAACTTTCGCAGCCATATCTCTGGTACAGTCAACCTCGAGTTAAGTGAGCATATAGACCGTAAACAATTGCGTTTTATGGGACAGGCAGCCGCTTATGCTTACCTGTCAATGAAGCAAGCCATTGAAGATGCTGGTCTGTCTGAGGCTGAGGTATCTAATCCTCGTACGGGACTTATTGCCGGCTCAGGTGGTGCATCTTCGGAAAATATCGTCGAAGCGGCCGATATTCTTCGTGAAAAAGGTATTAAGCGCGTTGGCCCCTACCGTGTTCCACGGACAATGGGCAGCACGGTTTCAGCTTGTCTTGCAACCCCTTTCAAAATCAAAGGCGTGAATTACTCAATTACCTCTGCCTGTGCGACCAGTGCACATTGTATAGGTAACGCTGTTGAGCAAATTCAGCTAGGCAAACAAGACATTATTTTTGCCGGTGGTGGTGAAGAAGAGCATTGGTCTCAAACAGCATTATTTGATGCCATGGGCGCACTTTCAACCAAGTACAATGACTCCCCTGAAACAGCTTCTCGCCCTTATGATGCAACGCGTGATGGCTTTGTTATCGCTGGTGGAGGTGGAATGCTGGTACTGGAAGAGCTAGAACATGCGAAAGCTCGTGGTGCTAAGATTTATGCTGAAATCGTGGGCTATGGTGCAACATCTGATGGCTATGACATGGTTGCTCCATCAGGTGAAGGTGCGATTCGCTGTATGCAACAAGCATTGAGCACAGTTGATACACCTATAGACTACATCAATGTCCATGGTACCAGCACACCTGTAGGCGATGTGGCAGAGCTAGGTGCAATGAAGCAAGTTTTTGCTGACAACATTCCTGCATTCAGCTCAACCAAGTCTCTCTCAGGCCATTCGCTTGGAGCTGCAGGTGTCCATGAAGCTATCTACTGCTTGCTGATGATGGAGTCCAGCTTCATTTGTGCGTCAGCTAATGTCACAACACCAGATGAAGCCGTAACCGGTATGCCACTGGTTACCACCATGCAGCAGGGTGTTACACTCAACACCGTGATGAGCAATAGCTTTGGCTTTGGTGGCACAAATGCAACATTGGTATTCCGTAAGTTTTAAAATGTTCCTTTAGTTCTAGATAGCACTTTCTGAACAACTTAAAGCGGTTAAAAAAGCGATGTTGGGACAAGCAACATCGCTTTTTTTATGCCTCATTCTGAAATATTTTCCTAAGAAAACAAAAGCAAACCCAGTGTAACACATATCAAACAAACATTTGTTTTATTTTTTTACCATTCAAACCTTTTCATTCTGCCCTCAAAAAAATACACATAATGCAACCTATTTTTCCACATAGGTCACCCTGTAGGAAAAATAACTTGCTAAGCAACCACTTTATACGGCAAGTTTATTTTTTTTAGCAAAAGGCTTCGTATGACAAAATACCCTGTGACCATACCCAAAGGACTCACCCACTTAAGAACATGGCTGACAGGATTGATTACAGGATTATCCCTATCCTTTCATGCTACAGCAGGCAAACCTGAAGCTCTTGTCTTAATGGCTGAGTGTCCTGCCCATCTTTCTGAATGTGTCACCATGTCTCTCAATCTAGGCTCTGTTGACTGGGAAGATTATATTGAACGAGAGGTCATGCTAACGCCCAGTTATACACTGGTTTCATTTCCAGTTCGAGGTACGCTGGCTAACGATAACAAAACCAAACGCTACCACGTAGCTAAAGCTATTTTTACTCAAGGACTTGGCTGCTCGGACCTAGACCATGTTGCTGTAGTTGGCTACTCCACAGAAGGAGATCCAATTCTATTGACAAAAAAGGGTGAGTTTACTGTAAAAGACATTCGCTTAAGCATCGGCTGTGAGCAATGCCTACAACTAATCGATGATAACTTAAACCTTATTGCAGAATATACAACTCCTGCCTGGGATTTATCCTTGGTGGATCTAGAACCTAAAAACCTAACCTGGAACCAAGAAGGTGCCTTGTTTATTCAGCATCATGGTAACTGTTTACGTTGGCACAAAAACAATCATTTTCAACAAGTAGACAACACATACTGCAAACCATCTCCAGATTTAAAGCCCATGCACCCTTCGCAAATGGATGAACCCCCTACGCTTAAGTTAATTGTTCCCCAAAGTCCACTTCAAGGTTTACTGCAGGCTGGTGCTTGTACCTGATGAACAGAAGGTATCAATTGCATATTATTCACTCTCTTAAGTGAATGGTTATTAACAGAGATTAAAGCATTGTAGCAAGGCTAGACAATAACTTATGCTGTATGACGATAATTTCTCATAGAAGAAAAACACTTGTAGTATACTAACACTAAGGTGATCTTCCTAAGCTGTTTATGCAACTTAATACCCACAGCGAAGGGTATAGATTTGTGATGACAGGCGGTTTGATAAAAATATTACGCTTTATCAATAGCACACCACATTAGTTTATCTTGAACAGGTCTCAACGGTCAGAGGCTGATATGATCACTTTTTTTAGCCACGATGATTGTCTCAATGCTTACAGCGTTCGCTTGATGATGTCGATATTAGGCACAAGTTTCAAACAACGCGCATTCAAAGAAGCCCCATTGAATGAACAACATTATGCAACATGGGCTGCCAATGGTTTAGGTGCTATGCCAGTCATGCATGATGGCACTCTAAAGCTGCACCAAACCACTGCCATGCTTACTTACCTCAGCCGAGCCTATGCCAGTGAGCTATGGATGCCATTAACCCCCCCTGCTCTAGCCCGTGTAAATCAGTGGCTGAACATAGCAAGAGGTGATTGGCTACCTTGCACCAATCAACATCTCACAATCCAGCAGCGATGGCAGCGCTTAGATACCGGACTAAGTTTGATAGAGCAGCAACTTAAAAGTGCAAGCTGGCTAATTGGCCACCGCCCAACGATTGCTGACATAGCCTGCTACCCCTTGCTCACTGCTACAGGGATAGAGGATGCTATATTCAAAGACTACCCATACATTTTGAAGTGGGTCAGCCGCGTGCAAACACTACCCAACTTTATTCCAGCCCCCCAAACTACAAACACCTAATGTCCTTGCAATTTGCCGATATCATACATAATTGAGTTTAACCACCCTAGAAGAAGCTATGCTATGAAGTTTTAATCACTACTATAAAACAAAACGGATAGCATCAAACTTTAGCTTCTTCTTTAGAAACTAAGCCTACAGCCATGCCATGCTGGTCAATCCGAACAGCTCCTTGCTTTAAAGTTTTTTCATACACTGATCGATGACAGTACCAGCGAAGCCCCTGTTTAACTTGTCCCTCACTGACATTAGTCGCGGCCAATAAGTCTTCTTTGATACCTACTTTCAGAGGCTTAGGACTCTTAATGTTAAAAGCCTTTGGCCATTGCTCTGCTAATAACAGATAGCTTCGGTACCCTCTTAGGTAACGAGACCTCGCTCGGCCTGTTAACCTTAAAGAAGCTAGCTCTGGGGGGATCGGCATGAAATTCTTTTCTTCGTCGTTTTTGACGATAGACTGACTGGTTGACGGCGAAGCCTCTGCGGCTGAGTCACCAGAGAAACTGGGCGCTATTGTATTTTTCTGTTTATAGCGGGTTACAACTTTAATTTTTCCATTACTTACATGAAAAACTTGCTTTTTTTTCCGAGCGATCTTCCTGACCTGTTGATCAGCTACCTGCATATCAACCATATTGTTTCCTATTCCTTACTGGATATATACCCCTTGCCCAGGATATAACTGTCCTCTTATATACCCTAAACGAAGGGTATACCTATCAAAATATGCGCTACAACTATACTACAACCGTCTTCAATATTGTTAGGAAAACAACCTTAAATTGCAATATAAAGTCAGGAAATAATTAAGAAACTATGAATAGAAATATCTCTATCACAGATAGAGAAGTTATATTTTGGACAGAGAAGTAGCATGCTAAGTCGAAATGTAATTACAGAGAAGTTTGTCTTTCCCCCTCCCACAGGGTTAAGAGCTTTTGAGTAAAAAACTGATCCTTTCTACCCTTTTGAGAAACGAATAAAATAAACTGCGAACCATCGGTTCGTGTCACTGTAATAATAGTGTTATCCTTAAGAAGCTGACGATCAACATCAATATTGATGATGTCATTGAATCCTGCTGTTTCAACATTAAGCTGCTGGGTTAAATCATCGCGCCAATAGGATAATACTCTTTGGTTAGTGACAGCATTACCATCTTCTTGAAAGGAAAATAAACCATCAGAGTAAAAATATAATAACTTCTCATCAGACCGAAGCAGACCATTGCGATGCATAAATTTTAAGTCTTTTTTCCACAGTTGATCACCGGCAATCACTTCACTACTTGGCATAAAACTCAAATAAGTTGCTAACTGATAGATAATTGCAAAACAAGAAACAACGGTTAATAACACATGACGTGCCCGCCACTCATGATCATTTCGAGCATTACTTTCAAAAAAGCGAACATAACTATTAACCTGCTTAACAAGCGGCAGTAGGCATACACCTGCCAATAGAGCAGTCAAATTCCAGGGTGCAGGCAACCACCAAAAAGACGTTAACAGTACAAAAAAACCAGTCCCTAGCATCAAACCATAAAAAGGGTATTTATGATGACGAGCACAAAAGGCAGTATAATAAAGAAAGGGTAACGTAACAGGTAATAAAAGTACCATTAATAAAGCACGTGCATAACCTGTATCCCCCATAAGAATACGACGATTAGCCCAATACCAGTACAAGCAGTATAAATTAAACGTACATACTGCTAATGTCATAAACTTTATAAAACTAACTACGTATAGATGAGAGCGAAGCTTTCGATCATAGCTGTATTCAATACCTGCATAAGTAAATGCAGCAAACACTAAGGTTAATGTCGCAATGATGATAAGGTGCCATTTCCCACTCCAGGATTGTTGATCAACCGTTATTGCAGGCGTAATTCCCTCCTGCTCATACTGATGATAAATATAGTAGTCGAGCCTTTTATCTATTTGCTTAATAAAATCTAAATATTCGCTTAGATTATCAGGCGGAATAAAACTCACCTTGCTTTTATATTGATAATCTAAAAGCAGTGTATTTGAAGCGTTATCATAAGAAACACGATCACTATATACGAAAAAGCGATTATCATTATTATATTCATCTGTTTCTACTTGCCATGCAAAAGGCAGCAGTACTTCAATCGATTGCTTTACATCGACAGGATAGGCTAACCCTAAAGGCGCAGACCTTCGGATGATTTTAGGTTTAATGACATAAGGATACAGGGCATTAGAATAAAAATAAGTTTCTGTTCTATTAGTCTCTTCATCACTACGCCAATAGTCTGGTATTACATAAAACTCTTCAGTAACAATAAAATCAGCATTTTCATTATTTATCGTCAATGGGCTTAGCGGTTGTATAGAAGGGTAGAATTTACTGTAGTAGTTTATATATTCTTGCTGAATTTTTTGCTTGCCACTTAAGGCTAAATAGGCTCTAAAATCTTCAGCTTCTTTACCAAAGTAATGTGTTTCAATACGATAAGTTGCAGGTTCACCAACCCCACCTGATAAATCAATCCTTTCTTTTACTTCCTTTTTAGCATGGGGTTTAGTTTCGAAAGCGGTTAACGTTTGTTCTCCTTCACGCAAAATTAACGCCATACCATAATCAGGCTGATATAACGAATGCAAACTACCTAACTGGTAAAGCAAGGTTGGATCAAGCCAATAACCTTTATTATTGACCTTGGCATAGACAATAACATGATTAAATGCATTAGGCGTTGGCAAGTAATTAGCAATAGTATGACGATAACGTGAGTGAACTAATGCTGGGTAAGCTTCTATGCCCTGCAATTTAAGTAATGCTAACAGCAGCATGGTTTTATCTTTACAGTCACCAAACCGCCTGTTAAATGTAGCTTCAGGTGGACTCGGCACATGCGAACTTACACCTATCTCAATGCCTAAATAACGTACTTCACTCTGCACATAATGTAATGCTTTGACTACGCTGGCTTCAGATGAATCACTGGCCTGCATTATTTGGTTATGTAAATCTTTAATACCCAGCGACAATTCAGCAGGTAGTTGATAATGAGGGCGTGCCCACTCAGCGACTTGTTGCCAACTTTGTAATTCACTGAGATAAATTCGTGGGTAAGGGTTATACCAACCAGGTGTTTCACTTTCTCGTGTGAGTGCAGAAATTTTTTGCTGCGTTAAACGATACTCTATGAAATCACCCAATTCACGCTTTTCCAGCGCTAGTGATGTATTAACTGGCAGCGTATTTAATGGCTTATCTTTTGGCCGAATTAATCGAAAATACTGTTGAAAAACAGGTACTGACCATTGAAGCTCCAACCGGTCAGCAAAGATATTCTGATAGACGGGGTTTTGTCCTATTATTGAGTAACTGTACTCAATAACATCCCCAACCCGTACATCACTCAAAATAATATTCGCTGTTATACGCCCATCATAAATTTGCGCATCAAGCTCAGACTCACGCTGCATCAGTTTTATATCAGCAGAGTGTAATCGATCAAGAAGCTGCCCATTACGATGAACATATATATCATGCAGCTGCAGATGCTCATAAGTAGGATCATAGGTCACACTGATTTGTGCAACACTTTCTACCCCCTGGGTGTTCAGGGCGACTACGGCATAATGGAAAAAATTTTGCAGGGTATCAACAGCACGCGTCTGTTGGTCAACCAACAAATAATACTCTCCCCCGATAGCCTCTTCGACAGGTACAGGCTCAGGCAAAACAGCTGGATAGCGTTCTACCCACTCGGGAGTGTCTGTTAACGCTACACCTTGTAACGCGTGTACATTAGTGTGGATACTTAGCAAGCTACTACAAAAGAAAAGGCTAAACCACAGCCAATACCCTGCTCTACCACGCCCACAATCTCTCATGCGTTAATTCCTGCAATCCATGACAAGTATACTCACAGCATCAGTTTATTTATCTGGTCTTGATGCATGCTGAGTATACTTACTATGGTGCAGACTTTATCGTTTTGCCAGTCGCGCTAACTGAGTCAGCACATCACGACTAATAGTATTCCCCTTGAATCGTCGCAACCAGTTGTCGTGAGCCACCTCTAACACGGTGTTCACCCAAGTAAATGCCTTGCCAAGTTCCAAGCTGTAATCGTCCCTCACTCACAGGCAAAGTTAATGAGGGACCAATAAGAATGGACTTAATATGAGCAGGCATATCATCAGGTCCTTCATAAATATGCTGAAAATAAGGCGCATTTTCGGGTACATGTTCATTCAAAAATGCTTCCAGATCTTCTCGCACTGTCGGATCAGCATTTTCATTTAACGCCAGTGAGGCTGACGTATGTTGAATAAATAAATGCAATAAACCTATTTTTAAATGTGACAACTCAGGGAGCTGCTGGAGTACTTCATCTGTAACTAAATGAAACCCTCGTGGACGAGAACGAAGTGTTAGCGTTTTTTGTGCCCACATGAGATGACCCACTCCTATTAAACTGACTGCATATTAACGACAATTCGGCCGACCACTTTGCCTCGAAAAATCTGCTGAGTATATTCAGGCAATAGTGTTAATGGTATTTCACGCGCAATAAGGGGTAACGCTTTAATTCGCCAATCAGATGCTAGTTTTTGCCACATTAACTGTTTGGTTTTAATTGATCCTTCTACCGAATCAACCCCAAGTAAGCTGACGCCTCGTAAAATAAAAGGGTAGACATTAGCACTAAACTCTGGCGAAGCCACCATCCCACAACAGGCAACGATACCACCATACTGCAGCGACTTAATCACATTAAACAAAATATCACCGCCTACAGTATCTATAGCGGCAGCCCAACGCGGTTTAAGTAAGGGTTTGTCATTCCCCTCAAACAACGTTTCACGATCAAGGATCATGTTAGCACCAAGCCGGCTTAAGTAATCCGCTTGCTCTAACTTTCCCGTACTTGCGGCAACGGAATAACCTAACTGCTTTAAAAGTGCCACACTTAAGCTACCAACCCCTCCGGTTGCTCCAGTGACAAATACGTAACCAGCCTCTGGTTTCAACCCCATGCGTAACAACTTGCTGATACTCAAGGCCACTGTGAGTCCAGCGGTACCGAGAGCCATTGCATCATAAAGTGACAGGCCGACAGGTAAAGGAACCAACCACTGGGCAGGTACACGAATATACTGACCAAAGCCACCCGATGTGTTCATACCCAAATCATAACCCGTAACAATCACTTCCTGCCCTGGCTCCCAATCAGGATGATCGCTAGCCACAATAACACCAGAAGCATCTATGCCAGGCGTATGAGGGTAGTGCTTGGTAACGGCTCGGTTTCCCATGGCCGATAAGGCATCTTTAAAGTTAAGCGAGGAGTAATGAACACGAATCAATACCTCCCCTGCCGGCAGATCAGCCGTATCACGTGTTACAATTCGCTGGACAAAGCTATTCTGTCTGGCGTCCTTTTCAACCCATAATGCCTTAAACTGTGTCATTTAACCTCCGGACTGAGAAACCTAAGAGCAGCCGGTGCCATTAAGAAAAAAAGCGCCCCCATTGCAATGTTTGCAACCAACGCAGTAGCAAACGATCAGCAGCAGTCTGTACAGCTATACCCAGTTTTTCTGGAAGCGATTTTTTATGTTCATAAACCACATGATAAATATCAGCTTCATCAACTTTAACGGTTAAATATTCATCACTGGTTTTTAGCTCATCTACCAAATTTACCGCTTGTGCGCGACGCCCAAACCAAATCTCTCCCGTGGCTATCTTATCCATATCCAGCACAGGACGATGCTCTTGAACAAATGCTTTAAATAGCTCATGAGTATCTTCCAGATCATCAATAAACTTTTTGCGCCCCTGATCGGTATTTTCACCAAAAACCGTCAAAGTACGTTTGTACTCACCTGCAGTGTGAAGTTCAAAGTCAATCTCATGCTTCTTCAAAAGTCGATGAAGGTTAGGCAACTGAGCAACAACACCTATAGAACCAAGAATAGCAAATGGCGCTGCAATAATTTTGTTCGCAACACATGCCATCATATAACCGCCACTGGCAGCCACCTTATCAACCGAGATGGTGAGTGGAATGCCTTTATCGCGTACTCGATTTAACTGCGCAGCAGCTAGTCCATAACCATGAACCACCCCACCCGCACTTTCTAAACGCACAACGACTTCATCTTGTGGCTCAGCAATACTCAGAATCGCAGTGATTTCTTCACGCAATGAATCAACCTGAGAGGCTTTGATATCCCCATGAAAGTCAACTACGTATAAACGAGAACGACGCGGTTCACTCTCCTCACCTGTCTTTTTATGAGCTTGCTTTTCCTGTTTTTTCTCCTCTTTATGTAATGCTTTCAGCGTTTCTTTATCTAATACAGCATTACGTAACGTATCCTTTACTTCAGTATAATGTTTAGACAAGTTTTTAACTTCAATATGCCCAGCAACTGACTTCTTATGTCGACTATTAATTGCCACAATGCCAGCCACTAAGATCAATACAGCAACCACTACTGTAACGACCTTAGCGATGAACAAACCGTATTCAGCCAAAAATTCCAAGGTTATCCTCCCATAAAACACAACGGATAAAGCACATTCACGTCGCCAGACTTTATCAAAATAAGGTGCTATTTTAGCAAAAACAACCCAAAAGACCGAGTATTAACAGCACGTATTTTCATGTTAGCGAGCCTTACATTAAAGACCACTCACCGAAGCACCTACTCCATTAACGTGCCATATTCAAAATTCAAACAATTGTATGATTTTAGGTTGACAGCCTAGCTTAAACTGCATAACCTGCTGGCACCAACTTCTTTTTAAAAACACGTTTTCACCATTTAGCATGTGCTGATACAGTAATAAGACACATACAAGCTATAACACTTATTAGGGATAACCTGTGTTATATATAGGCTTGTTAAAAAAAGAGAAAACGAACATGCTCAACTTGTGTCACAAATTGTGGGGCATGCCTACCAGGAACTGTTTAGCTTTTAAAACTTTGTACCAATAAATTAACCTTGTGAGATTTCGACGATGACAACTGTTGCTAATACACTTCAAGACATGAAGGAAAAATTCAACCCCGATGCTGCCGCAGGTCTTGACGTTATTTTCCAGCTTGATATTGAAGATGGTGACACTTACCACATCATTGTAAAAAACGGCACTTGTGAAATTAACGAAGGTGCTTCTGATGATCCTTCTGTCACCTTAATTATGAATGCCGAAACATTAGATGGCATCATGACTGGGGAAGTTGATGGTATGCAGGCATTTATGGCGGGTAATTTACGCGCAGAAGGCGATGTCATGTTGGCCACTAAACTCAGTGAACTATTTCCTATTGACTAAATATCCTAGCTGAGCCTTTTTGTATTTCCCCTAACCTCCAAAGAGGATGTGGCAAAAGGTCAGGAGCTAAGCAAAAGTCAGCAAGAAAACAGAGTTTATAGCTAATAAATGAGTATTTTGAGCTGACTTTTAACATAGTATTTGCAAGCGCAGTAGTTTTGCAGCATCCTCCAAAAATGAGAGGTATCTAAGTGTAAGCCTTCTACTGTAGGCTTACACTCGCAAGAATAAAGCCTAGGAAGAATCTGCTTTACTGCATTATTTAGTAGATATTGCTTATTCTGGGCCTGTTGCCTGATCAGTATCAGGAGAAACAGTCTCTGCTTCTCCCTCACGCTCTTCTACTTCAGCCGTTTGCTCTTTGGTAGCTGCATTTAATTCTTCTTGAGCATTAGTGGCATTATCCTTCACTCCCCCACTTAACTCCTTAACCTCAACACCTTTCAACGTCATTGATATTCGATATAAGGCATCTGCTTTGGCGGGATGCAGTGATGAGACAAAGGCTTTCGCTGACACCTGAGGAAAAAGCCAGCTAAATCGTTGTAAGACATGCCAAATATCCAGACCATAGCGACTTTCTGTCAACATTTTTTGGCTAGTTGGCTGTTGCCCATCAACACCTTCTATTTTAACAAATTTAAAACCTGCAGGAATTCCAAAGTTTTGTAAGGTTGCGTTAGTCATTAACCCATAAATAGTAACTTGCCACTGACTACCTGCTAAATGTAAATAGTGGCTAACACCTTGAGTTTCACTAAACGTAACTTGAAACTGGTTTGGCTGATTTTCTTTAAAACGCACTGTTGCTAACGCTTCGTTATATCCCAACTCATCATAGTCAGTTACATCTAACGCAGCCCAGGTTAAAAATATACTCACTGACAGTGCTAATAGTCCTATAGTGCCTCGCAACCATCCTAAAATCCAATGTACCGAAAATAATAATCGCAACCCCAGCAATAACATAAGCAGGGCAATAAAGCACATGACTCCAGCAATAGCCAGATACACCATAGCAGCATCCTTTCACTTTTAAGACAAGCTCAATGCAAACCATCAGGCTTGCAAAATAGCCGACAGAAAAAGTCTCACTAAATAAACATAGTCAAAAGACTAGTCAAAAAAATCAGCAACCTGAAATTTCTTAAATATTCCAAAAAGAAAAGAGTGCAGTTAGCTGAAATAAATACCCGTCAGCATGAGGACAAAAAGTCATCAATCAACCAGCGTGCAATGGAAATGGGGGGAGGCAGTTGTGGTAAGTTTTCGGGACCGAACCAGTCCGCTGCAATAATTTCATGATTATCAATTAAAATTTCGCCCGCAGCATGATCAGCATGAAAACCTAACATCAATGAGTTGGGAAATGGCCAGGGCTGGCTCGCTTTATACTGTAAGTTACATACATCAACTCCCACCTCTTCTTTAACTTCCCGCTTGAGGCCCTGCTCAACGCTTTCTCCAGGCTCCAAAAAACCTGCAATTGTGCTATACCGTCCTTCAGGATAGTGAGGAGCTCGCGCCAACAGCATCTGCGTTCCCCTGGTAATCAGCACGATAACGCAAGGACTAATCGTGGGATATCGACTTCTTGCCCCACAACGACAAACTTTGGCACGCTCGGTTGGGTGGTCCGTTAGTGGCTGGCTACAGCGCCCACAATAACGGTGTAAATCATGCCAGTCCGCCAGTTGCATCGCATAATTAAGTAATTCTGCAGTAGCAGATGGCAAAGATAACAGCACCGCTCTAAGCGGCAAAAGGACAAACGCTTTAGGTAGGTCACAGTCGATAGACAGTACATGCCCAGCGACCTGCTGCTGCTGAAATTGCGCCAAACTAAATGATAGCGGTTCAGTGTTTAAGGCTGACTGCAGCATTTGCCATTGAGAAGACGTTAATAATGGTGACTGGCTAGCAGCCCAGCAAACAACCTGTCCATTAATAAAGACAACATGTTTAGTATGTTCTAATAAATTAGAAGACACATAAGGTGTAAAAGGTAAAGGATCGAGCAATACTTTCATGGTACTATCAGTCGAGCGCAATAAACAGTTAAGCGCATTAGTTATCGTTCACAGTAACCTTATGTCGTTATGAAGCAGGCGTTGCTTGATAACTGGTTTTATAACCTAAGTCTGCCAAACTGGTTTCGGCCAACTCAAGTACTTCCTGGGCGGCTTGCTGTGTGCTTTCCATCCCTTCTAAGAAGTACTCTAAACTGGTCAAGGCATCAGCCAGGGTTTCCAGCATTTCTGTAGAAGGTGGCTCTGCACTTTTCATAATGCGCTCTTGAATAAAGCGATTGCAAGCATCAAGAACTGCTGAAGCACGTTCTAACCCTAAAAAGAAAAGTCCACCCCGTACCGCATCTAACGTAGCAGGAAGATTGCCTAAATGCATCTTATCCCAGTTCGACTCCATAAAAGCAGTAATGGCTCGTTTTGCCAAGGCTAACCCTGCTTGTGACTCCTCAACCACAACAATTCTTGCTTCAGTCAGTTGAGTATTAGCCATCGTTGATGACTCGCTGCCTGGAGTGGCATCATGACGAGAAGCTTTGACCATTGAGCTTTCTAAACTAGAAACCAGCGACTCGACATACAGGACAGTATCTGCGAGTTTCAGCAATTGCTCCTGATCTTGAACCTCACCAGCCTGCTGCCAACCTGCTACCACCTGTTGCTGTGACTTAAGGGACTTAGCCGCAGATAACAAGCCGACAACGATTAAGGTATTTGCTAAACGCCCCAGGCTATCATGCATATCAGAAAAGTCGTTTTCAGTATGTCCAGCTCCACGCTCAAGGAGATCAAGCATATCTTTAATTGTGGCCAGCTCTTCTTTGATCGCACTGGATACCGAACGGTAAACTTCGTTACCTGGTCCAGCCAAAATAGAGCGCTCTTCTGCTAGCCGGTGGTCATTAAACGGTAACGGTAGCAATCCAAAGGTTTTTTGCACCGCAGTAGCAAGCGGGCCCTTGCTACTAGCAAGAGCAATGTAATAAAGCAGCTCTTTAAGTATCGCCTTGGGCGGTTCAATATTCGCTAGTTCTTCAGTAGGTGACTGTAAGCGCTTTATCTGACGGTCAACGGAAGCAAGCAGCATTTTCCTGGGCTTAGTCACTTGCATTTCAACATCAGCAAAAGACTCTAATGCAGCACTGCCCACCCAAAGAAGCTTGGCAAAAGACTGTTTTCCATAAAGCCGGTACAGCCGTGTTAACGCACGCGACATTAACCGTGCACTGGAGTAAACATTCTCTTCTCGAATTAACCCTAACAGGCCCACTTGATACATCTGTCGTAATCGACGTGTACTTTGTCCTAACTCTTGGGTAGATAATTCTGCTGACTCATCAGGCTGGGGAATAGTGGAATCTAGACGAACTGTAAAGAAATGGCTTTCAGGAAGCGCAGCCTTTTTACGCGCACTTCGTAATTCATTAATTACTGTAATTAACAGTTCAGGAATTTCATTACGATTAAGTTGTAAATACTCCAGGTAACGATTCAACACAAATAGACCATTACCCAGTGCACTTAATGTATCATCTTTCTCTGCAGAAGCCCCTTCAGGAATATCAGTAGCCAACTCCAGCATTTCTTGCGCGAGTAGCTCCGCACCACTTACTTCGATAAGATTGAGTGTGCCTCGTATTTGCTGCAAATAATCTACACACGACTGGATATGAGAGCCATTTTCACGATCCTCAATAAAACTTTCCAAACTGTGTTCGGCATTCTGGATTGTGGCTTCCAGTTCATCACGAACCAAGCTTAAAGAAGAAGCACCCGCCATCAGATAGTAACTCCAAACATCATGGTATTAACAGCATGAAAAAAGCCAGAATTAACGCCGGCTTTGTCTAAACCCGTTAACGTAGTAAACATACTACAAATTTAGTGCACGAGTAGGAAACACTCGTAGTATGCCTGCATAACCTCAATGAATCTACTCAGGCTATGTGCTGCTACCCTGCGTAAAATTTAGCATCTCCAACATCATGTCTAATAACAGCACATCAATAAAGGTAATGACTTCAAGTATGTCATTATTTTAGTGATAAACACAACGAATAAGATGTACGACTGCAAAACTGCTTTATATTTTATAAGGCACGACGTCATGCAAAAACCGTTACCATACCTCTGTTAAATATAACAACTACCCTCTAAAAAGCGAGTATGTTGTACGTGATCTATCTGTACGACCTGCTGAAATCCTTGTTAGAAACTGCTTTTCTGAGAGAAAGTCGTTATAATTTATTTCACCTTGTCTTAAACTGATTTATATCATCGCCACTAAATTAGTGGTTGACTATATTAAAGTGCGCGTGTCGCCTTTGGTGGTAAGACCTGACCACAGATACCTTAACCTGGATTAAACTCACCTTAAAATGAGAGTGGGTCTTACCACCAAAGGCGAGGCGGTGCCACAAGCAACCATCTTATGTTGCAACAAGCCATGTCCTGAAATGGCTGTCAGTGTACTAATCTTCATTCAGTGCTGCGTTTATTTACGCAATATGCTTTAGTTTGGATTAGCCATTGACACCTGTGTGGTACACCTCTGCTTTTCGCAACAACGCCCTTCATGGCTTGCTAAAGCATTAAGTGTCCCTCGTATTAATGGATATTGGCACCTATAACCACTGGTTGCAGTGTTCAGTTGTTTGCATGTTGGTATATACCAACATGGCCAGTAACTTAAGTTAGGAATAGCGTATGCCTAGTTCTGTTAAAAGTGCATTTATGCACAACTTTCTGGGAAACTCAGCGGATTGGTACAAGTACACCATTCTGGCATTTTTAGTCATTAACCCATTGATTTTATTTATCTTACCTTCAGAGACAGGTCCCACAGTGGCCTCATGGTGTCTTGTATTAGAATTTATTTTTACACTGGCGATGGCATTAAAGTGCTACCCCCTCCAACCCGGGGGACTACTCGTCATCGAAGCCATGCTTTTGCGCCTCACCACACCTGATTCATTAGAGCATGAAGTATTCCAAAACTTCCCTGTCATTTTGCTACTGATGTTTATGGTAGCAGGTATCTATTTCATGAAAGATCTGCTGCTCTTTATATTCACCAAGATATTAATCGGTGTACGTTCAAAGCTGGTGCTATCACTGCTCTTCTCCATTGTTTCTGCAGTGTTATCTGCTTTTTTAGATGCATTGACCGTAACTGCCGTTATTATCAGCGTGGCCGTCGGCTTTTACACGGTTTACCACAAAGTTGCCTCGGGTAAAAAACTGCAACACCTTGACCATAACCATCATCAAGATGATATGGTGGTAGAGCTCCACCGCTCGGACCTTGAACAATTTCGCGCCTTCCTGCGTAACCTTATGATGCATGCTGCCATAGGTACTGCACTTGGTGGAGTCTGCACTGTCGTCGGCGAACCTCAAAACCTACTAATTGCTGAAAAAGTACAGTGGGAGTTTGTCGAGTTCTTTTTGCGCATGGCACCTGTCACCATGCCAGTATTTGTTGCCGGATTATTAACGCTGGTTGTATTAGAGAAAACCGGCTGGTTTGGCTATGGTGCAACACTACCAGTTGCTGTCCGCGAAATTTTAACCGAGCATGCTGAGATTGAGGCAGAAAAGCGTAATAACAAAGATATTGCCGCCCTTATAGTGCAAGCAATAGCGGGTATTATTCTCATGCTGGGCTTAGCCTTTCATGTGGCAGAGGTTGGTTTTATCGGGTTATTAGTAATTGTTTTGATTACTGCATTTACGGGTATTATTGAAGAGCACCAGTTAGGTAAAGCTTTTGAAGAAGCCTTACCCTTCACCTCTTTGCTTGTCGTCTTCTTTGGTATTGTTGCAGTGATACATGACCAGCACCTGTTTACCCCTATCATCAATGCAGTACTTGAAATGGATAAATCTGTTCAGCCAGGCATGTTCTTTTTGGCTAATGGTATTCTGTCCATGATCAGTGATAACGTGTTTGTAGCAACGGTTTACATTAATGAAGTCGTTGAGGCCTACAAAGCTAACCTCATCACTCGTGACCACCTAGATATGTTAGCTATCGCAATCAATACCGGCACTAACTTACCAAGTGTCGCCACACCTAATGGTCAGGCAGCCTTTCTATTCCTATTAACCTCAGCATTAGCTCCACTCATTCGCTTGAGCTATGGTCGAATGGTTATTATGGCCTTGCCCTATACCATTGTATTAACCATCGTAGGTTATCTCTGTGTATCAACATTAATCTAGTTGCTTGTTTAGCCAACCACTCTAAACCTTGGGTGGTTGGCTAAAACATTCTTACCAGTTCAGCACTTGCCATCAAACTTCTTGGTGCTGTTCACCCCCAGCCTCTAACTCATGCCACAAACAGGCACCACTGTCAGCCATCTGCTTGAGTTTTGCTTGATGGGTCTCGATTTCCTCAGCTGATGCCAGAATAACGGGTAGTGGAGAGCGATCGCTGGAAACCCGATGGATACGGCTAGCACCTTCTCCTTCATCATCACTATCTGCAGAACCCAACGATAACATGGTTTGCCCACCCGTCATGGTCAGGTAGACATCCGCCAGAATTTCCGCATCTAATAAGGCGCCATGATAAGTTCGAGCAGAGTTATCAACACCGTATCGCTTACACAACGCATCCAAACTATTCTTCTGCCCAGGATGTTTTTTCCGCGCCATGACTAAACTATCAGTGATCTGACAGATCGTATCGACGGCAGGTACTGGGGGCGAGAGAAGATTAAACTCGTGATTTATAAAGCCTACATCAAAGGGGGCATTATGAATAACAAGCTCTGCCCCTCTTACGAAAGCGACAAATTCTTCAACAATTTCATGGAAGCGCGGTTTATCCTGCAAAAATTCATTGGTAATACCATGAACTTGAACCGCACCCTCATCCACCTCTCGGTCTGGCTGGATATAGCAATGAAAGCTGCGTCCAGTATAACGACGGTTTTCCAGCTCAACACAACCTATTTCAATAATTCGATGCCCTTGAGAGGGTTCAAGACCTGTTGTTTCAGTATCTAAGACAACTATACGCATGGCAGCTCTTCTTAACTAAAATCCACAATCACTGATTAACCTATGATGACAAAACCTTTGTTACGCCTTGGTTTGCTAACTGGTCAGCCCGCTCATTATCAGGATGTCCATTGTGGGCCTTAACCCAACACCACTCCACCTGATGACGCTGAGCCTCAACATCCAATGCTTGCCAGAGATCAGCATTTTTAACGGGAGATTTACTGGCTGTTCGCCAGTTTCGACGCTTCCAGTTAGGCATCCACTCTGAAATACCTTTACGTAAGTATTCTGAATCCGTTGTCAGGCGCACTTTACAAGGACGTGTCAGGGCCTTTAGTCCTTCAATCGCGGCTGTTAACTCCATACGGTTATTGGTGGTTTCCAGCTCACCGCCACATAAGGTTTTTTCTTTGCGCTTGTAGCGCAATAACACCCCCCAGCCTCCTGGACCAGGATTACCTTTACACGCACCATCTGTAAAAATTTCTACTACCTGACTCAAACTATTCTCCACTTAAATCTTTCATCGTGTATTAGGTTCCACCAAGGTGGGAGTTGTCAGTGTTTCTCTTAACTGGCGCCACACAGGGCGAATAGGTGTCATCCCCGTTAACTCTCGAGTAGCCTTTAGTAAATACAGGCTACCAAAGGGTAAGTGCCAGCGTTCACAGCGTTTTTCCCAAGCAGGCTCAGCTATTTTCCCCTGCGCTATAGGCAACGTGAAGCCTGCGTATTGTAAATGATCAACAGAGAAGTTCAGTAATGTTAGCCAGTCCTGTAGCCGGCGCACAGCAATAAAGTTGGCGTATTTGCCACCCCGTTTATAGCGCTCTCTTAAACGCCGCGATGCCCCCCATAAACTCCACGGGTTAAACCCGACAATAATGATCTTGCCACCAGGAATAACAACTTTGCAGGCCTCTCTTAATAGTCGATGAGGACGTTCTACATAATCTAAACCATGGTGTATTAAGACCATATCGACACTTCTAGGCCTAAGCGGCCAGTGGCTTGGGGAAGCAATAATCTGTTGTGTCCCCCAAGCGGGCAATGAAAAAGGCGTTATTAATGTATGATGGGCAACTCGACTGGCTTGTAAAATTGAGGGCGTTTCACAAATACTCACAACAACGCCATGATAACCAAATACGCTTTCAAGTGTGTGATCCAAAAGCTGGTGACCCGAGGCAAGAAAACGCTTACCTACACCGGTTTGTAACCACTGGTGCAAAATGGGCAAGACTGCCGAGTAACTGGGTCGCTGCTTGACGTTACGCCAAAATTTCATAACACACTCATTAGCTAACTATACTCATAGCGAAGGGTTTTTATACCCCCTAGGGCACAAGAATAGTTCCAGTAACAAACCCTAGAAATGACTCGCGCAGGGTATACCGTATAATACCATTAATGATTTACTATAATTAATCTGTCAGGTGCGCGACATATGCTTTCTATATCACCTATTCCTGCATTTAATGATAATTATATCTGGCTCATCAGTGATACCAAAACTCACAAAGCGTGGGTTGTAGATCCTGGCGATGCGAAAGTTGTGATTGATACCCTACAGGAAAAGCAGTTACAGCTGGAAGGTATTCTCATCACTCATCACCACTTTGACCATATTGGTGGACTTAAAGCCCTCAAAAAACTCTTCAAGCCAACTACTTATGGCCCTGAAAGCGATGCTATTCATGACATCGACGTCCCACTAAAAGCAAATGATACGCTTACCTTGCTGAATCATAGTGTTAACGTAGTTGCAGTGCCGGGACATACGCTTGATCATATTGCCTATTTTTCTGAAACACTGCTTAGTCAGCCAGTATTATTTTGTGGTGACACCCTATTTGCGGGTGGATGTGGCCGCTTGTTTGAAGGATCGCCACAACAGCTTTACCAGTCCTTACAGCAGCTGGCTCACTTACCTGCAAACACATTAGTCTATTGTGCTCATGAATATACACAAAACAACCTTGCCTTTGCGCATACTGTTGAACCAGACAATGCTGAACTGGCAGCACGACGCCAACATGTAACACAGTTACGCAATAATCACCAACCGACCCTCCCCTCTACCATTGCCGAAGAGTTAAGTACTAACCCTTTTTTACGTTGCACAGAACTCACCGTAAAACAACGCTGTGAGTCGCATGTACAGCAAAGCCTGGCTAGTCCTGTTGATGTCTTTGCCACGTTACGGCGTTGGAAAGATCATTTCTGACAGCTTAACCCCCCTCGATTAAAACTACGCGATCCAACAAAAAAACACGCTCTTTATTATCATCAAGCCGCTTTTTGCGGCTTTTTTATTCTTTACATTTCACAGCATTTTGATGATATGCTACACACTTTTTTATAGATATATTTCAACAAATTTAAGCGCAATGACCTAAAGTTACCATAAACACTGCGACCTCCTTGTTCAGAAGTGCTCAGAAGGCTCGCCTCATAAAAAGTGTGTTACACAATCCTGGCCATATGATGTTGTATTATCAAAATGACTCTTTTGGGGGCAAAAAAGCCTACCGCCGAATACTTTGTTGTCTCGGACTCACGGGCACAGTCCTGCTTACAGGCTGTCAAACCAGTAAACCACTGACTGCTTCAAGTCAAGCTCCAGAGCCAGACCCTCCTCAATCTGTTTTCTCCTGGTTTCACCAAGAACCTGCAACCCAATCTCTCTCTGCAGAAGCTGCAGCCCGTGCGGATCAGGAAACATTGCAGCAAACTGACACAACATCATCAAACACAGTTCAGTTTAATAATGTTTGGCAGCGGATAAGCCAACAGTTTTCCCTACCCTACTCTGTTGACAATCCACGTATGCAGCGTGAGATCGCCTGGTTTAAAAGAAACCCCCGATATATCCAGCGAGTGAGTGAGCGAGCTGAACCCTACCTGTTTTACATTGCAGAACTGATTGAGCAACGTGGATTACCCACTGAATTGGCCTTGCTCCCTGTGATTGAAAGTGCCTATGATCCTTTTGCCTACTCACCAGGAAGGGCTTCAGGCCTCTGGCAGTTTATTCCCAGTACAGGAAAATATTTTGGACTTAAGCAAAATTGGTGGTATGACGGTCGCCGTGATGTGGTTGCTTCCACCAATGCAGCACTGGACTACTTAAGCAAACTTTACACACACCTCGGCGACTGGGAGCTAGCACTAGCCTCATACAATGCAGGAGAGGGAACCATTCTGAAGGCAATACGCCGTAATAAAGCCTCAGGAAAAGCTCAGGATTACTGGTCTCTCGACCTCCCCAGGGAAACCGAGCAGTATGTTCCACGCTTGCTGGCTTTAGCACATGTCATCGCTAACACTGAGCGTTACGGCATCCAAATGCCCACAGTTGCCAATAAGCCTTATTTTCAAAAGATCAAAACTCAAGGCCAAATCGACTTAGCCTTGGCCGCGGATATGGCTACCTTACCACTGGATAGGCTCTACCAGCTAAACCCAGGATTTAACCAGTGGGCTACTGATCCTAATGGTCCTCACTACTTACTGGTACCTATCTCTCAAGCCAAGCAGTTTCAAAATGCATTGCAAACACTTCCACCCAATAAACGTATGAAGTGGCAACGCTACCAGGTCAAACGAGGAGACTCGCTGATTGCTATCGCTCACCGTTTTCAAACACGGACCAAAGTCATCCAGCAAGCCAATAAACTCGCTAGTCACCGAATTCGTACAGGACAAACTCTGCTGATTCCCCAAGCCAGCCAGCTTTTAAGCCAATACACTAAAACCCGTACCCAACGCCGCCTTGGCAAACAAGCTCGGGTTGCAGCCCAAGGTAAATCCGTTTATTACAAAGTGAAGCGTGGAGACTCTTTTTGGCACATTGCCCGTCAATATGATGTCAGCGTCAAATCGCTCAGCAAATGGAATAATTTATCACCTCGAGACACCCTAAAGCCTGGTCAACGCCTGGTGATAAAATTGGCCAGTGCCAAATCAAGCACTCATGCCTCAAGAGATAAGCGCAAAGTAAGGCGCAAAGTGAACTATAAAGTACGTCAAGGAGACTCACTTTACAGAATTGCTACCCGCTTTAATGTGCGTGTAGATGATATTCAAGACTGGAATCAGCTACCACATACAAACCTAAAGCCAGGCCAGGCGCTTACTTTGTTTGTTAATGTGACTGGCACTTAATAGCCAGTCAACATTTCAATCCCTTATAACCTATTACTTGCTTAATAGGTTATACCCCTCCTCTTTTGAGTTTCTCGCCCTGTATTTGCAGCAGCCTTATTTGTAGTTAGAAAGAAACATCAATCTACCCAACATAATCCCTCTCGCCAGATATACTGTTAAGAGTAATCATTTCTAATCAAGTTACTGACTTATTAAAAAAAACATCACATGTAGTGCTTTCAACTCACGGTTAAACGACTCATGAGGGGTAAAATGCACCAGCAGGTTTTGCCAAAAGGCAATATCTCACGAAGATATTGGACTACTTTGACTTGGTTTCAGTGGCTGACTTTAGTTATGGGACTCTATAGTTTTCAGCATGTCTATACCAGTGAAGTACCAGTAACGACAAGCGAAAAAAAAATTACGTCAACTGTCGCTGACACTACTATTAAAGTCTCTGCCATAGCACTTCATGGTGAGCCAAAGTACCCAGACAACTTTAAGCATTTTAGCTATGTAAACCCCAGTGCCCCTAAAGGAGGCAAGATCACCCTATCAGCGCTAGGCACATTTGATACATTAAATCCTTACACTCTAAAAGGCACCAGCCCTGTAAACACCCCCGGGTTTTATGTATATGGCATTAATGAAAACAATGAAACCTTACTCATGGGCACCACAGGTGATAACCGAGTAGGCGATGAGTATCAAACAGCGTATGGTTTGATTGCGGAATACATTGAGTTTCCCAGCAATTATGAGTGGGTGATCTTCCACATTCGACCTGAAGCTCGTTTTCACAATGACACGCCGATTACGGCGCAAGATGTCGTTTTTTCATTCAATACATTAATCAAGAAAGGACATCCACGTTATAAGCTTGTTTATACTGATGTTAAAGATGCCTCCGCTGTAACAAAACAACAGGTAAAATTTTTACTCTCAGGCGACAGTCGTCGTAGTTTGATTCTCCGGCTTGGAGAGCTTCCAGTTTTATCTGCCACCTATTGGGCAGACCGCGATTTTGCCGCTACCACCCTTGAGCCACCCCTTAATAGTGGGCCTTATCGAATGACCAAGGTCGAGCCAGGGCGAAGTATTACCTTTGAGCGGGACGAGCAATACTGGGGAAAATCATTAGCCATTAATCAAGGGCGTTATAATTTTGATAGGGTAGAGTATATTTTTTTCCAAGAGAGTACGGTGGCATTTGAAGCATTTAAAGCCAGCCAATATGACTTTCGCATTGAACATATATCTAAGCAATGGGAAACCTCTTACTCTTTTCCTGCCGTTCACTCAGGTAAAGTTCTTAAAGTAGTTATTCCTCATCGTGAGCCTGCATCACTGCAAGGTTTTTTTTTAAACAGCCGACACTTTCCGTTTAATGATATTACAGCTCGAGAAGCGATTGCCTGGACATTCGATTTTGAATGGACCAACAAAGTCCTATTTTATGATGCTTACCAACGTTCGCACAGCTTGTTTGCCAACTCAGACTTAGGCAGCTTTGGCTCTCCAACACCGGAAGAGCGAAAACTACTCTCACAATTTAAACTACCCTCCCATATTAAAGAAAAAGCCTTCAAGCTACCTAATATTCATGATGGTACCATTCGTGACCGACAACGCATTGCCTTAAAAAAACTTCGTTCTGCAGGCTGGCGCATGCAACAAGGTAAGCTAGTCAATGCTCAGGGTAAGCCGTTTACTTTTGAGGCGCTTGAATATCAGCAAAGCAGCTCCCGCATACTGCTGCCTTTGCAAAAAAATCTGAAGCGAATAGGCATTGATATGCGTATTCGCATTGTTGATAGCGCTTCTTATCAAGAACGCCTTAAGCAATTTGATTTTGATATGACAACACTGGCACTGTCACAATCACTTGCACCTGGTCAAAACTTAAAATCGCTGTATCACTCATCACAAGCCACTACCCCAGGCTCACTCAACTTATCGGGTATTCAATTACCCGCTGTGGACCAACTCCTCACGATGATAACTAAGGCACACACCCGTGAGGAGCTTCAGCTATATACTCGTAGTTTGGATAGAATATTGCTCTGGCACTATTTTATTATTCCACACTGGCATTTAAATTATCATCGTGTAGCGTACTGGAAACATTTGCAAAGGCCTGCTATGTCACCACCCTATTCATTCTGTTTTGAGTGTTGGTGGGTAAATGATCAATAAGGACAGGAAAAATACAACTTATGTTAACTTGCCAAATAAAAAGAAAGCCTCACCCCATGAACATACTTTTTTTACTGGCAACCTTGCTAGGGTCTAGCTTTGGGCTTCATGCTGAAGAAAAAATTTATAAAAGTCATGCCATTACTATTCATGGTGAACCCAAATACCCAGCAGACTTTACCCATTTTGACTTTGTCAATCCAGCGGCCCCCAAAGGGGGAACACTTCATTTAGCAACGATCTCTTCAAGTGGTTTTGATAGTTTAAACCCCTTTATTGTTAAGGGCATTCCTGCCAGTGGCTTGACCTACTTGTACAACAATTATTTTTACGACACGCTGCTTTATCACAGCGAAGATGAGCCTTTTACGATGTATGGTTTACTGGCCGAGCAGATGGAATGGCCTGAAAATCGCGCCTGGATTATTTTTCATCTACGCAAAAATATCCACTTTCATGATGGTCACCCGCTAACTGCAGAAGATGTCGTATTTAGCTTTAATTTATTACAAAAAGAAGGACACCCTCTTTATAAAACCTACTATGCCAATGTCAAACAGGTTGAGGCATTGGATAAATGGCGGGTGAAATTTACCTTCACACCTGGTGATAATCGTGAACTGGCAATGATTATCGGCCAATTTGCGGTTCTACCCAAACACTACTGGAGCCAGCATACGTTTAATAAAACCTCGCTGACCCCTCCCATTGGCAGTGGTCCTTATACCATCAGCCAGGTTGATGCAGGCCGCTCCATTACCTATCAACGAGATCCGAATTATTGGGGTAAAGACCTCCCTGTTAATCGCGGAAAATATAACTTTAATACTATTCGCTATGATTACTATCGTGATCCTACTGTCGCTATTGAAGCACTAAAAGCAGGTGAATATGACTTCCGCTCCGAAAATAGTGCCAAAAACTGGGCTACTCAATATCAAGGTAAGCTGTTTAACAACCAGGCAATGATAAAAAAAACACAGCCTAACTTATCTCATGCTGGCTTACAGGGCTTTATATACAACATCCGCCGGCCACTTTTTAGCGATAGCAAAGTGCGTCAGGCATTAAGCTATGCCTTCGATTTTGAGTGGGCCAATAAAAATTTGTTTTACAATAGCTATCAACGTACTGATAGTTTTTTTGAAAACTCTGAAATGGCCGCATCAGGCCTACCATCGCCCGCAGAATTAAAAATCCTTGAGCCATTTAAAAAAGAGCTTCCTGAAGCTCTGTTCACGCAAGCCTTTGAATTACCCAAAACCGATGGTTCAGGCAACAACCGTCAACAACTCCGGCAAGCGCTTCACTTATTGAAAGAAGCAGGTTACGTATTAAAAGAAGGCAAGTTAATCAACCAGCAAACCAATCAACCGTTCTCCTTTGAAATATTGCTTGCCCAACCGGAAATGGAGCGCATTGTCCTGCCATTTCAAGAAAACTTGAAAAAACTTGGCATTAATATGACGATCAGGCAAGTCGACACTCAGCAGTATATTAAACGTGTACAAAGTTTTGACTTTGATATGATTATTAGCTCATTTGGACAAAGCCAGTCACCAGGTAATGAACAACGTGATTTCTGGCATTCCTCACAGGCTGATATTACAGGTAGTCGTAACTATATCGGTATTAAAAATCCCGTTGTCGATCAGCTCGTCGAAAAAATCATCTCTGCCCCTAGCCGCGAAGCACTCATTAACTACTGTCGTGCTTTGGACCGCGTTTTATTATGGAATCACTATGTGATCCCTCAGTTTCATATCAATCAATATCGCCTGGTTTACTGGAACAAATTTGGTCAACCTGAGGTTACACCTAAATACAGCTTTACTTTAGATACCTGGTGGGAAGATCCTAAAAAAGCAGAAAAAATAAAGTCGTTCCGTAAAAAAGCCAACTAATACCCTGTGCTTACCTGTGGCCTAGCTTTACCCTCAGCGAAGGGTATCACTATGCGCATGCTTTAAGAGGCTTGTTGATGCTGGTATATATTATCCGACGCTTATTACTGATCATTCCCACCCTGTTTGGCATCATGCTTATTAACTTTATTATTATTCAGGCTGCCCCTGGCGGCCCTGTTGAGCAGATGCTAGCCCAACTACAGGGGCTGCAAACTGGATCAGGCAGTCGTCTTGGCGGCACCGGAGCCGACATTGCCCCAACAGATGGACAGTACCGAGGTGCTCAAGGTTTACGCCCAGAACTAATAGCAGAAATCAAGAAACTGTATGGGTTTGATAAACCACCTTCTGAACGCTTCTGGATGATGCTGAAAAACTATGCCACCTTTGAGTTTGGCCAAAGCTTCTTTCGGGATCGGGATGTCACTGATTTAATCATTGATAAATTACCCGTATCGATATCACTGGGGCTTTGGACGACATTATTAGTCTATTTAATATCGATCCCCTTAGGCATCAAAAAAGCAGTTAAACACGGTAGTCGTTTTGATGTTTGGACATCAACCACCATTATTGTGGGCTATGCCATTCCTAACTTTCTGTTTGCAATTTTACTTATCGTACTCTTTGCCGGTGGCAGCTACTTTAACTGGTTTCCACTCAGGGGACTGACTTCTAATCATTTTGACCAGCTGCCCTTTTGGCAACAAGTGCTGGATTATTTTTGGCACTTGGTACTGCCTATCACTGCCATGGTCGTGAGTGGCTTTGCCACCCTGACCATGCTGACGAAAAATTCTTTCTTAGATGAAATACATAAGCAGTATGTGCTAACTGCAAAAGCCAAGGGACTCACTGAAAAGCGAGTGTTATATGGGCACGTTTTTCGTAACGCCATGTTAATTGTCATCGCCCAGATCCCAGCGGCATTAGTCGGTATCTTTTTAACCAGCTCATTACTGATTGAAGTGGTATTTTCCCTTGATGGCTTAGGGTTACTTGGTTTTGAAGCGGCACTAAGCCGTGACTATCCCGTAGTTTTTGCCACCGTGTATATTTACACCTTAATTGGCTTACTCTTGAAGCTAGTTGGCGATATCACCTACATGATTATTGACCCTAGAATTGACTTTGAAAGCCGGGAAGGTTGAGTATGTGGATTATGCAAAGGTTGAGTCCCATCAATCAGCGACGCTGGCAAATATTTAAAAACAATCGGCGAGGCTATTACTCATTGTGGCTTTTTATTTTCCTATTTGGTTTTTCATTAGTGGCTGAATGGATTGCCAACGATAAGCCGGTGCTGATTAAGTTTCAGGATAGTTATTACTTTCCTGTTATCAAAACCTATTTCGAAACCGATTTTGGTGGAGAGTTTGCCTCAGAAGCAGACTATACAGACCCTTATGTACAGGAGTTAATAGAAGCAGAAGGCTGGTTAATTTGGCCTCCCATCCCCTTCAGCTATGACACAATTATTAAGGACCTTCCGGTGCCTGCACCCGCTCCTCCGTCGTCGGATAACTGGCTAGGCAGCGATGACAAAGCCCGTGATGTGGTGGCTAGAATTATATACGGCTTTCGTATTTCAGTTTTGTTTGCCCTGACACTCACTATCTTTAGTTCCATTATTGGCATCATTGTCGGGGCTGCTCAAGGTTATTATGGTGGTAAAGTTGACTTAATAGGACAACGCCTGATCGAAATATTTTCCGGGTTGCCCACCTTATATTTACTGATAATTTTATCCAGTTTTGTGAACCCAAATTTTTGGTGGCTGCTGGGTATTATGTTGTTATTCAGCTGGATGCAGCTCGTGGATTTAGTACGAGCAGAGTTTCTTAGGGCCAGGAATCTTGAGTATGTGCGTGCCGCTAGAGCACTAGGCATTAGCAACTCCATCATAATGTTTCGGCATATGCTACCCAATGCCATGGTGGCAACCCTAACCTATTTACCCTTTATTCTAACAGCCGCCATTTCGACATTAACCTCATTAGACTTTTTAGGCTTCGGACTCCCGGTAGGCTCCCCCTCACTAGGTGAGCTGGTCGCCCAAGGAAAAAATAACCTGCAAGCCCCTTGGCTGGGGTTATCAGCATTTATTACGCTCAGCCTAATTTTGACCTTATTGGTCTTTGTGGGGGAAGCCGCAAGAGATGCTTTTGACCCCAGGAAGCTCCCTCTATGAACCAACCGCCATTACTTGAAGTTGAAAACCTGATGATTCAATTTCGCCAGCAAACCGCCGTCCAAGAAATCAGCTTTAAGCTGAATACTGGGAAAACCTTAGCATTGGTTGGGGAAAGTGGCTCTGGAAAATCTGTCACCGCGCTAGCCACTTTGGGACTTCTCCCAGAACAAGCACACTTTCCCAAAGGCAGTGTCCGCTGGCAAGGACAGGAATTATTGGGCGCAACCAATGAAGCCTTAAGACGTATTCGCGGTAATCGTGTCGGCATGATTTTTCAAGAACCTATGACATCGCTCAACCCATTACACACCGTTGAAAAACAAATCGGTGAAGCCATTGTGTTACACCAAGGCACCACTCAGCATGAAGCCCGTCAACAGACTCTCACCTTACTTGAGCAAGTGGGTATCCGTGATGCTAGCCGTCGATTGCAGGCTTTTCCCCATGAATTATCTGGAGGACAGCGACAACGGGTAATGATTGCCATGGCTCTGGCCAATAAGCCTGACCTGCTGATTGCTGATGAACCTACCACCGCTTTGGATGTCACCGTTCAACGACAAATCTTAGAATTGCTCAAATCATTACAGCAGCAAACCAACATGGCACTCCTGTTGATTAGCCATGACCTGAACCTGGTTGAGCATATGGCGGATGATGTCTGTGTTATGCAGCAAGGGCAGGTAGTTGAACAAGGTCCAGTCCATTCTGTTTTCAAATCCCCACAGCACGAATATACTCAACATTTACTGGCGTCTATCCCGACTGGTCATCCCCAGCCACTCCCAGAGCAAACTAAAACCATTCTTGACGTTGACCAGCTTAAGGTTTGGTTCCCAATATACAAAGGCATTTTCAAGCGCGTTTCGGGGCATGTTCGTGCCGTTGATGATATTAGTTTTTCACTCAAACAAGGCGAAACCCTAGGGATCGTCGGCGAAAGTGGATCGGGAAAATCAACGCTTGGCTTTGCCTTGTTGAAGCTGGTCAATGCACAAGGCACCATGACCTTTAATGGCAACCCCATCCACCAGTTAAAACAAAAGGCATTCCGCCCCCTGCGACGTTCTATCCAAATTGTATTTCAGGACCCTTTTGGCAGTCTGAATCCTAGAATGACCATTGCCCAGATTGTTGGTGAAGGGTTGATTGTGCATCAAGCGGAACAAGCAGAGCAGCATGCTCAGTGGATAGCTCAAGCATTAGAGGATGTCGGCTTACCTTCCGATGTCCAGCATCGCTACCCTCACGAGTTTTCGGGAGGGCAACGTCAGCGGATCGCTATTGCCCGCGCACTGGTACTACGACCTGAACTCATTATTTTAGATGAGCCTACTTCAGCCCTTGACCGGACCATTCAACGGCAAATACTCGATTTATTAAAGTCATTACAACAAAAGTATCAACTCAGTTATATATTCATCAGTCATGATTTGGCTGTTGTCAAAGCTATCAGCCATAAAGTGGTGGTAATGCAGTTTGGCAAAGTCGTTGAGCAAGGGGCTGCCCAGCAGGTGCTCGAAAAACCTCAACACCCCTACACACAAAGCTTATTACAGGCTGCCTTTTGGTAAGCTAAAGGAAAAAAAGGCTGGTTAACATAAAGACACACTGATAGGTCTCGCCAGCGGGGCTTGGATTCTCTATACTTCACAGCCTTTAAGTCAACCCAACCATTTCTTGGGATTGATAGTCCCTCCCAAACTATAGGAAACAACATATGGGTTTTCTTGCTGGAAAGAAAGCATTAATCGTAGGTGTTGCCAGTAAACTCTCTATTGCTTCAGGTATCGCAGAAGCAATGCGTCGCGAAGGCGCCGAGCTGGCATTTACATATCAGAATGACAAGCTTAAGTCTCGAGTCGAAGATCTGGCTGCCAAACTAGGCTCATCGGCAGACCTCTGTTTTCCTTGCGATGTAAGCCGAGATGAAGATATTGAAAGCGTGTTTACTGAGCTTGCAAAACAGTGGGATGGCGTGGACATTATTGTGCACTCTGTAGGCTTCGCCCCTGGAGATCAACTTGAGGGTGACTTTGTTGATGCAACAACACGTGAAGGTTTCAAAATTGCTCACGACATCAGTGCTTACAGCTTTGTTGCCCTCGCTAAAGCAGGTCGTGAAATGATGCGTGGCCGCAATGGTGCCCTGTTAACGCTGTCATATCTTGGTGCTGAGCGAACTATTCCTAATTACAATGTCATGGGCTTGGCTAAAGCCAGCTTAGAAGCCTCAGTGCGTTATGCTGCAGCAGCAATGGGTCCAGAAGGAACCCGGGTAAATGCCATCTCTGCAGGTCCCATTCGTACACTGGCAGCTTCAGGCATTAAGAGCTTCCGTAAAATGCTCAGCTTTAGTGAGCAAAATACTCCACTGCGTCGCAATGTCACTATTGAAGAAGTAGGTAATGTCGCTGCTTTTCTATGCTCAGACCTGGCAAGCGGTATTACTGGTGAAATCACTCATGTTGATGGTGGTTTTAATGTCACAGCAATGGGCCAGCTTGAACAGAATTAATCTTCAATAACTGTTACCTTGCCCATAAAGCTCAACCCCTGCCAGGCTTGGTCGCTGCAGGTGGTTGAGTCCTTCTGCTACCCCTTCCTACTCCATTGACGCCTGCGCATACTTCAACAGTTTTTAGAACTACGATAACTAGCCTCACCGATTTAAAATCCTCGATGAACGGTCTTAAAGAAAACATGCTATAAACCTAAACCAGCAACCTGCACCTGCAATAAAAGATACATCCTGTGAAATCGAGCTTTATACTTATACTTTACAAGGTGCTTTTAGTAAACACCGAGTCCAGCAGCAGACATTTTTACGCATAAGCTTCCTATGAATTGCTCTAAGTTATTCACTTATACACTTCTATGCCTTTTGCTAAGCCTTGTCGCGTGCTTTAACCTGAATGCTGACTCAAACGTTTCAGTGACAACCTCAACTTCACCGCTACCTTCTCTCAAGCTTTTCACTGAGGAATGGCCTCCTATCACTTTCAGTGAAAACAACAAGCCTAAGGGATACGCGGTTGAGCTGATTCAAAAGCTTCTCACGATGCAAAGTCAAACATTACCTATTTACATTGTACCCTGGGCCAGAGGTTGGAAAATGATCAACAGTGAACCTAATGTTGTGCTATTTACCATGACACTGACGCCCCAGCGACAACAAGAGTTTACCTTGATAGGCCCAGTAGCTATTGGTCAAACAAATTTTTATGCTGCGAGGAATAGTCAACTGCACATCAACACATTAGAAGAGGCAAGACGTATACGAAGAATCGGCGTCTATCGGGATGCAGTTGAACAACAGTTACTGGAAAAGCAAAACTTCAATAATTTAGTGATTGTTTCCAAACCCATATACTCAGCACAGCAGTTAGTTCAGGGCCGAATCGAGTTATGGTGTACTGCTGACCTCACCATTGATGGCATTCTAAAAAAAGCTAATATTCCCACTAACTTAGTCAAACCAGTTTTCACATTACGGAAGAACTTACTGTATATCGCTTTTTCCGCAGGGTCACATCCTGCTCATATCGATAGCTGGCATCAGCAACTGCAACAACTTCATCAAAATGGCTGGATGAAAAATCTACATCAAAAGTGGCTTCCGCTGACACAATTCCCAAAAGCTATTGAAAAACTGACACCCCGTGACCCTTCCAAACATTAATTAAATTGTTAGTCACATTAACTAATGAGGCGGATTGCAAATGGGTAGCGATAATCTTCACCATTGCTGACTTTGATACTCGCCATAATAATAAAAATGGCGTGTACTAACATTGCAATCGGCAACAACACAAATCCAATAAGAACAAAAAGCAGCACAGTGCAAACAACATAAATCAATAAAAAGGTTATTTGAAAATTAACCGATTCAACACCATGTTTAGCCACCAGGGGCATCGTATCTTTTTTAACCAACCAAATGATGAGTGGCGCAAGAATAAAACCAAAAGGTACTAATATGCCTGTAAATGCGGAAAGATGGCATGCCATTGCCCAATTTCGCTCTTCAGCAGAAGGTATGTCACTAGAGGAATGTTCCTCTACTTGCTTAACGGGTTTTTGTTCCTGCTCGTCCATATTTCCTCCTCAATATACACCACTAAAGTAACCACCTAGAACAAGAGTAACCACTGAGACTAAGCCCATACTTGTTGTATAACTGTGTAAAGGTTTAAGGATAGATCATGCTAAAAAACTAGCACTCACGCTCCAAAGTGGACATTCAGTCAACTCTCACTAGAGTAGACTGATAAACACATAGCAAAAAACTGGACATTAATAAAAATTTATATTAAAAAGCGTACCACATATGCGACAAAAAACGTACAACATTAATAAATTCTAAATTAGAATATCTACCATCAACAAAAAAGCCCAACCTGATGAAAGCTTAGCTATGAATCAATATTGTCAATTTAGTACAGCCTTATATTAATCCAAACGCCTCTGAGGCTTATTACACTAAAAAGTTTTATACAGTTTTTCTTAAACATCTATTACAAATAGGTATATTTAAAAACCGCCTGTTAAAAGGTATAAGTCAATAAATAGTACCCTTATATTCATATATACTCATCATACAGTGTTAATGTAACTATTACATGTGCTGTATGGCTCAGTCATACCTGTATCTTTTTTGATATTTAAACGTAAACTTACAAGTTTCTTTGAAAATATATAAATGTAATAAAAGCCATTTATAACTACTCACAGATTCATTTACCAAAACCAGAATAGGTTACCAAGCAATATATTATTAACGACTTATTCACTGTAAATTAGTGACAGTATATATGCGAATTAACTGCAATTGGTAATTAGTTGAAGTACATAAGATGTTATACATTTTTCATAAATACAACCTTTATTGGTGATAGGCTTTAGCCCAATGATGTACAGTAAAAGTAGTAAAATAACATTTAATTTACTCACTACCACCGAAAATGAAGGCGTTTTTTTTAATTATTCCTACTCAGCCATCTTCCTATACTACTTTTTTATATCCGCAGCCATTCATCGAGTGATTATTAAAAGACACACCTGGCGAAGAAAAAAGCACATAGCTTCAGTTAATTTCGTAAAAAACACTAAACTTATACAAATATATAGACTCATTTCTCAGCAGTTTCAGCCATTAAGCTTTAATTATGGGCACGTCTAAAATGCACTTTTTCCTTGACGTCTGTGCCAGCACTGTACTTGGAACCTCATGTATTCCTTATATATTGCAGCGCTTCCTTCATTGTTTTATTGCTTTTACAAAAATTACTTTTTTAACATCTCCCCTTATTACCATTTCTTAACACGAGGATAAAAAAATGTGAAACACATCAAACTATTAAGCAACCAAATATTCTAATTAAATTTTTAATAATCTAAATATAATCTTTAACAACATAAAAAGAGTAGTGTTATGTGCTATAAAACAGCTTTTTCACTAACCGCGCTCGCCTTAGCAACTCATACAGCTGCCGCAACACCTTCTTTATTTATTTCAGAGTACATTGAAGGAAAAGGTTTTAATAAAGCAATTGAATTATTTAATGGTGGAAAAGATACATTAGACCTGTCTCAATTCACTCTAAAGAAATACATTAATGGCAAAACCACTAGTAGCCATAATTTCCCTCTAAGCGGCCAACTTGCACCCGGAAAGACGTTTGTATTAGTACATCAACAAGCAGAAAAAGTACTTACAGATAAAGCAAATGTAGTAAATAAACATAATTTTTTAAATTTTAATGGCGATGATCCGATTGCACTTTATTACCAAGATACACGTATCGATCTTGTTGGTGAGTTTGGTGGGCAATCATTTGGTAAAGATCAGCAGTTTATCCGCTTAACAAGCCAAGCCAGCAGTACTTATAGTACTTCAGACTGGCAAACTATCAGCGCACGTTCAGCCCAAGAAATGGCATCATCATTGGGCAACCACAATACAGACTCTCAACCCAAGCCGCAAATATCGTGTACTACAGGGACACCACTCTTAATCAGTGAAGTTCAAGGTTCAGGCAATAAAAGTCCACTGGTGCCTGAAGGCAAGTATGAGGGACCTGAAATTATTGTCGAAGGTATAGTGACACAAACTACACCAAACCGCTTTAAAGGTTTTTTTATTCAAGAAGAATCATGGGACCATGATGGCAACCCCATGACCTCAGAAGGGATTTTTGTTTTCGGTCAAGCTCCTGATTTAACCGTTGGTGAAAAGGTCAGAATTAAAGGTAAAGTAAAAGAATATTACAACCAGACCCAACTTGACTTAGTCGCTTACAGCAAGTGCGGCATACAACAGGAAGTCATTCAACCGCTGCAACTCTCAGCAGACACACCATTACAGGCTCTCGAGCCCTATGAAGGTATGCTGGTTAACTGGAGTGGTAATGCTGCGCTGAAGGTGACCAAAAACTTTAGTTTTAACTACACCTCTTTTCGTAATGAAATGGTGTTGAGTAAAGATCAACCACTTTTTAAACCAACCCAGCTCTATCCCGCACTTTCTGAAGAGGCACAAGCCCTAGCCAGCTCAAATAAACAGCAACGTATTACCATTGAAACAGATGTAAGTAAGCAAACCAATGGCGTTATCAGCTACTTCCCAGACTTTGGTCCATTTCAAAACTATATTAGGATTGGTGACACCTTACAAAGCATAACAGGTGTTATCCAATACAGTTATGGCCGTTATGGTGTTATTCCAACCGTTACATTAAACGGTAGTGACTTTGATCATCAAGCGTTCCCTCGTACTGATGCACCACAATTGACGCACGATGAAGGTAGCCTAAAAGTCGCCAGCTTTAATGTATTAAATTATTTTAACCGAACTGTGCCAGGAGCTGCTGATAATGCAGCGAATAATGCCAATCGAGGTGCAACCAAACTTAACGACTTTTATTTACAACGCACCAAAATTGTCAATGCTATCACCCGAATGGATGCAGATATTATTGGGTTAATGGAAATTGAAAATAATGGTTTTGGTGAAAATAGTGCTATATATGACCTGGTTAATGCACTTAATGCCCAACAAACAGACAAAGACAGTTATTACCAATTTGTATCAGCATCCAATGACGGCTTTATTGGCAGTGATGCTATAACGGTTGGGCTTCTTTACCGTCCAAGTAAAGTATCGCTACAAGACCAGCCAACTATTCTCCCCATGCCTGAACAGCATTTCACACTCACTACCACCGAAAATAAACAAAAAACGATTACCAAACAACAGCGTCATAGCCTTATCCAATCATTCAAACACCTAACCAGCGGTGAAAAACTTACTATTGCAGTAAGTCACTTTAAATCGAAAGGTTCAATGTGTTTTGAGGATTACCAAGAGTATGCTGTTGATGGCAAAGTAGCACTGGATAGTAGAAATAAAGTGAAAGGTAAGCCAGCACCAGGCTATGTTGACGATTTACAAGGCAGCTGTAATGAGTTTAGGGTTTCTGCTGCGGTTCAGCTTGCCCAACACTTACAATCTAAACCTCAACAGTACAGCAACAATATACTACTGATTGGTGATTTCAACGCCTATGCTCAAGAAGACCCTATTCGGGTACTTACTGACTACACTGGCAAAGAGCAACGACTCATCCAAACAGCTGAGCATACTACCCTTGAGGGTAAACCCTGGCGTCCTTTTGCAACCGTGCCTACAGGTTTTGGTTTTGTTGACCTGACACGAGTACACCATGGACTCAAAACATTCAGTTACTCATTTGATGGTGAACTGGGTAGTTTAGATCATGCCTTAGCCTCAACAGCACTGGCCGAAAAAGTAAAAGACATTACACACTGGCATATAAACTCTTTAGAAAATAGTTTATTTGAATACAGTAAGAAATATTCTGGTCAATTACCCAAAAGTGAAGATCACTTTAGTGCCTCTGACCACGATCCCTTTTTACTAAGTATTTCTTTTACAGAAAAAAAAACGACTAAAGAAGCCTTGAACCAACTTATCTCAACGGCATGGACTCTGTATAAAAAGATCGTTCATGCCCCACTGGGGACTTACCCTATTCATACCCAAATGAAGTTGGTACAGGCACTCTTTTTTGCGTTAGAAGTACAAAACAACCCTCTCGCATCAGACCAGCGTATACAGTATGCAATTAACCGTTTACAACATGCTTTATCCGCTTTAGAACAACCAATGATGGCAGTCAATAAAGCAGGGTTATCTGCAGTGGTCCAAGTTGCTGAGAGTCTGCTGCGTCAAACCAATGACAGTTACCATATATGGTACTACCCCAAAGCAGCAACACAACACATGAAGGCATTTATTGATTATGCAAAAACCATATTAGCCAGTGATCAGGTTAGCCAAAGACAAGTTAACAGAACAACATTTAAACTTCTCCAAGAAATCACCTGGTTTTCAAGTCAACGGCGCCTTAACGTTAATTTTTCGTACTTTATTTTTCGCTAAAACATAAAGCATATTATTCACCTACAAAAAAACCGCCTGTTGGCGGTTTTTTTGTAGGTGTTGAAATACTCAGTGAACAAATTTTAGCTTTTTATAAATAGCTGTAAGCATGAATTAAAGCATCACCTTCTATAGGTTTTTGCTTACTTCCGCCGTTTCACGCAAGTTTTGTTGCAACTGCTGACGTACTATTTGTTGTCGTTGCATTGCCATAAAACGCTTCATAAATGCTTGCTGCTGTTCTTCACCTTCAATTTTTTCAGGTGTTGTTACTTTCGTAAGTTCAATGATGGCTCGGTCACCATTCACTAATGATGCTACACCGTATTGAGGTTGATCATCCTGAGGATGTGGCATTTTAAATGCCTGCTGAACCGCTTCTCTTGGCGCTTCAGTCATCATTCGCTTAGCATCGTTAAATGTTTTCCAAACCTGTTCTTCCTGAGTGGCTGCATCAGTCTTTTGTTTTCCTTCACGTAACGTTGCAACTAAAGAAGTAGCTTGTTCTTCTAACTGCTTAACTGCTTTTTGATCTTTCAGTTTAGTGATTAGTTTTTCTTTAATTTCAGATAGTGGTTTCAACTTAGCAGGTTGATGTTCAAGTACATGCAAAACCATTACTTTATCTTTTGATAAGTCAATCACTGCACTGTTCATTTTATCGGTCAGCACTTCTGGCGAAAATGCCTGCTTAACGACCAATGAATTCGCAAAAATACCTTTACCATTATCTTTTGAAAAGAAGTCTGATGTCTTAATTTCCAGTTTCAACTTTTCAGCTGGCTCTTGTAAATCAGCAGCCTGGTAACTTAAATCTTCAAGCTGTTGTCTTTTCTCTACAAACAATGGTTCTGCTTTTGCTTCTTTCAATGCTACTGTTAATTCTTCTTGTTTATCTTCAAAACTTGGTACATCAGGCTGTACCATATCCACAAGTTTGACGAGCTGCACGCCATAACTCATTTTTAAGGGTTTTGAAACCTCACCCGTTTTTAATTCAGCAAGGGTTTTATCAAACTCTTCACCAAATATTCCTTCCTCAACAAAGCCCAGGTCTCCCCCATTTTCAGCTGAAGCCTGATCATCAGAATACTGCTTAGCAAGATCAGCAAAACTTTCACCTTTTTGTAATTTTTGCTCAATTTCAAGTGCTAGTGCGCTGGTTGCCTCTGCATCCCGATCATCTTTGACTTCTAATAAAATGTGAGCGGCTTTGGGGCGAGGAGGCTCATTCTTTTTAAAAGCTTCAACAAATTGGTCGTATCGCGCTTTAATATCCTCTTCATCAACATCTACTGCACTAAGTAACTCTGCTTTTTCAAGTAACAGATAATTTACTTTAACAGACTCTGCCGACATAAATTCTTTTTCGTGTTGCTGATAATAGGACGTTAATTCTTCTTCTGTAACTTCAACCGTATTTTTGATATCAGCAATTGGCAGTGTCAACATACGAAAACTGCGTGTTTGCTGTTCAAGCTGTTGCAAGCGCTTAAGCTCTGCAGATGTTAAAAATTCACTACCGGCGATTCCATACTGCAGCTGTGTTGTTAGCATCTCCTCAACCATGGCATCCTTATATTGCCGCGGAGTAAAGCCTGCTTGCCTAATCAACTGTTCGAAACGGGTAGGACTGTATTTTCCATCCTCTTTAAAAGCATCTTGAGAAATTATTTCTCGGTCTATCGCTTGCTCTGGGAAGAATAAACCATAATTTTTAGCTGTCTGGGTCAGCAGGGTGCGGTCAATTAGCTGATCAAGAACTGTCTTTTGAATTTTCTTTTCATCAATCTGTGCAGGATCAAATTTTTCACTTTGAGCCATTTGATTTATCTGAATATTAACAGCCCTGGCTAACTCCCTTTGAGAAATTTCCTCATCATTGACAGTAGCCACAGCGGTGTTGGTCGTCACCAGTCGTAATGATTCCAATCCAAAAATTGCAAATACAAAAATGATAAGAAATACAATTACTTTAACGACCCAACTCTGCGCATTATCCCTCATCGTTTGCAGCATAATAACCTCAGCAGCATCGCCTATCTTGCAATTAAAACGTTAACAAAAAAAAAGCGCATCATTGATGCGCCTTGATTGACTTATAGCGGTACGCACGGTAACAAACCTACTTGTTATGTAACCAAGCAAGTCAGCATGCCGCATGAACGAGCACTATTTCAAGTATTGACTTGCCAAGGTCAGCTTAACATGCTGACCTTCGGGAAGGCGCCTTAGTTTACAGCATCCTTCAGTGCTTTACCCGCTTTGAAGCTTGGCACTTTAGCAGCTGCAATCTGAATAGGCTCACCAGTTTGAGGATTACGCCCAGTACGTGCAGCACGCTCTTTTACAGAAAAAGTACCAAAACCAACCAAAACGACCTGATCACCATCTTTCAACGCTTTGGTTACAGAACCGATCATGGCATCAAGAGCACGTCCGGCAGCCGCTTTAGAAATATCTGCAGAAGCTGCGATGGCATCTATTAACTCTGATTTATTCACTCTATTCCCCTTCTATTGAGATCTTCAGTAAATGCTCAAGGTAAGCAGATAATAAGATATGCGTATATTAATTACGCACACAATTTAAAAACAGTCAAATTAAAAAACACGCTGCTTGCAAAATACCCCCCATAACGCAATGTCATTTCTTTTTAACACTCGCCTGGTGTGGTATGAAACAGCCGGTATCCGCCTGACCTTGTGATACCAAAGCGAGTTGGGATTTATACCAACTCGTTTTGCTCACTGTCAAGAAAGCATCAAGCCTAGTGCGTATTTATTCGCTCGCCTGCATCACTTTCTTTAACATCTTCTCCGGCAACAATTTCATTTTGCACGGCTTCATCTGGCAAAGGATCAGGCATGTACTGCAGTGCAACTTCTAAAACTTGATCTATCCATTTAACTGGCCTGATATCAAGGTCTTGTTTAATATTATCAGGAATTTCTTTCAAGTCGCGCTCATTTTCATCAGGGATGATAACCGTTTTAATACCCCCTCGATGAGCTGCTAACAATTTCTCTTTTAACCCACCAATAGGCAACACTTGTCCTCGAAGCGTTATTTCCCCTGTCATCGCTACATCTGCACGAACAGGAATTCCAGTTAATACCGAGACGAGTGCCGTACACATTGCAATACCAGCACTTGGACCATCTTTAGGTGTCGCACCCTCAGGAACATGGATATGAATATCATTCTTTTCATGGAAGTTTTTCGGGACGCCCAGCACTTTCGCACGGCTTCTCACGACTGTCAATGCAGCTTGAATAGATTCCTGCATCACATCACCCAGTGAGCCAGTCTTCACATGATGTCCTTTTCCTGGTACAGCAACAGCTTCAATTGTGAGCAGTTCACCACCCACTTGAGTCCAAGCAAGCCCTGTAACCTGACCAACCTGATCTTGTTCTTCGGCAATACCATACTTATACTGGCGTACACCAGAATAGTGTTCCAAATCTTCAGGCGCAACCACAACCTTAGTGAATGCTTGTTGTTTACTTTTTTGTAATGCGTGTGCCTTGACAACTTTACGACATACTTTTGCAATTTGTCTTTCAAGCCCACGCACACCAGATTCGCGGGTATAATATCGAATTAAATCACGAATTGTCTGTTCTTTTAACTCAATTTCGTCTGCTTTTAACCCATTTAATTTAATTTGTTTAGGTATTAAGTAGCGCGTAGATATATTGACTTTTTCGTCTTCGGTATAACCAGGAATTCGAATGACTTCCATTCTATCCAATAAAGGTCCTGGAATATTCATCGAATTTGAAGTACATACAAACATGACATCCGATAAGTCATAATCAACCTCAAGATAATGATCATTAAAGGTGTTATTTTGTTCCGGATCAAGTACTTCAAGTAGTGCAGAAGATGGATCACCTCTCATATCTGCACCCATTTTATCAATTTCATCTAATAAAAAGAGTGGATTTTTTACCCCCACTTTACACATTTTTTGCAGCAACTTACCTGGCATCGAACCGATATATGTTCTTCGGTGCCCGCGTATTTCAGCTTCATCCCTCACACCACCCAGCGCCATTCGCACAAATTTACGATTGGTTGCCCGAGCTAAAGACTCACCTAATGATGTTTTACCTACACCAGGAGGACCTACCAGACACAGTACAGGGCCTTTTAATTTACGGACCCGCTGCTGAACAGCTAAATACTCTAAAATGCGCTCTTTAACTTCCTCCAGCCCATAGTGATCATGCTCTAGAATTTCTTCCGCCTTAACCAGATCATGTCGTATTTTGCTACGCTTTTTCCATGGCAGATTAATCATCCAGTCTATGTAACTGCGAACCACTGTAGCTTCTGCTGACATAGGCGACATAAGCTTTAACTTATTAAGCTCAGACTGAACTTTATCTTGAGCCTCTTTAGGCATACCCGCATCTTCAATGCGTTGCTGAAGCTCCTCAATTTCATTCGGAGCCTCATCCATGTCCCCCAGCTCTTTTTGAATGGCTTTCATCTGCTCATTCAAATAGTACTCACGCTGAGACTTTTCCATCTGCTTTTTGACACGGCCACGAATTCGCTTCTCAACCTGCATCAAGTCTATTTCAGACTCAATTAAAGTCATTAATTGCTCAATTCGCTCACGCACATCAGCAACTTCAAGAATTTGCTGCTTATCTGCAATCTTTAGACTCATATGAGCTGCCACAGTGTCACTCAGTCGCCCTGGCTCATCTATTGTAGACAAGGACGTCAGCACTTCACTGGGTACTTTGCGGCTTAATTGAACATATTGTTCAAACTGGGATAACAAAGAGCGTGTGAGCACATCCCCTTCCCGCTCATCCATAGCCAGAACGGGTAATGCTGTTGCTGTTACCTTAAAGTAGCCTTCATCATCATTAAAGGCCTCAATATGTGCACGATACCCGCCTTCAACCAATAGCTTGACGGTGCCGTCAGGCAACTTTAGCAGTTGTAATATTGTGGCAACAGTACCTATGGGAAAAATATCATCACGCGTTGGCTCATCATCAGATGCATTCTTTTGAGCAACAAGCATTATCTGCTTGTCCGCAGCCATAGCGGCTTCTAACGCCTTTATCGACTTTTCTCTGCCCACAAATAAGGGGATAACCATATGTGGGTAAACGACCACATCACGTAAGGGTAACAGAGGTAATGCAATACCCTCCATGTGGTTGGAGATAGTAGGATTATCCATTTATGGCCCCCTCAAAACTTCTGTGTGGTGTCAGGTCGTACATTAAACACCCTAACTTTGACTCAAAACTTGATTATCGTTTTAAGATGGGGCTAATTGCCGCAAATTACAAGCTAAATCTTGCTGATTATTTTTTTATGAAAAGTAGTCAATGCAATTTATAATTAACAAACCCATCAAATAGCAAAATAAAAACTATTCAACGTCAATCACTTAGCAGTATATACACATCAACTAACTATTCACCTGAGATAGACTTATCTTTCTTTCAAAACATAATATCTATACTCATAACGAATATTTTTTTGAGATCACCAACAACAATTCTCAAGTTACCTAGGGCTATAAAATTGAGTCGTGAAGGGTATGCATTGAGCGGAATACGTTCATCCTAGAGAAAAGGTTGAAAGACAAAAAATATGTAGCTAACGACTTTAAAATTCCTTTTATTAAACACACTGAAGAAGTGCGGTTTTTTCTATTTACTCTCACCCCCCCTTATTAGTCGCAACTCACCTCAGTATCAGCAGAAAGCGATGCCTTCTGAGCAAATACTACTCATATCAACTACCAATTAAGCGTAATATCCCTTATGAAAATTTGGAGCAGAGAAACATTTACTACATCAATATTGGTATTACTCGACATAAAAAAAGGAGCATATAGCTCCTTTTAAAATTTATTTACGGTATTTACGATACATTACATATCAGTAACCGCTTTATCATAAATAACCAACACAATGTGTTGTTTTTTCAAGCAAAGCAAAACCTTTAATCTTCAGGTAGTGCCTTTTGTTCATTATTATTTTCATAAATTAGCAAAGGCTCTGAATCACCTTTGATCACTGAATCATCTATAACAACCTTCGACACATTTGCAATGGATGGAATTTCATACATGCTATCAAGCAATACATTTTCCAAAATTGAGCGTAAACCGCGAGCACCTGTTTTACGTTCCATTGCTTTTTTCGCAATTGCACGCAAAGCATCTTCACGAAAGTCAATCTCAACATCTTCCATTTCAAACAGTTTACTATACTGTTTGGTCAAAGCATTTTTAGGATCCGTTAAAATACTGACTAATGCTTCTTCGTCTAGCTCATCCAACGTAGCTATTACTGGTAGACGACCCACAAATTCAGGTATCAGACCATAGCGCACTAAATCTTCAGGCTCGACATCTTTAAGGGTTTCGCCAACCTTCTTAGATAAGTCTTTACTCTTCACCTCAGCAGAGAAACCAATACCACCTTTCTCTGAGCGGTCACGAATGACTTTTTCCAAGCCTGCAAACGCTCCACCACAAATGAAAAGAATATTTCCAGTATCAACCTGTAAAAATTCCTGTTGTGGGTGCTTTCTACCACCTTGAGGAGGAACAGAAGCAACAGTGCCTTCAATAAGCTTCAACAGTGCTTGTTGTACACCCTCACCGGAAACATCTCGGGTGATCGAAGGGTTATCAGACTTACGAGAAATTTTGTCTATTTCATCAATGTAGACAATGCCCATCTGTGCCTTTTCTACATCATAGTCACATTTCTGCAACAGCTTTTGGATGATGTTCTCAACATCTTCACCTACATAGCCAGCCTCAGTGAGTGTTGTCGCATCAGCAATGGTAAAAGGTACATTCAATAGTCTTGCTAACGTTTCTGCCAACAGTGTTTTACCACTCCCTGTTGGACCTATTAACAGGATATTACTTTTACCTAGTTCTACATCATCTTTCTTATTACCTTTCTGCAGCCGTTTATAGTGATTATAAACCGCAACAGACAAAACCTTTTTGGCACGATACTGACCAATGACATACTCATCGAGAATGGCGTTGATCTCTTTTGGGGTAGGCAATTTGTCTGAGGTACTGTCAGGGCTATTTTCTTGCACCTCTTCACGGATGATGTCGTTGCACAAATCGACACATTCATCACAAATGAAGACAGAGGGGCCTGCAATTAGTTTACGCACCTCATGCTGACTTTTCCCACAGAAAGAGCAATAAAGCAACTTTCCGCCATCTTCGCCTTTGCCGTTTTTTTCGTCAGTCATTCGATTTACCCTACTGAGACAACGAGTCTACTTTGCTAAATGTAGCCTGCTACATTGTTTTTCAAGTAGATGGCAAGAAGAGGAGTGAATACACTCCCCTTACTTTAGCTTAGATTATTCTGCTGCAGCCCGCTTAGTGATCATTTGATCAACCAAACCATAACTAACAGCTTCTTCAGCACTCATAAAATTGTCACGATCTGTATCTTTCGCAACAACTTCAAGGGGCTGTCCAGTATGATGGGATAAGACTTTATTCAAGCGATCACGAATTTGCAAAATTTCGCGTGCATGAATTTCTATATCTGAAGCTTGCCCTTGGAATCCACCAAGAGGTTGGTGAATCATTACTCTTGAATGTGGCAGACAATAACGCTTACCTGGTGCACCAGCAGTGAGTAAGAGAGCTCCCATACTCGCAGCCTGTCCTATACACATCGTACTGACATCAGGTTTAATAAACTGCATGGTATCATATATCGACATTCCTGCCGTAACGGAACCACCAGGTGAGTTTATATAAAGATGTATATCTTTATCTGGGTTTTCTGACTCTAAAAACAATAACTGCGCAACGACCAAATTCGCCATGTGATCTTCGACCTGACCCACGAGGAAAATGACACGCTCTTTGAGCAGTCTAGAGTAAATATCAAATTGACGTTCACCACGTGCTGTTTGTTCAACAACGTAGGGAACCAAAGTGTTCTTGGTTATCACTTTTTGGGAATGACCATCATAAATGAAAGAGTTGGACATATCCTTGCTATCCCCCTTGTGGACACAGTGACCAAACAGCCGGCATTAACCGGCTGTTTATAGAGATCAACTGGCTACGTCGGTCTCAGCTTGTTGTTCTTTCTCGGCTTCACTTTCCTGAGCAGGCTTAATGGCTTCTTCGTAACTGCATTCTTTCACCGTTACCTGTGCTGTATCCAGGACAGTATCAACCACCTGATCTTCAAGTACAATTGAACGTACTTCAGACATTTGGCGCTCATTGCTATAGTACCAGCTGACAACTTGCTCTGGCTGCTCATAAGCTGAAGCAATATCTTCAACCAGGGCTTTTACACGCTCATCATCAACTGTTATGTCATGCTGCTTAACAACTTCAGCTACAACCAAGCCTAGTTTTACCCGCTTAAGGGCGCGATCCTGAAATAGCTCTGCTGGCAGTTTAGCAGGATCTACCTGGTTTTCGCCACCAAATATCTGCTGTGCAGCTTGTTGTCGCATCCGATTAATTTCATCATCCAACAACGCTTTTGGTACGTCAACTTCATTCTCAGCTAGCAAGCCATCCATCACTTGGTTTTTAACCTTGTTTTTGATCGCATGCTGTAGCTCGCGTTCCATGTTTTTGCGAACTTCTGCTTTAAATGCATCAAGTCCACCATCAGCAACACCAAACTTAGCAAAAAATTCATCATTCAATTCAGGCAAGACAGCTTCTGCCACTTCCTTAACTTGAATTGTGAACTCAGCAGGCTGACCTGCCAAAGACTCTGCTTGATAGTCCTCGGGAAAGGTAACATTAATAACCTTTTCTTCACCCGCCTTACTACCAACCAAACTTGACTCAAAACCTTCAATCATTTGACCTGAGCCTAGCTCAAGCTTGAAGTCTTCTCCTTTTCCACCTTCAAACTCTTCACCATCTTTACGACCCACAAAGTCAATGATCAACTGATCACCATCTTTTGCTTCACGCTCTACAGTTTGCCACTCACGATTTTGATTACGGAGTGTTTCCAGCATTTGCTCTACATCAGCATCAGTGACGTCAGCACTGGGCTTTTCTATAGTAATACCTTCATAACCTTTCAGCGCGAGTTCTGGGTAAACCTCAAAAGTCGCGATAAACTCAAAGTCTTCACCCGGCTCCATTTTGACAGGTTCAACTGTGGGCATACCTGCAGGACGTAATGATTCTTTTTGAATAGCTTCTATAAAAGAAGACTGCATTACATCTCCTACAACTTCCTGGCGTGTAGACTTGCCGAAACGACGCTTAACCACACTAAGTGGTACCTTACCAGGACGGAAGCCATCAAGACGTACTTTTTTTGCGGTGTCTTTCAAACGCTCAGTGACTTTTGCTTCCACCTGCTCCGCAGGTACCGTAATGGTCAGACGACGCTCTAAACCAGAAGTCGCTTCGAGTGAGACTTGCATCGTTGTTCCTCGTTAAAACAAATTCTTCGAAGGGCCTAATCAAAGCAAAATGTTATCAGACTATCAACGTGATAGCCTCACGAACCCCTAACTTTTTCTGCCGACAATACAAAAATGGGGATAAGTCACCTTATCCCCATTTTTTTGATCTTGGTGCGGAAGGAGAGACTCGAACTCTCACACCTTTCGGCACTGGAACCTAAATCCAGCGTGTCTACCAATTTCACCACTTCCGCTTTAACTTAAACTAATAGCTCACCATTCGATCAACTATCAAAAACTGGGGTGGACGATGGGACTTGAACCCACGACCACAGGAGTCACAATCCTGTGCTCTACCAACTGAGCTACGCCCACCATAAAATCGTAACTTCAATTACAGCTCAACCAGTCTCTTTAAAACCAAAGCAAGAGGCTGGCGCGCCCGGCAGGACTCGAACCTGCGACCATCCGCTTAGAAGGCGGATGCTCTATCCAGCTGAGCTACGGGCGCCCATCTTACAGCACCTTTCAAAAAATTCAAGCGCTTATTTCTACAACCGATACTAACAACCAACCTCTTTTAAACCCTATCAACTCATACCGATAGAAAAAAAGAACCTCACACTGTTAGTCAAAACTGATATTTGCAAAGCATTTTTAAACACTTAATCAGTTCGGTTGCTAGAGTTCAGATCGCTTGAAGCTGTGCTGCTCAGCAAGTGGTGCGCATAATACTTGCTGACCCAACTGCCGTCAACGCTTTAAAGCACTTTTTTATCAACCAGTTAGCCTATTGCTTATATATTAACCAACACAGGTGCCGTACACTATTATAGTGTTTAACTACTGATAACCTCTTTTAGTTACTTGCAGCTTGTATATGCACACTGGTTATCAATAATACCTTTACCCATCAATAGCGCTCTTTTAAGTAACTATGCCAATTGCTAATACCCCAGCACGCATGCGACAATGCACGCCCCAATGAGCACCAACTGACTCCTAATTTACAAGGCACTTTAATAAGCATCATGAGCGGAAATATCATCGATGGCAGAGCAATAGCCACCCAATTGATTGAGCGCATCGGTCAGCAGGTAGCAAACCTTTCTGCAACCGGTCAACGTCCTCCAGGCTTGGCAGTTATCCTTGTTGGGGAAGACCCAGCCTCACAAGTTTATGTAAATAACAAGCGAAAGGCCTGTGAGCGAGCAGGTATAGTCTCAAAAGCATTCGACCTCCCTCCTGACACAACACAGCATTCGTTACTAACACTCATAGACGAGCTTAATAATGATGCCTGCATTGATGGTATTCTCGTCCAGCTCCCTTTACCAGCCCACATTAATCAAGAGTTAGTGATTGAGCGTATCGCCCCCTCTAAAGATGTTGATGGTTTTCATCCATATAATATGGGGCGCCTAGCACTTCGTATGCCAGTACTAAGACCCTGTACACCCAAAGGCATCATGACATTATTAGAGTCAATTAATGCCAGTGTCCGAGGGAGTAAAGCAACTATTGTAGGCGCTTCAAACATAGTAGGTAGGCCTATGTCTCTAGAACTGCTTCTTGCTGGCGCAACGGTCACTACTTGTCATCGCTTTACCAAAGATCTTGCCGCTGAAGTTGCTGCCGCAGATATAGTAGTCGTTGGGGCAGGTAAACCTGGACTTGTCAAAGGCGAATGGATTAAGCCAGGCGCTATTGTTATTGATGTCGGTATTAATCGTTTACCCAATGGTAAACTGGTAGGTGATGTAGAATTTGAAGAAGCTCAGCGACGTGCCAGCTGGATTACACCTGTCCCTGGTGGGGTAGGACAAATGACTGTCGCTACATTAATTGAAAATACATTTTACGCTGCCACTGAACTTCACAGCGTACAGCGCTAAATAATTTACTTTGGAATCCCTTCTTAACCTAAGATGAAGGGATTCTGTTCTAACCCAAGCCCACCTTCTATTAAACAAACCTCCCCTATTTAAAAAATTTGACCTTATCAAAAGCAATCAAATGCCTAAATATCATTACCTTATGGTTTAAGGCCCAGCTTGTCTTTGCTAACGAACTGTTTATAATCAGCCAAAAATAATGACTCAATAAAAAAATACGCTGCGAGTAACTTAGCAAATATTTTTATATTAAAGATCCCTGAATAATAATGCTTATTTGGTTCTCTATTATAAGTATTCGTTAACTATTTATTCGCACGTTATACACCTTTAGTGATGTACTTTTTAGGAACAGTGCTAACGCTTATAGTTAATGCGTTTACAATCAATCCTCAGAGAAACAACAAGCTAAAATAAGCCAGATAGGATGATCGTGGCATAGTCCTAAAAAATACCCGCTAATGGTATCAATGTCCTTAACTCATCAGACAGTCACATGTAAGCAACTTCTGCCTACATTTCGACCACAACCGTGAGTATTGACTAAACTTTATACAACACTTTTTTTAATAACAATATCTCAACCATAGGCAAGGTGTTTATGCGCTACTGGTTATTCTTGTGTACCTTTTTAACTGCATTGAGTACTCACAGCTCAGCTGAAGATGTAAAGTTTCGCTTAATTACTGAAAACTTCCCACCTTACAACTACAGTATCCATAAAAATGCATACGAACATAAGGAGGAAAACATTGGCGGTCTGGCTGTTGAAGTTGTTCAAGCATTATTTCAACGAGCTGATCTCTCCTACTCGATGAAGCTTCGTCAGTGGAATTATGCATATGCTTATGCTCAACGCCGCCCTTTCCGTGGCGTCTTTGGAACAACACTAACAGAAGCACGCAAACCACTATTCAAATGGGTTGGACCTCTCATTAGTAATGACTGGATGCTGTTTGCTAAAGCCGACTTCAGTGGCAATATCGCCTCAGAAGAAGACCTTAAACCCTACAAGATTGGCGCTTATAAAGGTGATGTGCGCGCCGAATACCTAAAGTCAAAAGGGTTTAATGTTTCTGAAGTCGACAATGATCGCGTAAACCCAAAACGTTTAGCAACAGGTTTAATCGACTTATGGATTTCAGGAGGCTACTCGGGCAGCTACTACGCCAAAGAAGCGGGTGTCACGAATATTAAACCCGTTTATACAGTAAGAAAGTCCGACCTGTACTTAGCCATGCATAAAGAAACACCACAAAAGTATATCGACCAGCTTAATCAAGTACTCAATGATATGCGTAATGAAGGCTTTATTACCAATTTGACCCAAAAATATGAGAAGTCACTAGGCATGCCTTAGCTAAGCGCAGTCTATTCATTTCCATCAATTTTAAGCTTCACTCACCTGCTTGTCTCTGGTCATTTTTGGAAGCCAGCAACACCAGAACAGCAAGTGAGTGCCAAGCAATTGACAGTCCCCCACGATCAGCTCAATGCTAACTATCTTAACAAGCAGCGCAACCCTTCAACAACTCAGCCATGCTGATAAAGCATGATCAAAAACCTTTTAACTTATATGTTCCAATCAGCAGGGTTAGCTGTATTAAAACGAGAGATTTTTCTACTATTATCACCTTTTAGTTGGTAGTACGTATCTTGATATATTTTCCATCGACACAGGTCGATAGGCGTAACTTCAGAGGCATTAACACTGTCAACCAAGGTGCTCACTTCCAGGGCTGCAGCCACTAATTCAGAACAAAAAAACTTACTAAAATCTTCCCGATTATAGCCTATACCATGCCCCCCAAATGCCAGTTCATCTAACGCATCTAACGCCGATTTAATTGCTTGTGACATATCATAAGGCTTTCTCTCTTTGGCTTGATTAAACAGAAAATTATAAAATGCTTTTTGCTTAAAACGTGTTTTTCTTAACTCTTCGTTAAGCGGTAACCACCAAAGCTCACCATCATAGGTATTTAAGCGATCACTAAATCGCGAAATGTTGACGCCATTAAAACCATGGAGCGATGTTGACTCAATGATTTGATTAAAAAATCTATTAGTATCATCACTCGTAATTTTTGTTTGTAAAATGACGCCTACATGCGAAACATCTGAAAAAGTTGCAAACTTTATAATTTCTGAAAAGTGCCCTTTTCCACCGAAGGCAATGACATCACCTGGCTGCATCAAAGGTCGTGCATCTTCATAGAATATCTGCTTCACAGGCATAACTACTCCCCCGTTTTTTAACGAGTTTTTACACAATTATTCGTGGGTTAATTTGTTTACCCTACTGAGTGTAGTCAAAACATAAAACCCGTGTCAGATCCCTTCAACACCCGTTTTAATGCACATTTATTCCTGCTTTAGCGAGTCCAGATCTTCTTTTCTTATTACTAAGCACTGTTGCAAACTACTAAGCATAGCTGCAACACAGGCAATGTCGTATTTTGCCTAGTTTTTCTCATGTAAAGCAGCACTTATAGTTAGAGCATCAAATACGTTACTAAAAATGAGATTTATCTCAATTTGTCTACCTATTGTTTTCGACATAAATAAAGTGAGTGTGATATACAAACAGCTAAAACTTAGTTCAAAAAACTTTTGGGGATTTAAATACATCCATTAAATACCTTTGCTTGGTATTTACTTATAAATCAGAAATTTTCAACACGTTTAAATTTATAAAAAACTAACCAACACCTGCTCATAACAACAGTCTGTTTCATGAAGTTTGCGCATAAAATACATAAGAGATAACAATGAAACTCATTAATATAAAAAAATACTTTATTATCAGCTCCACTCTATTACTCACTACCTTTTCTGCACATACGACAGCGAATCTGAGTCCCAAAAATGTGTTAAATAAAGCGCATAAGGCACAAACTAATAAAGCCATCAAGAATTTTAAGCAAAACCGAACGGCTAAAGGCTATATTTATGCATCAGAAAACAAGCTAATCGGGAGTACCCAGGAAACCTTCAAGGTTACCGTAGGCCCTCATAATACCCAAATGAGTTCTGTGACAGGTAACATCCACTTTGCATTTGATCCAACCCAAGCAGCATGTACTCGTGGCCTCCACCTTACGTATTCGATTGGGGCATCAACGCCGATTTCAATTAGTCCTAGCTGTGATAACTTACTACACAAAGAATTAAACTACGATTGGAGTCATACCATTGCTTCACCTGAAGTTACGCTACCAGAGGTTCCCTTAGATGGCTTAGGCATCTTTAGAGTTGGCGCTAAAGTAGGTGGCGCTTTTAATGTGGGCGCTAACTTTCGTGCAGGCCTAAAAATTGGTGGTTTCGAAAAAAACAACGACCCTATTTATCAACAGGGCGTGAGACAGCCCGATGTTATCTATGCTACAGCCAGTCCCTGGATTTCAGGTAGTGTTACTGGTAAAGCCTATGCCGCCGTTGATTTTCTGGGGATGAAGCGTATAGAAAAAGGGGTTAAAGGGCGTCTTAACCTCATTAATATGTCTACAGAAGGACACATTGAAGGAGGCATTACTTATAAGCCTGGTGCAGCCTCTTTACTCAACACAAACGAAAACCCTTATCAGTATTACACTAAACTGAAATGGACAGGCAGTGCTAAAGGCGGAGATGGTGATATTTCACTTTATTGTGACGTAAAGCTCTTCAATGTGTGGAATATATTTAGTCGTTCTACCAAAGTGATCAGCTGGAAACCTATCTACGAAACTCAAAAAACCTTCTACGAAAAATCACACTATTTTTAGAGGCAAGCTCGCTACGAAGGATATATTTATTGAGCACGAGTAAAACGCAAGAAACTATGCTCCTAATTTATAGATATCCAAAGCACCTCTATTTAAAGGGCACCTCTAAAAAGATACATTTTTAAAGGTGCTATAAAAACACATTAAATGTGCTATACCCATAGCAAAGGGTATATGAGTTTTTGCTATCGCCTTTACAGAAGCGAGTTAATAATCTCATTAGGTGGTCCAATCCATGAGTAAAATACACCGAACCCTCTTTTTCTCTATACTCACGTTACTTGGTGGCATGTTGGCTGGACTACTCTATTTTGCAGCTATGAATACCGTAACGCTTAATAGTTTACCGAAGACGGACTCATCACCTTTAGTAAGTGAATCCAATAATAAGATTGAAAATACAGCAAACGATAAGCAGCAAAAACTCGCCTATCAAGTCACCATAAACAGTAATATGACAAACGCCAGTAATGAAGCAACCAGTACGGTCATTCGTTTCAACTTGGCCTTAAAACAATCTAACCCTGATTCAAAGAATTCAACATCGCTGTTGGGTCGTATTGACCAAATAACCACAAGCAGTCCAGCTGTCGCTATGAGTGCTCTACCTGAATCTCTTTCGTTTACAGCAAAATACCAAGATGGCTATTTCCACGATATCGACTTACTGCAGTTACCAGAAGGCCATCCTCTCTTCATTATTAAAACAGTATTACAGCACCTGTCCTATAACCAACATAAACCTCTTCAGCTCCAGTTAGCGGATGGCACATATACTTTTCAATATACACGACAAAAACTGCAAGTAAAACGTGAAGCAGTTCGCATAAATCATATAACAACACAAACAGATACATATCGTATTATTTCAGAATCAGATCAATGGAACTTGCTTTTACAAACATCTTTACATCCCCAGTCCCTCAAATACGATACATTTCGTCAAATTAACTACAACGACCAGGTTATAAATATTGATCAATCGATTACAGTCGACCCTATTCCTTTTCCACTTGTTTTTGATGACTCCCCTACCCTCTTTGCACACAATGCAAACAAGGACTATACACTTGTAACTTCCACATCACATAAACAGCCCACAATTGAAAGTAATGCTGAACTTATGAGTGCGCTAACAGCATTCACCAATGCTCCTGACTTATATGCTATATCAGCCATAGGACAATATGCTGCTCAACATGCTGGACTTTCATTTGTGGAAGACATTTTACTGAATACCTCACAAGATGATGCTATAAAATCAGCAATAATATTTGCCCTTGAACAGTCAGGTGTCCCTGAAGCTAACAATATATTGTCAGCAATCATTCTGAATGAAGCCATCGATGAAAAAAACAGACTTCGAGCAATCACTTCTATAGCAAAACTTGGCGATGTTACTTCTGATTTAGCACTCGACACGCTACAACAAATGTCTCATATTGATAATAAAACCATTGCTGATACGGCAATCCTTAATGTAGGAATATTAGGTGATCATGCTGAACATTTAGCAGATAACGTCACTGACTTTCTTAATAAGAAACTACACCAAGATAACAGCAATAATCGCTATATTACATTACTTGCTATAAATAACCTCAACACTTCAACCCTAAATCAACAGGTAATGCCCTTTTTGACCAGTGGTCATTATGAAGAACGTATGATTGCTGCTCGCATTCTTGCAAAAAATGAGCAGTACCAAACAAAATTATTTGATCATTTATTAGTTGAAAACAATCCCAGTGTTGCCGGTGAAATCATTGATGCTTACTTATCCCAAAAAAAGGCATTCTCTTTATCAAAAGAATATCAATCAAAACTCATCCGCCGTATGAATACAACAACCATCACTCCACTACGGGATAAGTATGAAGTGTTATTAAATGCAACAAATGAATAGTAGGTTTAATGAAGGGTAGTTTTTTATACCCTTCATACCTCCATGTTTACTTTTCATTCATACAGTTCTACATAAAAACCTTTCATCTTTAGACTTTGGTATTTTCTTTCGATTAAGATAAACTGTTTTCAATAGTCGTACACTCATCACGAATCCTTTCTAACCAGAATTTTAAATTATCATCTGAGCGATAATTTAAACGTATATTACGCACCATCTCACCAATATTAATCAACCGATAGTTGATAAAGTCGTAAAAAATAGCTTCCTCATTATAAGTAGGCCTGTATTTGTAAATCATTGTACAGTCAGCCCACTCTATATTTTTAGGGACTAAAGATACAACTAAACTGGTACGACTCCCACCTGCACAAATCTCTGCTTTATGTAAAACATGACTCCCCTGAAGTAAAATTCCCTCTCCAGGTTTTAGTGTAAAGTCACCAAAACCTTTGGTACATAAACGACCGCTATTAACACCACTCTTTTTGCCACTTTTTTCCAGCAGGATCACAAATACAAATGGAACATAATCAAAATGCCAATTATCTACAGCGCACTCCTCACCATCGGACTGTAAATTAACATGACTATGCTCCAAATGAATGGGATGCATTTTTAACTCAACACCCGCAATTTTGGATAATTCTAATTCTAAATTTGAGTAACTAAGAATTTCATCAATCTCTGAGATACCTCGAATTGTGTATGATCGACTGTATTGGACTGCTTTCGGCTTATTTTTATTTACAATACCAACAAAATTAACTAATTTTTTATCAGAAATAACCTTAAAAGGCTCACAGCAAGCAAAGTCAATCTCAGGGCAAACACTATTCAGATTAGGTGTTATTCTCCAGTGTGGATTAATATCTGATAACCGTTTCAGCTGAAGTGAAGCAGGAGCACCCATAAACATAGAAGACCCTCCATGGCATCAGACAAACTATATAACTGAAACATCACATAATGATCTCTTTACTGTCTTATTATCTTAGCATTTGATATGCCTCTCTCTCCACAGCGAACAGATAGTCTTTTATAGGCACAGCATACAACAGATAGCGCGATTTTCTTTACACTTTCTCATCATGAGATTATTCCACTTTTATATTAACCTGTTCATCCCAAACAACCGTATTTCGCATACTTAGCATCCTAGCTCATATTGCATTAACACAAAAAACCTATAAGGGTTCTCACTTTCTCGCTTTGCCTACATGCTAATGGCAAATATCCTACACCGACATACAACAATCGTCACTTTGCTTAGAACCCAAGTTAGGCCACACTATATATCAACAGGCTGGCACCAACGGATGGTTCAAGGAAGCTCTTTCGTAAGGATGCGTCAGGGAGAAGCCAGCCAGGTTTTAAGTTAGAACCCAATGGAATGGGTTAGGGAACAACTTAAAGGACTAAGTATCACTAGGATGGTGACAAAAAAACCTGCAGGATGCAGGTTTTTTTTGTGTCTATAGATTAGTATGCTACAGAAGCCTCACCTATACTTCCTTCATTTGATTTTGAGTTACAAGCTCATTAGTACTTTGCCGACGGTAATTGATTAGATATAACGCTCCAAGCACCAAAACAAGACCAATGAAATGCAGAAAGAAAATTGCTTCACCGTCTAATACACCCCACATGATGGCTACAATTGGAATAAAGTATGTTATAGATACGGCAAAAATTAGCCCATAGCGTATAATTAAGCGACTATAAAGAGAAATCGCAACACATGTCCCTAATAATGCAAGCACAGCAATAGCCAGTAAAGCAGCAACAGTATGACTGGATGTAGACACCTGTCCTAAAGAATAACGTAAAACTATCCCTATAAACGCAGGAATTGACCATATGCTAATTGAGATTGCAGTAAGCCTTACTGCCGAAATATGCTTTAACCGGTGACGAATCAAGTTACTGGCTATTCCATAACTGATCATACCAAGTAATACTACTCCACAATAAAATAGGTGATGTGTAATATTAGTTAAATCTGCACTCGACAAAACTAAAACAGTCGCACCTATACAACCTAAGCCTGTTCCTAACAACTCACTTCTAGAGAAACGCTGATTGAATGCAAAGAATGCAATAACCAACACAAACACAGGTTGCAATGTATTTAACATCCCCACTAGTGCACTAGGTACAACCTGTTGTCCTACTGCAAACAATAGTGTTGGAAAAACACTTCCAAAAAACCCCGTAAGAGCTAAGCACTTCCAGTCATTAAGTGATAAATGCCTTAATGCCGGTCGTAACCAAAAATACAATGGAATAAAAAAAAATCCTGAAAAAAACGTGCGTAATAAGCCAACATCTAATGCATTGAACGCCGTTAAACCTTGCTTAATAAGAATATATGTACTACCCCAAATAAGGGATAACAATATTAACAACAACCAAGGCTCAATACGCTCAATCGTTTTTTTTATAATTAAAGTTCATCAAAATATCCTTATTTCATAGATTAAAATACGAAATATACTCAATCATGCATTAAGTAAATATAGGACAAATCGATCGAGAAAAGGTATTTTATAAATGAGCCGAAAAAAGACGCAAAGCGTCTTAATCCAAGCCTCAAACCCTCAGTCGCAGCATTCCTGCTACAATAAGTATTTTCATAGACAGCTTTCACAGTCTATTCAAATCCAGGTATAAAGTTAAATATCTTTTCCAAACGCCTGCTCTGCACACCTGATAAACCGACTTTGCTCATCTGTTGGCAAGCCATCAACGTTTACTATGAAGTTCAGTGTCTCAATCACAGATTTTTTTTGTGCTGTGGTAAAGTCACTTTGTAGGGGAGCAAGGATATATTTCACTTCCGCAATATAGTTTGCACTATCTTTCCATAAAAAAGCAGCTGTAGTGAAAGCTTCAAGTGCCTGCTTCTCCGAAAGGTAAAAAGTATCAACAAACGTTTGTATAATTGTATCTTTTAGCTCTTTTGTTATTTCACCCTGAAGTTTAGCTACACCGACAACTAATACAGTCGCCCCCTCAATTGGATTTTCCAATCTATGCAGTGGTTTAATAGAATAAAGCTTTGCCCATTTGTACCTTCTAGACCAATGGAACGGATTGAATGCGTTTAAATCAACGCCTGACTGTTGGAGCCGGTTAAAAGCCCAAACTAAAGCAGCAATAGATGTTATTAACCCGATAAGAATATGCATGTGACTATCCTGTTACACTGCCAAAAGAACTACTCTATTGAAGAATGATATCAGCACACTGTAGCAGCCCTAAGCAAAGGACATATGTAGCCGCCAATATCAAACCAACACTTACCACACAAAGTTAGCTATCATATCACTGGATGATTCCCCCTCACAATTACGGGTTATACCAGTCAAATTTCTAAAAAGAATTAAAAACTATTTACTTATTTGCAAACATCAGAGTACTAGGGCCTGCTAACACTATTTGAATATCACTGTTATGACGGTAAAAGCACTCATCTAGGCGCGAAGCGTGAATTTTAGTGGTTCTAAATGAACAGTGAGCAACAACGAGTAGTGCTTTTACCGTCATCACCCTTTGGGCCGTGATTATTTTTTTATTCTTATTTGTTCTATACCTTCAACGAAGGGTTTTTAGTGCGGCTAGTTTGGACTGTGAAGACTTTTAATAGCGCGAAAAAATTGATTCGCGAAGGGTATACCCTTCACTATCGTTCTATCCTTCAACCAAATCAATAACACTAAATAATCGCAAGTACTACAACCGAGCTTATTGAAATATCTAAATAACTATCAATAACACACTTATGGTATTTTTGATATAAGCCAGTAATCAGCATAAGGTGGATTACACTCATCGAACGGTTAAACAGCAGAGCAAGGAAAAAAAACTCCAAAGGAGGCTTTACATTTTTTCAATGAGTACTTTGCAGACGTTGGAAAAAATGCCACAAAAAATGCTTTTTTAGATAAAAAGAGTTGCCATATAAGATGAAGCCACTCTCAAACCATCCTCTATAACAAATCATAATTTAAAGTTATACAATAGTTCTTAAAATTCTATACGTAAATAATAGAGGTGAAGTATTTATCTACTAGTCTATAGAAATAGACCTTTAACTTTCTTAGTTACTGTCATACTGAACAAACACGTCGTTTAGCATAATTAAAGGTATATATCTGCTCGATTCAACAATAATTTCTCACACTATCTTTTTATTAAAAATATCAGCGTATCAGTTTACCTAACAACCCCATAGCAGTGAATATAAAACCTATAACTGTTAACGAATGGAATAGTATAAATTATCTATAAGCAAGGAAGGTTATAATGAAATATAAAGAAAAATTATTCTTTTTCAGGCATAGCGTAATAGGTTACATAGGCGCAGTGTTTATCCTAGTTTATGCTCATAATGTATTAAGCGCTCAATCTATAGGTATAACATCTCGCCAGTTCGAACAGCGACAGCTTATCTATTCAGCAAATGAAATGTTTAGTTTTGATATCAACATTTTTTTAGAAAAAAACGCTCCACATTTAGTTCAATATAGTGAAGTAATTTCTCATTGGAGTGGCTACTCTAGTATCAGCCCAAAAGTACTCATTGCTTTAATAGAGCAACAAACAGGGCTGATTACCAATAAACACTTAAATATATCAGAGTTTAATAAGCCATTTGGCGATCTTTCTGAAAAAGATGGTTTTTCCAAGCAAACAGAAGATATTGCTATCAAACTTTCAACATTTTTTTATAATAATGAAAATAAAAAAAGAAATGCTATATCAGTAACCTCCACAGCACTCGAGCAACTTTTTTCGACAACGAGTCAACAGACAAGTACTGACAATTTACCAGAACAACATATCCGAAAAAGGTTAGATAATTTTTACACCATCTACTATCGACTATTTCCGGTCACATCGTATGAAAATCAAGAATTTTCAACTGAGCAAAAGCAGGATGAGTCAAACAATCAAAATATGCTAAATCCACGTCTTGTTGTCCCCCCTAATAACCTTTTGCAACTGCCTTACCTTGTAGGCAAAGCATGGTACTATGGTGGTAGTCATACCAATACAGGAAGCGGTACTTATCCACAATCTTCATTAGACTTAAATAATGGTGGTGTGTGGGGTTCAGATACCTCTCACCTATGGGTCGCAGCAGCTGCCGCTGGGCGTGCCAAAGTGCATTCATCCTGTAATTTAGAAATTGTACATGAAGGTGGCTGGTCTACCACTTATTATCACTTAGATAATATTCAGGTGAGAACCAACGACACAGTCTCTCGCAATCAAAAAGTGGCTAACTATGCAAGCAATAAGTCGCAAGCCTTATGTCAAGGAGGACATTCTACAGGACCCCATCAACACTTTAGCCTTAAAAAAGACGGCCGATTTTATCATTTAAATGATGTAAAACTGTCTGGCTTTAAAGTGCATACCGGCAGGGATAGTTATGACTCAAACTGTAATTACTTTTGGCTTGAAAAAAATAATAACAAATACTGTGCATGGAATAAGCTTACCAATCCCGGGGTTCCTGGTGGTCCAAACCCTGATGATGACATTGAATTAAAAAATGGTATACCCATAGCCAACATATCAAAAACTAAAGGAGATCATACTTACTATAAAATTAAAATCCCGGCTAATGCCACCGAGCTTATGTTTAAAATTGATGGAGGTTCAGGTGATGCAGATATGTATGTCCAGCCTGATACCAAACCCACACTCTCTAACTGGGATTGCCGACCCTATAAGGTCACTCAGCTTGAAAAATGCTCTTATGCAACACCCAAAGCCACAACCTATTATGTATTACTTCATGCATTCAGTAATTATAATGATATTACCCTGACCGCATCATATAAAAACTCAAAAGATCACACATTAGAAAACGGTGTACCAATAACCAATCTTAGTGCAACGAAAGGGCATCAGGTCTATTACCAAATTAATGTGCCCGCCAAAGCCACTAACCTAAAAATATCCGTGGATGGTGGAACAGGTGATGTAGATATGTATGTAAAATCAAGCACAAAACCCACATTATCAGAGTGGGATTGCAGGCCATACAAAACAACTCAATATGAAGTGTGCAGTTACAATACTCCTGCCACAGCAACTTACTACATAATGCTACATGCATTTAGTAATTACAGTGATATTACATTAAAAGCTGCTTATGACAACTAACAGTTGTCATAATATCTGGTATGCTCAGTATCATTGAGCATGCCAGACTTATCATGCTAATCCCATGCCTTTAAAGACTCCTCATAAGATAACGTCTCCCCTGGAGGTTCTTCATTTGCTAATTTGGGTTTTGGTGCGCCCGGTCGATTCAACCAGTAACTTTCATCTTTAGGCTTGTTTAACTTTGGTTCACAGTGCTCTTGGCCGCTTTTGGCAATTTGCTGTAAACGATTATCCATTTCCTGAGCCATTTTATTCATTGCTTGCTGGACGGAGTGAGTACCCGTGACCGCTAATGAAACATACGTCCACCACACTTCAGATAATAATGGATAGTTTGGCACATTTAAACCTGTAGGTGTCCATGCATTTCTTGCATTACTACGATAAAACTCAACAAGACCACCGTATTTGTTGGCTGCCTTGGAAAAGGCCACAGAATTTATATCTGACTTTCTGATCGGTGTTAAACCAACAAGTAATTTACGTAAAGATACTGTTTTTGATACGACAAATTGTGCGTATAACCATGCAGCTTTCCTTCGATTTAATGGTGTATTTTTCAAGAAAGTCCACGCACCTACATCCTGATATCCCATTTTCATACCAGGCTCCCAATAAGCACCTCTCGGTGAAGGAGCCATACGCCATTTAGGTATACCATTACTATCGGTGACAGGCAGAGAAGGCTCTGTTAATGAGGCAGTATAGGCTGTATACCAAAAAATCTGTTGCGCAATATTACCTTCGCCAATGAGTGGTAATGAACGTCTTTCATCCATATTAATGGCTTCAGGTGGTGCAAACTTTACCAGCCATTCCTTATATTTACGTAATGCGTATACAGCAGCAGGACTATTTAGTGCCCCACCTCTGGCCACACTGGCTCCCACAGGATGACAATCTTCAACTCGTATCCCCCATTCATCAACAGGCATACCATTCGGTAAACCTTTATCACCAGCACCCGCCATGGATAACCACGCATCTGAAAAACGCCATGCTAAAGAAGGGTCTTTTTTTCCATAATCCATGTGACCATAAACGGTTTTCCCATCAATTTTCTTAATTTTATTAGTAAAAAAGTCTGCAATATCTTCATATGCAGACCAGTTTACAGGCACACCCAGTTCATAACCATAAATCGATTTGAATTTTTCTTTGAAATCTGGCCTCGAAAACCAGTCATGACGATACCAATATAGATTGGCAAATTGCTGATCAGGTAACTGGTATAATTTTCCATCTAACCCAGTAGTAAAACTTAAACCAATAAAGTCGTCCAAATCTAATGTAGGTAATGTGACTTCTTTTCCTTCATTTTCTATAAAATCAGTTAAATTAACGACTTTACCCGAGCGGAAATGAGTTCCAATTAAATCACTATCACCAATATATGCATCATAAATATTAAAACCAAGCTCAATCTGTGTTTCCATTTTAGTAACAACATCATCTTCAGCTGTGGTTTCATGAACAACATTAATACCGGTAATATCTGTAAATGCCTTAGTTAATACATTAGACTCATACCAATGAGTCGCAATTGGCTCCGATACCACCCGAATCGTTAAACCTTGGTAAGGGTTAGCTACATTAACAAACCAATTCATTTCCTGTAACTGCTCTTCTTTACTTAAAGTACTCTCTATAAACTCATTTGTTAGCCACCACTGAACATCTTTTTTTTCAGCAGAACACGTAAGACTAAACAGTATAAAAAAAATCAGACCAGTATAGTGACCATAATTTTTTATACCTAAATAAGTAAAGAGCAGCATTCACTTTAACCTCTCCATGTCGGTATACACTTAGTCTTCTTTAAATTTATCATCTTATTAGTGATACTGGCTTTGTATTTTACTTATACTTCCATCTGCGTACATTGATTTTAAAACACTCTGTAATTTTTCAATATCCTCAATAGGTGTTTCTAAATTACATGCTAAGGCACGTAATGTTGTTAAATAAACTAGCTGTTCCTTTAACTTAACATTATTCTTTTTCGCATAGTACGATGAGGTTATGGTATCTGCTGCCCACACATCTATCCGTTTATTTGCCAATTTATGTACATTATTTTCTTCTTTTGACGTTAGTCTAATGGTGTACCCTAATTTTTCTAAATAGTCCACCACAGCACTTCCACTATAGCTACCGATTTCCATTTTCTTTACATCATCAATTGTTTTAATGGTATGTGGTGAATCCTCCATGGTATAAAATCCTGTTTTTGTAATTAAGGTTGGACTTACCCACTGAAACAGTGCTTCACGAGCCTGAGTCCTTTGTACTGGAAATACACAATTATATTTTTGAGTTTTGGCCATATTAAAAGCTCTACGAAGAGGCACTATTTTCAATTCATAAGGTAATGAGGCCTTATTGAATAACATTGAAACAATATCAATACTTACTCCCTTTAGCTCTTTCCCTTTTTTAAAGCTATAAGGGGGTAACTCCTCAGTAAACAATTTATATTCTACTGCATAGCTACTCAGAGGTACTAAGCCGGTAACGTATATCAAAGGCATATAATTTAATAGCCTAGTTAACAATCGCTTTATCATCATTAACACCTTCTTGTTCGCTATAAAAAAATAACTCATCTACATCATTGATACTTATTCATCACAGCAGTAACACTGCCATCCTCGTACATTTTTTTTAGTGAAAATCTTAATTTATCAACTATGGGTTCAGGGACACCAATATTACAAGCTAGCGCTCGGAGAGTGGTAAAAAAGACTACATGCTCCTTAATTTGGATATTATTTTTTTTGCATAATATTTTGCAGTATTGGTATCAGCAGCCCAAATATCTATACGGTTATGCGTCAATTTAAGGATATTATTTTCTTCCTTTGTGGTTGTTCGTACAATAAATTTCAAATTACTAAGATAGTCAACGATGGCGCTACCTGCATAGCTTCCTATTTCTAAATACCTTGCATCTTCTAAAGTACGAATGTGTAATGATGACTGCTTATTAGTGTAAAATGCCGTATGTGTAATGAGTATTGGACTTATCCAGTGAAAAACGACTTCTCTCTCTTGATTTCTCTGCACAGGAAAGGCACAGCTGTTTGATCTGTTTTGCAACATACTGAATGCCCGTTTCCATGGCACAACACGTATTTCATATTCAAGCTTTGCGCGGTCAAATAATAACGACACTATCTCCACACTAATACCATTCGGCTGTGTACCCTTCTGCATACTATAAGGTGGTAGTTCTTCAGTATACAGTTGGAGTTTTTTAGCAAAAATGAACTGTGGCACTCCGATAAGAATGGTAAAAATAAATATCCCTGATGGTATACAGTTGATGAGTGAAACTATCTTCATCATCTTTGCCTATTAATAAGCTAATCCCATGCCTTTAAAGAGGCTTCATACGAAACAGTCTTTCCCTCAGGCTTTTCATTATCAAGTTTAGGTTTTGGTGCACCAGGCTGCGCTAACCAATAACTGGGATCTTTTGGTTTATTTAGTTTTGGATCACAACGTTGTTGCCCTTTACTGGCAATTTTATGCAAACGCTCATCCATTGCTTTAGCCATTTCATCCATCGCCTGTTGAGCTGACGTTTGGCCACTAATTGCCAGTGCTGTCTTCTTCCACCAAAGATCTGCTAACTCTGGATAATCAGGTACATTGATTCCTGTTGGCGTCCATGCGACACGGGCTTTACTACGATAAAACTCTACTAGTCCCCCATATTTATGAGCGGCCTTAGAAAAAATGGGGGACTGAATATCAGAGTTTCTAATGGGGGTCAAACCCACAAGTAATTTCTTCAAAGAAACGGTTTTAGATACAACAAATTGTGCATACAACCAGGCCGCTTTACGACGATCTAAAGGAGTGCTGCTTAGAAAAGTCCACGAACCTGCATCCTGATAACCCAGCTTCATTCCTTTTTCCCAGTAAGGTCCTCTAGGAGAGGGAGCCATTCGCCATTTAGGCGTTCCATCACTGTTTGCTACAGGTAATTCTGGTTTTGTAAGCGCTGCAGTAAAAGCAGTATACCAAAATATTTGTTGCGCAATATTTCCTTTACCAGGTATCGCCCCCGCTTGACTAAAGTTCATATCTTTCGCTTCAGGTGGTGCATATTTATTTAACCATTCGGTAAATTTACGAATTGCATAAACAGCTGCAGGACCATTTAGCGCACCTCCTCTAGACACACTAGCACCTACTGGATGACAGTTTTCCACTCGAATACCCCACTCATCTACCGGCATACCATTAGGAATACCTTTATCACCAGCGCCAGCCATAGACAACCAGGCATCAGAAAAGCGCCAACCTATTGAAGGGTCTTTTTTTCCATAATCCATATGACCATACACAGGATGACCGTCAATTTCTTTTACCTTATTAGTAAAAAAATCTGCAATGTCTTCATACGCAGACCAGTTAACGGGTACGCCTAAATCATACCCATAGATTGACTTAAACTTGGCTTGTAAATCTGGTCTTGAAAACCAGTCATGGCGATACCAATACAGGTTGGCAAATTGTTGATCAGGTAATTGATAAAGTTTACCATCAGGCCCCGTTGTAAAACTTAAGCCGATAAAATCATCCAAATCCAGCGTTGGTAGTGTAACGTCTTTCCCTTCTTGTTCGATAAAATCACTTAATGCGATGACTTTCCCATAACGATAGTGTGTTCCAATTAAATCACTATCATTAATATATGCATCATAAATGCTGTAATCTAAATTTATTTGCGTATCAATTTTTTTTACTACATCATCCTCTCCAGTAATCTCATGCACAACATGAATTCCAGTGATATCAGTAAATGCTTTTGCTAATACATTTGCTTCATACCAGTGAGTATCGATACGCTCTGAAACCACACGTATTTTCATTCCTTGAAAAGGTTTGGCTGCATTAACAAACCATTCCATTTCACTTAGCTGTTCTTCTTTTGTGAGCGTACTTTCATTAAATTCAGATTTGAGCCACCACTTGGCCTCTTCCATGCCAGCAAAGATAAAAGGACTCAATAACATCAAAAGTAAATAAACAAGCAATGAATGTATAGCCCGTCTAGATATAACAGAGGTTTCTCTCATACTATCTACTCCGATAGAGGATACCTCTAACAACCTAGCGAGCTAATCTGCTAAAGGCGTTTATTTACTATTAAGCATCATGAAATTGAATATAAGGAGTATAGTTCTAATACCGTTGCCCGCCACCAGAACTAAGAAAGCTGAAATAAGCTATAAACCACGAGGTATACCCTTCACAAATGATTTCTAGGCTTTGTTATCTTCTCTCCTCACCCCAATCACCTATTAATATAGGCTCATGGGACTTCGTCACTCGATGGCCGCACCTAAAAACCATTCGTATTGGGTATATTCTAATTAAACCTACAATTCAAAGCGCTCAAGCAAAGGCTTATAAAGGTGTTGAGATAACCATGATAAGAAATGCCATACAGTCTTTTGGTAACGGCTGAGGTGCTGGATATAAACAAAGTTATATTCAATAACCGCTTCCGCACCCCGTAAACGTTTAAATTCAGGTGCTCCTGCACTAAGATTTAATTTTAAATTATTTTGCTGAGCATACGATAAGTTAAACGCCACCAGGCGCCGATAAAGTGCCATTTTTTTAGGCATTTGCATGTTATACCCAATAATAGGTACTGTGAGGGTGTCGTCTATTCCACAAAAACCAACTACTCCTAGCATCTTTTGTTTATGAAATAAACCATAAAGCTCTAATAACCCAGCTTTGACATGTTGAGCAAAATAGTTACTCGTAAACTGAATATTATGCTTACTATACTTATCCAAATACAACTGATTATAATAATCTTCAGCGAGCTTCATAAGCACCTGATTATCAGGATCCAGCACTCTAAAACACCAGTCAGGTTGTTTTAGTAGCTTTAAATCTGCTCGTGCATCCCTTTTTTGTTGCCATTTTTTAAAGTCCATAAACAAATAAACCTGTCGGTTGACAATGGGCAACCAGCCATCTTCTTTTACTTTGGCAATTATTTCTGGGTATTCCTGTTCATTCAGTGATCTCAACATTAAAGCATGATGGGGATATTGCCCAAGAGCTTGTTTCCTTAATGCCTTTAAATTTATTGTTTTCCATGCCTTTGCATAAAAATTGGTTGAAAAGCACAAATTATTAAGTATTTGTATTTGATCAAGCTTTGCCCAGCGGAAAGGTACTTCAACAAGATATGTTAAACCCAAACAAAAAATACGTAATATACGACTACTGACTTTCGGCAATTCATCACGCGTGAAATAAATCAACTGTGTCATGGGTGAGACCACATAACAGTTATTTTTTACAGCAGATTGCTTTCCCTGCAGAGGGATAATAGGATGATTAACGGTTGCACTGATAATAGCATCGTCTTGTTTATACGAAATAAACTGAGTATGCAATTGCCTGATCAAACCTGGCTGTTGCATAACGGTTAAAAATCGCTGTTGAAATGTATTATTATTCAGCTTCATTGGCTAGTTAGCTTCTTTGTCTAATGGTGTATCCCACTCAATGTCCAAAGTACTGATATCCGTCATTGGCCGTCGATAACGTACACAACGAAAACATAGTTCAGCCAAAGTTAGGCACTGTCCACCAACGAATAATGGGTAAGCACTATCGGCAAAAACATCATCAGCACATCGATAATCAAATAATAACTTTTTAAACGGCTCCTTAAATAAAAAGCCATAAAATATGATGTTACCAAGCCGGTATGATCTGGTTACAGATGGTTTATAGTAAAAATGACCATTGACGTTGACTGTTAAACCAGAAGCTAATAGATGTAGCCCACTGGTTGCTCTTGGGTTACACTCAATGACATAGAGCGCATTGTTTTCTTCAATAAAATCAAAAGCAACCTGTCCGTGATACTGTGTTCTCTCACCAAATTGTCGAATAAACTCATCTAAGCGCTTATCACAATAAGGCTCAAAATAACTCGCTGCCGACTGATTAATACAATATTTTGGCAAATAAGCCTGATGAGCTATTAGTTGACCATGCTGAAAAAGCGCATAATTGCATATCGCCTGCCCTACTATTTTTTGCTGTTGGACCCATGGTATCGCAGGGGTAATCTGATCAGATGTAAGCACACCTTGGTAAGGACGACGAATAACCTGACGGCCAAATCTCGAATACACAGGCTTTAAAATAGATGCTTTATCATCAACAATATCATCAGGGTGCTGGCAATAATCTGTAGAAGGTATCTGTACCTGACCTAACCCTGATAATAAGGATAAACTAGTAAATTTATTATGTAATTTAAACAACAGGTCATAATCTGGTAAATACCATTCTACTTTTTGCTCGCCCAGTTGCGCTTCAACGTCTTCTTTGATCGTCGCCAAATAAAATATTTCTTCACATGTAGGGATAATGCATTCAATGCAATTATCCCTTAACAGTTTAATTAACGCCTGCTTATATTGCTGTAAATTAAAGCGAGGTGAAGGTAATCGAACATAACCTTGTATACCCTTTATAAAACGCCCCAAAGGCCAAACCATACTATCTGCCAAACAAACCTGATGACCTGCCCGCATTAGTAATCGCGCCCACTCAATGGCTACGGGGGCTCGTGCACCTGTCACTAAGATGACCACAGATTGACCACACGTCGCTGTTTAGTTAAAGGATGCCACTGTGGACGTGGCTGATATTCAAAATGTACCTGTCTTACATCCACATGTAATTGCTTGAAAAGTTGCTGCAAAGCCATTGCAATAGCTGCATGCTGCAGGTCACTTTCAATCTGGATACGATTTATTTTGATTTGAGTAATTCGATAATCTAGAGGCCCTTCACTCATCAAGCTTACAGCTCGGTATATTAAATCAGGTAACACCGCAACTGGTGTATGATTCGCACCCGGTAATTTCAGTAAATCACCGGTACGCCCGGCAATACTCCCTATAGCTTGGAAAACTACAGGTGAAGAACGAGCTATCTTTAGTTGGCCTTTTTCTTCTTGAGCAGCATTGTGTTCACTGCCCTGTTCGTTAACAACCGCAATAACATCATCTAACTGATAACGAATAATCGGCTGCGTCCGTCGTCTAAAATCAGTGATAATAGGAGAAAAATGTGTTTTATCTGGTGTTAGCCAATGTGGCTCAATATGCACGATATCCTCATTCCAACGCATAACACCATCCCTTTGCGTGCACGCCAAAAAACCTTCAGTGCATTGGTATATTTCATGAATTGGGCATTTAAACTTGGCAGCTAACAACGCTCGGTCAGTAGACGTTAACACTTCCGCCCCCGAGACCACTAATGAGGGTGACAATGTTTGATGTTCCTGGGCACACAATTGAAGCGCCTGAGCACTGCCTACCAATAAGGTAGGGTTAAATGCCGTCAGCTCCGCCATCCATTGATCGAGTGGTTGAGTAAGATCCACATAGTGAAAACGAATATGCCCTCGTTGTACCGTTTGATATAACGGGCTATTTGCTCGAAGCAATAACGCAATACGTTGCGGCATCCATAAACTTGGCAATAACCGACCTAGAATATAACCTGCCCAACAGTGACGCTCTGCTTGCGAAGCTAAAAATAATCCGCGTTGTCCTGAAGTGCCTGAAGATAAACCAACCGTAATATCCTTTAAGACTGAACGACTAAAATCCCTTTCCTGCTCTGCTTTCAAAGCACAGGCAAATAACTGATCTCGATCCAGTTGCCGTGTATTCAGTTGATTAAAGTGCTCCATCATGAGCGACTTTGACATCAGTGGGAATTCTGCTAATGGTTTGCCCCGAAATGCCTGGTAAAATGGTGAATGCTGAGTAACCCAATCCAAATGTCGCGCTACTTGGTGCTGTTGCCATTCAACTAATTGGGAGCGTGTTTTAAAACGACGGTAGCGGCTCATCATTAAATGGCGAAGTATATTCAACTTTTCCATTAGCTAATCCAGCCACGCTGTTTTAATTGATTCAGTGTTTCCTGGCAGTGTGAAGGCAGAAATATAACTTTATCCTTAGTCTGTTCATAACAAGTTCGCAGTTTATTCAATGTATCTTGATATGCCTGTCGATTATCACAGACAATATTTGCCAGCCAATGTTGATTAACGCCATCTCTCAAGTTGTCAATAAGCCAACAGGCATCAGCTAATAAAAATAAAAAACCTTCAGCCAAACGTACCAATAACCCCATTTGCCCTGCCGCATGTCCAGGCAAAAACACCAAATACAGTGCCTTATCACCAAATAAATCATATGCTTGAAGACCAAGAGATCCTGTTGTTAATCCCAAAACATTAGCCAAATCCAAAGGAAAATGATTGATCATTGTTAGACTTAAATCTTCAGCATAAGACAATTGTTGTGGTGTTAATAAACCTTGCAAATATCCTTTGCGAATACGATTAAAACGGTTAGCCTGTGTCATAAAATGATGGGCATCAGGATGACAATAAACCTTTGCCTCATTAAATTCACAAACACCTGCGATGTGATCCGCATGAAAATGTGACAACACAACATGGTTTATATCTTCTGGTTTAATCGCTAACTGTGCAAGCTGTGATACCAGCGTTTCTGTCTCTGATAACGAACACGGTGTCACTAAAGCATAAACACGTTCAGGAAAATGTCGAGTACACTGCATGAAGCGTTGATGATAGCCAGTATCAAAAAGTATATAGCCCTGTTGCGGGTGATTAATTAATGCCACCCCGGCAGGAAAAGCTTTTGGGGCCCAGCCTAACCCTGGTTTCACCATAAAACCAGGGTGAACACAATGACCGACTTCAAACAGCCTGATGCTGATACCACTGGGCATAACGCTGAATTCCTTCTTTAATCGATACTTGGGGCTGATAACCCAATTGATTTTTGGCCTTCGTAATATCAAGCGTCTGATGATAATGAAAAAGCGCTGCGGTATAACGGGTTAATTTGGGCTCAGGTAATGTTGGCAGTTTCCGACAACACCATTCATTCATACGAATAATGGGCGCAATCAATGGATAGGGCAATGTTTTAATCTGTACAGTTTGCTGCAGTGTTGAAAATAAATTCTGTAAAACGGTTTGCATAGGCATCGGTTCATCATTGGTAATATTAAATACCGATTTGGATGCAACAGGCTGTTCTGCTGATAATAAGGCGGCATCAGCGACATTGTCCACATAAGTCAAGTCAACAATAGGATTTCGTCCTGAAGGCAACCACAATATCCCATGACGAATAACCGCTAAAATACGTGGCAAAATCGCTTGATCATAAGGGCCAAAAATTCCTCGTGGCCGTAAAATAACACTATTTAATGTACTATTAAGCACCTTTTTTTCTGCCCACGCTTTTGTTTGTGCATAGTCATTACAAAATACAGGTCCCAAGGGTTCCTCTTCTTTTATCATCATTTTATCTTGAAAATTAAAGTAAACACTTGGCGTAGAAATATGTACAAATCGCTTAACCTTATTTTGTGTTGCAGCTTGCAGGATATTTTCTGTACCCTCTACATTACTCAATACAAAATCTCGATGCTTACCCCAAGGACTCGATAATGCCGCACAATGAATGACCGCATCAATATCCTGGCAAGCGTCAAGCAATAACGCTTGCTGTTGTAAATCAGCACAAACAAATTCACTGTGTGTACTACTGGCAAGCTGCTTGCCAATGACTTGATTTCGACCTAAAAAGCGAATGGAATGTTGAGTATGGTATTTTCGGACAATGGCTTGTCCCAGCATACCCGTGCCTCCAGTCACTAATAATTTCATAACTGCAATACACCTAAACCTAATGACAGTCCTGCTGCTGAGCCAAATAGCAGCACGTTTTTTCCTGCAGGAGGTTGCTGATGAACCAATAAATTATGTAAAGCAATCGGGATCGATGCCGCAATTTGGTTGCCCATGGTCGCAAAGATATTAATGACTTTATCCTGCGCAAAGCCAAGGCGTTGTGTTAAATGTGCCAACCCTGCATAACTGGCTTGATGAGGAACAATATATTCAATATCCGCCATGGTTAAACCGGCTTTGCTAAGGCCTTGTTTAATAAATTCTGGTGCCAGTTTAGAAACCAGTTTATAAAGTGCTTTACCCTGCATTTCAAAAAAGCACCCTGAAGCGACAGCTTCCATATCATAACGAGCAGGATGCAACCCACTACCTCCCGAACGAATCTGGCACAAGTTATAGCCTTCAGGAAAGGTTTGAAACAGGCTTGACGTTAACCCACCTGCTGATGAAGATGCCTCTAAAATAAAAGCCGCCGCACCATCTGCAAATAAAGTGGCCGTTTCAGCTTTGGTATCCGTCACCCCCACCTTCGCAACTTCACTTGAAATAATCATCACTCGCTGATAGCGCCCACATTGTAATGCACAATGACACATCTCCAGCGCAGTTAAAAAAGACAAACAACTGGCATTCACATCCATACTGGCCACAGGGGTTTCAGCCCCCAGCTCATTAAGAATTCCTGCCGCATTGTAGGGTAACGCCTGATGACTGGTCCCACTGGCACAAACCAGCAAATCCAGTTCTTCTAGTGCCATACCTGCTTGCCTTAGTGCCTTTTTCCCCGCCATAGCCCCCATATAGAGTGCGGTTTCATGGGATGCTGCATAATGCCGGTAATCAACGCCATAACGTTGCCGACATGTACCTGGAGTCAAGCGCAAACGTTGATCCAGCACTTCTGCGGAAATAGTTTGCTCTGGAAGGTAGCAGGCACTTGTCCTGATCGTGAATGACATGTCAGCCCTCGCTTTACTGCTTTAGTACGTCAGTCTTTAGACATTTATATACACACTCGTTGTGTACAACTGCTAAATCTTTAGAACAATAAATCTCCTTCAACCACTACTCATGGTGAAACCACTATGCTTATAGACCATATCCCCCCATTATATCCAGTTTTGATAAAGCCAGATTAAAATAGGTGACTCGATGTATTATTAAACACTACTTAAAAAATAATCCTAAAAAAAACCTGCTCAAAGAGCAGGCTATTATAAGCTTCAATATCCTATTTTTTTACCAAAAATAAATAAGCATTTAATACAAGTTAATCATTTATATTTTTCCTTTTTTGTTTTTCTCGCTGAATATTGCGGCATAGCTTACCAAACTGCTTGTCACGTTGATGCTGCTGAGCGATAGTTTCAGCATTCCTTTGCTGCTCTTTAAGCAATTTCCGATAATTTTTCCAGCGACGCGGGTCCAGCTGATTTGAGGTTAAAGCTTGCTGAATAGCGCAGCCTGGTTCATTTTCGTGAGTACAATTACTAAATCGACAATTATTGATGAGTACTTCAACATCAGCGAATACACTTTGTACTCCCTCTTCACATGAAAGTAACTGAAGCTCTCGCATCCCTGGTGTATCAATTAATAAGCCCCCACTATCCATCACATAGAGTGTTCTTGCTGTCGTGGTATGACGTCCCTTAGCATCATCTTCACGAATTGTCTGGGTTAGAGCCTGTTGCTGACATAAACTGTTTATCAGTGTCGATTTACCCACACCTGATGATCCTACCAAGGCCACGGTTTGACCTACCTTACACCATGCCTGCAGCCCCTGTAAGTGTAATGGATCTCGAGCGTCACAGACTTCAACCATAAGGCCAGGCTGAAGCGTTCGCGCCTGGGCGACAAAATCATCAACACCTGCACACTGGTCTGACTTGGTCAAGACAAGAACAGGTGTAACCCGCGCCTCTGATGCTAATACCAAATAGCGCTCAAGCCGTGAAATATTAAAATCCTGATTACAGGAAGAAACGATAAATAGCGTATCAATATTGCTCACAATAGGTTGCACAGCCACTTGTTCACCAACCGCTTTACGCGCAATGAGTGACAGGCGAGACAGCCGCCGTAACGGTCTGGCATTATCCTGTAAAAGAGTGGCCTCAAATAACAGCCAGTCCCCCACAGCCAGTGGTTGCAGCTTTGCACATAATTGCGTATCGATAGAAAACGACGCATCAGGTATCAGCACTTGGATATGTGAGCGATGGATAGCCACAATCCGGGCTGCTATCGTTGAAGACAATTCATCAAGTGTTAATTGTTGCTGAAAAAAAGGTTTCCAACCAAGTGTTAAATGATTGATAAACATAAGAGAAAAGCCTGATTAAAAATGACTTCTAGGGCTTCTCAATAGAAAACCCCGGCTAGAAATACCGGGCTATATAGGAGGAGTGTGTCAAGCAACGAAAAACAACACCTGCGTTACCATCCAGATGTAGATTTTTGCTTACTTATAGGTCTGCTAGCTATTTACCACTGATTTTGCCTTTAGATACATCTCATCCCATTAGCCCAGAATAATTTCATTACACTCATGTCTATCCTCCAGCGACTAAAAAAGGGTTAATTTTTAAACTTGCTTACCCAAAAGGACACACCAAGGGCACCTCTAAAAATGCCTTGTTACATTACGTGGTGTATCTCTGGTTAGCAAGTATTTTTAAGCGAATTCCTTGCGCAAAAAGCACAATCTAATAAAGCAATAACAAAACTAAGACAACCTTAGCTGTATTTTATGGCTAATTTCCTACACACATCATTAACAATTATCACTTTGATCATCCCTGCAATTCATGGATCATAACATCCGATGATGGCTGGCAGCATGAAGCTTAAGGGAGCTAAAGCGTATGGATGCGTCAGGGACTTTCCAGCCATTGCTTGTGTGACGACCTAAGGATCTGGGTCTAGGGATGGGCTCAATGGAATAGCCACCAGGATGGTGATAGAAAACCTGCTTTTTGCAGGTTTTTTTGTGTCTTTCAGTTGTTAAACCACAGGCATCAATACATCACTCGTGGCATATTCAACAAACTCATAGCTAATGCTATTTTCATCACGATAAAAGACACGCTGACCTTGCTTACCTACAGGTTCAACCAGATTTTCAATGCTATAGCCCCCTTGCGCTAATCGCTTCTGTAAGGTGGGTAAGCTATTGACAGCAAACCCTAAGCAAGCACTGTGCTCACCTACATTGTGAGGATAGTAGACTTCAACAACTGGACTTTGTAATGCCAGACTACATTGTCCATCCCCCACATGAACCCAGTACACAGAAACATTCTGAAATTCATATTGACCTCGAGCGCGCATGGTCCAATGAGGGAAAGCAACTAATAAAAAGTGTACCGAGTGCTGTATATCATCCACCGTTATATTTGTGCTTTCAACATAGCTGATTGGTTCGCCTCCTCCCAACTGGCTATACCCTGTTGTCCCTCCCTGGCGACAATAGAGTAATTTACATGCTGTTGCTTTGTGGGATGCCACTGTTTAACACCCCCTTTCCAAAAACATCATGCCGTTACCCAATTTGATAGCGCGCTAACTGCTGCTGAATCATCAGCGCTTGTTGATCCAGGTTTTCACTATGGGTAAATGCTTTATCTGCATTTTCAGCTGAGGTTGATGCTTCTTGCTGAATACGCTCTAAATTAGTATTCATTTCTGCAATGACATTAACCTGTTCTTCTGCTGCAGTTGCAACTTGGGTATTCATACTGTCAACATCCTGAACATCTTGGACCACCGAGTTGAATACATTTTGGGTTTGTACAGCATGTTCAACCCCCTGCTCAGACCGCTGACGGTTATCATTCATCGCCACGACAACAGACGACAAACAGTTTTTAAAACCTGAAATTAATTCCTGAATTAACTGGGTGGAATCTTGAGTGCGCGATGCCAACGATCTGACTTCATCCGCAACCACTGCAAACCCCCGCCCTTTTTCACCAGCTCTTGCCGCTTCAATCGCGGCATTTAAGGCCAATAAGTTAGTTTGGGCGGAAATTTCATTGATCTCATGAATAAATTCCGCAATTTTCTGCATATTTTCGTCAAGCTGACTGATAGCACTGGAGACATCCACTAACTCACTTGCCAGTGACTGACTATGTTGCTGTAACTGGCCCACATACTGCTCTCCCCCACTGACCGCATTGACCATTTGTGATGTGCGATCCGCTGTTAAGCTGGCATTTCTGGCTACATCCTGGGCTGTACTTTGCAACTCTTGCATTGCCGTAACCAGCTGCTCTACTTCATGATCATGGGCAGATAAAGCATCACTGGTTGCTTTGGATTCCTGTCGCAGAGCATTAGCCTCAGTTAACAATGTCTCCACCGACAGGTAGAGGCTGCCGATCATCTTTTGCAGTGACTGCACAACACTATTAAATGAACCTGTCAGCACCCCAATCTCATCCTGGGTCACTACCTGCATTTGCTGTTGCAAGTCCCCTTGCTCAACAGCTTTCATCACCTTAACCATAGCTTTTACGGGCTGCGTAATTCGACGCACCCACCACAGGCTCCCAGCCATGACCAGCACTAATAACAGCCCAAAAGCTATCCCATTAACCCTGACACTGGACCAAAATTCATTACGAATATCATCAATATATTCTCCCGTACCAATCACCCATCCCCAGGGTTCAAAAAGTTGTGCATAAGAAATTTTTGGAAAAAACTGTTCCCCTTCTCCCGCACGATGCCACTGATACTCAAACCAGTCACCGCCCGTTAATGCGACACGTGTTGCTTCTACCACTACGGGAACACCATCCGGATCCTTCAGGTTAGACATATCCTTACCCTGTAAATCAGTGTTTAATGGATGCATCACCATTCGGTTACTCGTATCATTTATCCAAAAATAATTTCCCTGGCCATAACGCATCGCTCGAATAGCCGATAACGCACTTTGTTTAGCTTGAGCCTCACCCTGCTCTGTTCTTTGTTGGTAATAATGTTGAGAAATAGCATGCACAGACTCAACAAGGGTTTTCACTTGCAGTGCTCGTTGCAGGGTCATTTGTTGGTATTGGTGATAGTAGCTGTAAACCTGAAGCGCAATAGTGGTCAGCGCAAAAAGCGAAAGTATAAATGTTAGCTTGACTGCGATTCCTATTCGCACATCCATTGCTTACTCCTTTAAGCCTATCAGTAAACATTGTTAAGATTAGGAGATAGCTTACAGGACAACAAACAGCAATTTATGCGAATAAGCAATCAATAATAGTCTTATACTTCAGTCTTAGTATATGAGCAGCAAACTTACTCAAGTTATACCCTTCACGAATCAGTTTTATGTGCGCTATCCATAGCGCTCACCCTAACGGACCAGCGAAGCTGTTCTAATGTGTTCTCGACACATTAGTAGGGTTTGTTGTCGGCGTTCTTGACCTCCAAGGATGGTGGGAATGCAGTTTATGCATAATGACATGGATGTCATATAGTAGAGCAATGCAGGCGCTATTGCCGAGGAGCATTTAACGACCACCACAGTCACTTATTTCTATAAGCGCCTGTGACTTCATCACTTGACGGCCGCACCCTTGTGCCCTTGGGGTATAAAAGTCCTTCGCTTTGGGTATATGAAAAAAAACCACAACATGTAAGTTGTGGTTTTGTAGAGGGTATTTAAAAGAAATCAACAATACGACATGTTTATTTCATTAAATATTTACTTTTCAACACGCCATTTTGTCCCTTCTCGGCTATCTTCTAATACCACGCTCATTGCTTGAAGCTGATCTCTTATTTCATCCGCCTTAGCAAAATCACGTTGTTTACGCGCCGCATTTCGCTGTGCAATTAAGTTCTCTACCTGCTGCGGATCAACATCAGATGTTTGCTGCTGAAAAAATGCCTCTGGGTCCTGCTGAAGCAGGCCAAGCACATCACCCAATGCTTTCATTTCAGCCGCAATCTGTGACGCCTGGTCAGGCTGAGCTGCTTTATTACGGTTGATTTCTCGAACCATATCAAACAACACGGCCAGCGCTTCTGGCGTATTAAAATCATCATCCATCGCCGCATAAAAACGCGAGCTAAACTCACTCTCTGGTGCTTGAGGTAAAGTAAGTCCTCGCAAGCTATGGTAAAAGCGCTCCAGGCTTGCTCCAGCTTCTTTTAAGCTTTCAAGACTATAATTTATGGGACTACGATAATGGCTCGCTAGCAAGAAGTAACGCACGACTTCTGCCGGGAAATCAGCCAACACATCACGTATGGTGAAAAAGTTACCTAATGATTTAGACATTTTTTCATCATTAATGCGCAGTGCACCCGCGTGCATCCAGACATTTGCGTACTTTTCACCCGTAGCCGCTTCGGACTGGGCTATTTCATTTTCATGGTGAGGGAATTTTAAATCAGGTCCCCCGCCATGAATATCAAAGGTATTGCCCAGGCAGCAAGTAGACATTGCAGAACACTCAATATGCCAACCAGGACGCCCTTTACCCCAAGGCGAATCCCACGCTGGTTCACCGGGTTTTGCTGCTTTCCATAATACAAAGTCCAGCGGATTTTGCTTAGCTTCATCGACTTCGACCCGAGCTCCCGAGTGCAGCTCATCAAGTACTTTGCCGGATAACTGACCATAGCCCGCAAATTTTTCTACAACATAGTAAACATCACCATTATCTGCTGCATAAGCCATGCCTTTATCGATCAAGGTTTGCACCATGGCAATAATTTGATCGATATGCTCAGTTGCTTTTGGCTCCAGATTAGGTTTACCAATACCTAACGCTGCAAAATCTTCATCCATAGCATCAGTAAAACGCTGCACCAATTGCTGCCAGTCTTCATTGGCTTCCTGAGCGCGACGAATGATTTTGTCATCAATGTCTGTGATATTGCGAATATAGTTAACTTCATAACCTTTGGCTTGCAAATAGCGGACAATGACATCAAAGGCTACAAATACGCGACCATGACCAAGGTGACAGTAGTCGTACACGGTCATGCCACAGACATACATACTGACTTTACCCGATTGCAACGGTTTAAATTCAGACTTTTCACGGGTCAGTGTGTTATAAATCTTCAACACAGCTACTGTTTTCCTTTTTCTTATCCTGCTTCATTCGCAATTTTTGCCCAGGTATCCCGCAAGGTGATGGTTCGGTTAAAGACCAAACATTCTTCACCACCTGCTTTACTGTCTAAACAAAAGTACCCTTCTCGCTCAAACTGATAGGCTTGTCCGGGCTTAGCATCGGTTAAACTAGCTTCCAATCGGCATCCTGTTAGCACCTGCAACGAGTTTTTGTTGAGGAACTCTTTAAAGTCACGCTCTTTGTTGCTATCGGGGCTTGGCTCATCAAATAACCGATCGTAAAGTCTTACTTCGGCTGACAATGAGTGTGCTGCACTCACCCAATGAATAACCCCTTTCACTTTGCGACCTTCAGGGTCCTTGCCCAGTGTTTCAGGGTCATATGTACAGCGTAATTGAATAATTTCACCAGCATCATTTTTAATGACTTCATCACAGCGAATAACATACGCATTACGCAGTCGAACTTCTTTACCCAACACTAAACGTTTAAATTTCTTGTTGGCTTCTTCTTTAAAGTCTTCTGCATCAATGTAAAGCTCACGGGCAAATGGCAAAGTCCGAGTTCCCATCGATTCATCTTGAGGATGCACAGGAGCCGTTAACTGTTCAACCTGTTCTTCCGGGTAGTTAGTGAGCACAATTTTTAAGGGGCGTAACACGCCCATTGCTCTTGGAGCATGTTTATTTAAGTCATCCCGCAGGGCATGCTCTAACATGCTCACATCAACCACACCCTCACTTTTAGTGACCCCTGTTGCTTCGCAAAAATTTCGGATGGCACGTGGTGTAAAGCCCCGACGACGCATTCCTGCAATGGTTGGCATACGGGGATCATCCCAGCCATCAACCACTTGCTCATCAACCAATTGCTTTAATTTACGCTTACTGGTGACAGTGTAATTCACATTCAGCCGCGCAAATTCAATCTGTTGAGGGTGACAAGGCACATCCAATTGATCCAAAAACCAGTCATACAATGGGCGATGATCTTCAAACTCCAGGGTACAAACTGAGTGAGTAATGCCTTCAATAGCATCCGACAAGCCATGAGCAAAATCATACATGGGATATACACACCACTCATCGCCTGTTTGGTGATGCGCTACTTTACGAATACGATAAATAATGGGGTCCCGCATATTCATGTTGGGCGAGGCCATATCAATTTTGGCCCGAAGTGCATGTTCACCTTCAGCAAACTCACCACGACGCATCCGCTCAAACAAGTCCAGATTTTCTTCTACAGAACGTTCACGATAAGGGCTTTTCTTACCTGGCTCTGTCAACGTGCCACGATATGCTCTGGCTTGTTCAGCATTGAGTGAGCAAACATAAGCCTTGCCTTTATTAATCAGCTCAACCGCATAATCATACAGTGCCTGAAAATAACTAGACGTGTAACGAACATCGCCATCCCACTGAAAACCTAACCAGCGTACATCTTCTTGAATGGCCTCGATAAATTCCTGACTTTCTTTCTCGGGGTTAGTGTCATCAAAACGCAAGTTACAGACGCCACCATTCTGCTCCGCTAGAGTAAAGTTCAAACAAATTGACTTAGCGTGGCCAATATGCAAATAACCGTTAGGTTCTGGTGGAAAACGTGTGTGAACCTGACCATTATTTTTATTGTTTTTTAGGTCTTCACTGATAATTTGTTGAATAAAGTTATTCGGACGTGTTGTTTCTTGATGATCCATACTTGCTTACTGTAAACCCGTCAAATAAATACACAATATCCCTCCCCTCATACGACACATGGCGGTAACTAAGAGAAAAACCCACGTCGTGGCAGGATAATCTCAAACAAACACCATGCTTTCACATCTATTCCTACACATTAGCATAGGCCAGTGTTTACCCAGCGGGGAGGCGTAGTTTGCGGAGCAATAGGTAAAGGCGCTATTATAGCGCCCTTTTCATGCTGTGATAAACCTAACTGAAGTCTATCTTGTCATGCTACAGTGATAAACGATGACTGTATAGGTTTTCCACCTTTCATAATGAACGCTTGTTACTGGCTTGCGTCAAGGTGGAAAACACAGCAGATATTGATCTAATTAACATAACCCAACAAGGCGATAGCATGGTTATTTTGCACACCAACTTTGGCGATATCAAAATTCAACTCAACCATGAAAAAGCACCTAAAACAGCGGCTAACTTTGAAGCATACGTAAAGAATGGACATTACGATAACACTATTTTCCATCGTGTTATTGATAACTTCATGATTCAGGGTGGTGGCTTTGCTCCTGGCATGCAAGAAAAAGACACTAATGCGCCTATCGAAAATGAAGCAGATAATGGCCTGGAAAACAAGATTGGTTCCATTGCCATGGCACGGACTCAAGATCCCCACTCAGCTTCAGCACAATTTTTTATCAACGTAGCTGACAATGACTTTCTAAACTTCCGCTCTAAGACAATTGAAGGCTGGGGCTACGCGGTATTTGGTGAAGTGGTTGAAGGGATGGATGTGGTCAACCGTATTAAAGCCGTTAAAACCACAAGTGTTGGCTTTCACGCAGATGTACCTGCTGAAGAAGTTATCATTGAGTCCGCTGAACTGGTAGAAGCCTAATCACCATGTCTGTGCTGTTTATCTCTGACTTGCATTTGCAGGCAAAACGTCCCGACCTGACAGCCGCGCTTGCTCAATTTTTAATTGAGCAAGCTCCACAAGCTGAATCACTGTACATTTTAGGTGATCTATTTGATGCCTGGCTGGGTGACGATGCAATGGATGACCTGCAACAAACAGTGGCAAGTCAAATACGACAGCTGATTAATAGTGGCACCGCCGTGTATTTCATGCACGGCAATCGCGACTTTCTGATCGGCGAAGACTTTGCTGCACAGACAGGTGTTCAATTACTAAAAGATCCCTGTGTTATCACCCTGGGTGATCAGCCTGTGTTGTTGTCTCATGGTGATCAGCTATGTACAGCAGATAAAGACTATATGGCCTTCCGCCACTATATTCGTAATCCTGCCACTATACAGAAGCTGTTATCACTATCAGTGGCAGAGCGAATTGCCATGGCAGAAAACATTCGGAACCAAAGCCAAGCGGCCAATCAGGCCAAAACCGATGAGATCATGGATGTCACACCGGCAGAAGTTGAGAAGCTAATGACGGAACATGATGTTAAGTGTTTTATTCATGGTCATACCCATCGTCCGGCAATTCACACCCTAACCATCAATCAACAACCCGCACAGCGTATTGTGTTGGGTGATTGGGACAAAAAAGGCTGGATGCTGCATTGGGATGAGTCAGCTGGATTCAGCTTGACGGAATTTCCTCTTTAGCCCGTTTTCTGTTTAAGCAAAGCCAAACTTCCCCTTCATGTAACTTAGTGTACTCATGAAGGGGATGTATTTTTTTAACACGTTAAGCTTTAGGTTGTGGCAAACCACTATGAAAACGGAATTCTGTATCAGAGCTTAAGATTAATGTCTTTTCCATTTCAGCAAAAAATGATATTCGCTCCACAATCGGCTCTTCACTATATTGCATGGCTAAACGTAAATAATCCTGAAAATGACGATGCTCGGATTTGAGTAAAGAGCAATAAAATTTATTTAATGTTTCGTCTAAATGTGGAGCTAATGCCGCAAAGCGCTCACAAGAACGAGCTTCAATAAACGCACCAATAATCAAGATATCCACTAATGTAGCAGGCTCATGGGTTCTCACACCTGATCGCAGTGCACTGGCATAACGTGCAGGTCCCAGTTTTTGATAGACAACACTTCTAGCCTGCATAATGGCAAATACTTGCTCAAAATGCCTCAATTCTTCCCGTGCCAAACGCGACATTTTATATTGTAAGTCGACATGTTCTGGATACCTGAACATAAGCCTTAATGCAGTCGAAGCCGCTTTTTTTTCACAGTTTGCATGATCAATTAATAGAATTTCCGGCTCATCAAGTGCTGCCTGTATCCACTCCTCCGGCGTTTTACACAACAAAAAATCATCGAGTTCAGGTAATGGCTGCATGGCGATAATCAACTTATTTATAAGTAACCAACAAAGCATCGGATTATAGCGAATTGCAATAACCAAGCATATATACCTTTCAACTCAATAATATACCCAATACGAATGGTTTTTAGGTGCGGCCATCGAGTGACGAAGTCCCATGAGCCTATATTAATAGGTGATTGGGGTGAGGGGTGAGGGGTGAGGAGTGAAGATAACAAAACCTAGAAATCATTCGTGAAGGGTATATTCACCAGGCGAATGCCTATTCAATACATGCGGCTGAATACAGATACAGTGAGTGACACAACATAAATCAACGCCTGACTAACCAAAGTTTTGGACTAAACTAGTTAAGGATCGTGAATACGCATTACCACTTAATTGGTAAAATTTACTTCAAGGTATTATCATGAAAGTCACCTTTATATTCCCATTTATACTATCATGCTTTTATTTAATGCCCACTATAGCTCATAGTGCCGAAAAGCTTACAATTGTCGCTACTGAGTACGAACCTTTTACCAGCTCAAAAGCAAAGCATAATGGTTTTGTTAACCGTGTAATAAAAGCGGCATTTGAAAAAAAAGGCTATGATGTTCAATTTAAATATCGTCCGTGGAAACGTGCACTGATAGAAGGCCATGATAAATTTGATGGTGTTTCTTTCTCATTCACTAATAAAGAACGAGAAGAAGAATATCTCTTTAGCGTACCCATTTCTGAACACCGAGAAGTTTTATTTCACTTAAAAAAAACAAATATTCCAGACTGGAACACACTTGAAGAACTCAAAGATTTCAAGTTCGCGCTCACAAGGGGTTACACCTATACGGAAGAACTTTGGGATTTAGTCGACAAAAAAGTAATTAACTCAGATATTATCGCTTCTGACATTAGTAACTTTAAAAAGCTAGCAGCAGGAAAAGTAGATATTTTCCCTATGGACGAAATTACTGGGTGGAGAATAGTATCTTCTGAACTACCTGTAGCTAAAGATACTCTCACCATTCACAACAAGCCTTTACGCTCAACTACAGGTCATCTTATTATTTCCAAGAAACATAAAAAGAGCGCTGAATTAATAAAGGCATTCAATGAAGGCGTTAAGGAATTAAAGGATTCTAAAGTATATGATGATTTCCTAAGCGATCTATACAAAGGTATTTTTTAAAACTCTATGATTAGGCTATTCTCAGTTAGTTTAATTTTTATATTTTTAAACGCTTTTTGTGAAGAAACAGAGTCAGTTACAGATACAACTAAAACCGTATCCATTACTTCTGGCGAGTGGCCTCCCTATACATCACATGATCTAGAGGGAGGAGGCGTTTTCACTAAGATAATAACTCAAGCCTTTTCATTAGAAGGCTATTCTGTAGATATCAAGTATTATCCATGGCAACGAAGTTATTTTCTTACCGCAGATGGTCAAGCAGATGCATCCCTTGCCTGGGCACCAACAGATGACAGAAAAAAAGACTTTATATTTAGTGATCCAGTAACATTCTCAACAAAAGTTTTCTTTCATCTAAAAGCATTTAAGTTTAACTGGAACTCACTTAATGACGTAAGGCATTTAAGAACTATTGCCACAAAAAAATATACCTATGGGAATGAATTTGACTTAGCAGCCAAACAAAATCAAATGAATATTATTTATTCAAATAATGATGAGCAAAAGTTTAGAATGCTTTTAGCAGGCAGAGCTGATTTGGTACCTATGGAAAAACTGGTTGGTCTTTTTTTAATCAAGAATAAATTTACCGTGCGTCAAGCGTCTCGAATAACTTATCATAATAAACCATTACAAAACACACCCATATGTGTTGCATTTTCTAAGAAAATAAACAGCGAGCGACTGACTACATTATTGCAAGCCTTCAATGAAGGCTTGGCTAAGCTTAAGGAAAGCGGACAATATGATAAAATTCTGGAAGATTTATAATGGATAACCGTATATTTACAATCCTGAAATGATTATTTTTTTTCCTGCACTAGTATCCATGGTCGAATCACCACAGCCCATAGTGAAGAATCCTGCTCATACCAGTTAGTAGCTTGCTGATCGGTTACTTTGGCAATTTTGCTTTCAGTCATCCAGGCTTCGATTTGTTTTTTATTATCCTGTGCTATCTGAGCAGCAACATCAATTAAGTCTAGATTTTCATTAACAGCTATTACTTGCCCAGCAGCAAAATAAGGCTGTAAATCTTTCCATGCAATCATCGATGTTTCAAGATTTAACTTCGCTTTGAGTAGTGTTTGGTGCTCAGAGTCAGCCATTATATTACTCCAAGCTCTTTTAATCTTTCGTGTAAATACTCTCTTGCCGTATAACGCTCAGACAAGACAACATCCGGGTTAGGATGCAAAAACAACGGTAAAGAAATACGAGATTTATCTCGACAACCCCCTGTAGGGTTAATAACTCTATGCGTAGTTGAAGGAAAATAACCTTGTGACGCTTCTTGTAGCATATCACCGGTATTAATAATGAGCGTACCAAAGTCGCAAGGTACATCTAACCACTCACCATTACTTCCTTTTACTTGCAACCCAGGCTCATTGGCTGCGGGTAAAATAGTAAGTAAATTAATATCTTCATGGGCTGCCGCACGAATAGCACCTGGCTCTTCTTCCCCCGTTAATGGTGGATAATGTAAAACTCTCAGTAATGTATTGCGGCTATTTTCTATCATTTTAGATAATGGCATTGAATAGTGTTGCGCTATATCTGTTGGTGTATATGCTTCGACCCAGCTTAACAGTTCAGTTGCTAACGTGTTAGCCATTTGGTAATAGCTCATGGCTTCAGCTTTTAATGAGGCAGGAATTTGTCCCCATGGATAAATATGATAATACTCTTTAATATCTTTTACTTGATGACCTTTGGCGACCTCAGAAACGTCAGGTGGAAAATACCCATCCTGTGTCTCTGTGTTATAGCAATATTGGTGCTTTTCTTCACTGACAAAAAATGCGTACCAGTTTTTATAAATTGACTCGACAAGTGACTGAGAAATTGGATGGTTTTTGATGACACCAAACCCTGTATTTCTTAGTGACTCCACAAAGGATTGAGCACAATCATCGGCTAAATAATCAACAGTTTGTACTTGCATTATTATGACTCTATTGATACAAAACCATGACAGTTTAGCCAGCTATTGACCGATTGGCAACCAACCTCATTCTGTTAGTCACCACTATACGACTTATACGCTACGCTTGCCCTTTTCAGTGGTTATAAATCATTTTACCTTACACATGTCACAAAAATTGTATTTATACCCATCACGAATGATTTCGAGGTTTTGTTATCGTCACTCCTCACCCCAAGCACCTATTAATATAGGCTCATAGGACTTCGTCACTCGATGGGCGCACCTAAAAACCATTCGTATTGGGTATATATTAACTGACCTATTAGTCAAATAAAGCCCGATGTTATCTGAGCATGGCTGCCCCTCAAAATTATCACTGACATTTACTTGACAGATTTTTTTTACTCAACCATTTTTCTATTGAGCTACACTTATCTGTACTTTTAAATAGGGAGATTAAAGTATGACTTTTGATAGCGTTTTAGTTGTTGATAGCAAAGATTTGGCTAAGGATGGTGTTGATTCAAAGCTTAATTTTAATACACTGTTTCAAGTACCTAGACAGTATGTTGCTCAAGCAATCCAAATGTCACGTGTTTTTCAAGACGCCATTGACAGTAAAAATCTTGAGTTTAATTTTGAAAAAGCTTTGTCAATTGTCCAGCAGCATCCAGAAATGGCGGTTATTGGCACAGTAAATCAATCTATCGTTAAACAAGATAATCAAGTTTCTGCCATGGTGAGTGATGTCATGGCTTTACTGGATACTGTCGTAGGCGTTGCCCTTGATAAACAAAGTGCAACTTACAAGAAGTTTGAGAATACTATCGAACAAGGGTTTACTAATCTTAACGAGCAAAAAGATAGCAAGTGGATTTTCTGGAGTAAAGAAAGCGAACATAAAACGACGTATACTTACAATATTCTTTTTGCAGTAGCTAACCAGGAAACAGGTTCTGTAATGGCTGCAGCACCTATTGGCCTGACGATCACGGTTGATGTCGATAAAGAAAAAGTACTTTGGATAACCACCAAAGACAAACACAACTACTCTGTTAATGTTAAGTCAATTACTGTGGTTGAAGCCCTGAAAAGCTAACGTGACTGTAGAAATGCCATAGCCATCGCTATGGCATTTTTATATTTTAATTTAGTAGCTAAATTTATAAACATTAAAGCTAACCACCTCTTAATGAGAAACGCTAAGTTTCAGTGACGAGAATTTTTTATTAATAATATTTAAACTTAATAAATCAAACTCATTGCAACATGATCAATGAGTTCTCAATGTTACTCTTTATCAATCACACAAAGTGAATCCATTATGAATAATGTTATAATCAACCCAAATGATATGTCAGGTGACAGAGGTCATTTTAGTACTACCCTGAATGTTGGCCTATCTTACGTCAATCAAGGCGTTAACATGGTTAAAGCCTTCGATGATATTGTTTCGAAAAAAGAAGGCATTAATTTTGAGAAAGCATTAACCATTGCCAAGGAACATGAGTCTTTTGCAGTCATTGGTACTAAAACAGTTAAAAGTAATACCAGTAAACAGCAAGTCTGGGTAGCAATTGATCAGTTACAGAATCTGATCAGCATGGTTCAGGGTGCTGCAACGGAAAACTGGGCCGCTTTTGCTGCAGCTGCCAGAGCATTTATTGATCTGAATGCTCAGAAGAATGGCGGATATTTTACAGTGTTCAACCAATCCTCAGACTCGATTAGTTATCAATATAATATGTTCAACATTACTCAAAATAAATCAACAGGATCTGTAATGTCTGGTCAACTTACCAGCGTTAATATTCAGATTAACCAATCTGATGCTAATGTTCTATCTCTGGTCGCCGGATCGACAATCAACCAGAGCCTGGAATTCAAGAGTATGGTTATTGTTGAAGCATTGAGTTAATCACTCATTAATGGGATACACAAGGAGCATACTGTGACAATTGAAATTTATCCCAATAAAAGTAATCCCGTTCCCTTTCAGGTTTTTTTGAATCTTGAAGATGAACAATATGTACAGCAGGCATTAGCGATTGCTGATTTGTTTGAAAAAGATATTAATGCTGATGGCCAGTTTGACATGGAAAAAGCCATGGACACAGCAAAAAACCAGGCAGACTTAGCGATTGTTGCTACAACAAATACGACGCTAACCAAGTCTTATAAAACGTTATCCGCATTAACATCAAGTATCACCAAAGCCTTGGAAGAACAAGGTACCATGGGTGTTAGTGATAATGAACAATTTAATAATGTTATTGCGCATGCCTTTTGTGACCTAAATGCTCAAGAAGACAAACCGTGGTTCAATATCTGTTCTGTGGCTGGAAAAGATGCAGATAAAACAGTTTACACCTACAACATGTTTATCATCACTCAAAACGCCAGTACCGGCTCTATGTTAGCTGCAGGTCCTTTGGTTTTAACAGTCACCATTCATGACCCTATTGAAGAAGTGCTGGGTAAAAAAGACGAAACTCAAAAACTTCGCCTTACATTAAAAGAACAAGAAATGAGCATTGCCATCAAAGGATTTCAGGTCGTTGCGCCACTAGGTTGACTTAGACAAAAACATAATTTTTTTAACAATAATGCTGGCAAGTGCATGTCATGACATCACACAGGGAGGTCCTCTAGTGTATATTGCCGATGATTTAAAGCCTGCTATCTTTACCAGCCCGGTTATTCTAAGTGGACTGGTCATTTCTGGGCAAAAAAATGCTATTCTTGCAGAGTCAAGCCAGAGCTTACATTTCAAAACCATGTTTAATGTTGACCCCCAGTATGTAGCACAAGCAATAAACATGACTCGTATTTTTCAAAACGCTTTAAACGCGTCTTCCTTACAGTTCAATACTGCAGAAGCTATTTCATTAGCACAGCGTTCTGGCTTAACCGTTGATCAGCAAATCCAAGCTCACTTCAGTAATGGCAATCCTGGCTCAACCATTGATCAGGTTGCAGATAAGGTTAATGTAGTATTAGGAGGTACAGTACCAAGTTCGCTAAAGCAGAAAATTTTAGACTCAATTTCTGCTGGCTTTACTAACCTCCATCGCCACAGCGAAAGCGCCTGGATTTTTTGGTCAAAAGAAACTGGAGACAATACCAGCTATTACTACAATATTATGTTTGCTATTCAACAAGGCAGTCGGTTGATTGCTATTCCTTTAGGCATGTTTATTCGGGCCAGTGTCAGTAAAGAAAAAGTGTTATTTATTACAGTTTCTTCCAGCGCCAGCTATAGTGTTGATTTGGATGGTCTTAAAGTCAGTCAAGCTTTATCAAGCTAATTAATAAAACACCCAGTACTTTGCATCTAGTACTTTGCATAAAGCTGGGTGTTTTTATTTGATTTGAAGTAAGAGAATCTTCCAGTCAGGTATTAATGAAAAAACTCAGCATGTTTCTTATCGGCGTTAAGAATATGTCCTGGGAACCATACTTTCAGAACAGCCATCAACTCTACTAAACGATCACTACTGCTACTAGCAGCCTTCTTACGCCAGTCAGTCAGCTCCTGCAAAAGCTGTTGGTGACTTCGCTTATGAGCCTCAAACTCTGAACATTGGTTTTTTTCCAACATCGCTTCTTCATTAGCAAAATGTGACCGAGTATATTCCTCTAGCTCATTAAAAATCGGCAATATTTTTTCAAAATTACCCCCCGTTTGAACACACTCATCTATCGCATTGATTAGTTGCATCATATGTTTGTGTTGAAGATCAATTTCTTTAATGCCAACACTAAACTGATCACTCCAGGTAATTAATGGCGACAGCAGGCGACCACCATCAGCACGAAGTAACCCACTTATTTTAGATTCCAAGTCAAATGGAAGTTGAACTTGCTGCATAATCGTACGATGCATCCAAAATAGGCAAATAAAGGAAATCACAAACATAAACATCCATGCACTAGTCCATAAACCTGTCCAATTCAGCAAGTAACCAAAAATGATAGGACAAAAGAATCCTCCAAGCCCTCCCAAAACACCAACCATGCCACCGACAACACCAACTTCCTCAGGAAAGTAATCTGGAATATGTTTGTAAACAGCTGCTTTTCCAATTCCCCAAATACTCCCAAGCAAAATGACTAAGACCGCAAATATCCACATATTGGCTTGAAAGTAAATTCGAGTGACACCTTTCGCAAGCAGTTCTTTCTTTTGAACTTGTTGTCCAACAATAACAACACTTTCTTGCCAGGTTTCCTTGGTGGGAAAAACCAACAGCTGATCTTCAAGCTGTTCAAAACCACTGGTTTTTGCTTGTAGCCTATAAACTTTATCATTAACAGTAATGAAATCTTCAGAAACCGCAGTCACCGTACCTGACTGTGTTGCCATAATTCCTTGACCTGCAGAGTAAACCTCCATTTTAGGTATTGACAGCATGAGTGAGATAATCACTGAAGAACCTAATATCCAGTACATGACTTTTCGAGCACCCCATTTGTCTGACATCCAGCCTCCAACCGCGCGTATTACACCTGAAGGAAAGCTGAATAATGCAGCTAAAATCCCTGCGGTAACCAAAGGGGCATAATAGACATTAACAAAGTAAGGAACCAGCCATTGAGAAAATGCCACAAAACAGCCAAACACCAAAAAGTAATAAAGTCCAAATCGCCAAACTCGAATGTTCTTTAATGGCTGTAACATTTCTTTGACGGGTTTGGCGTGAGTGGCTGGTTTTTTATTTTCAGTAAAGCAGAGGAATATTCCCCCCGTAATTATTAACGCGATAGCATATATCTGCGGCAAGGTACGCCAGCCGTCAATATTGGCACCGTCATTGGTTAGCTGATTGAGTAGTGTTGGTGCAAGTAGCGTAGTTATAGCAGCACCCGCATTACCTGCACCGAAAATACCTAAGGCCAAACCTTGTTGCTTTCTTGGATACCATACTGACGTGAATGCGATACCAATAGAAAAGCTAGTTCCGGCTAAACCAAAACCAAAACTGCAAAGCGCAAAAAACAAAAAGCTGTCAGCATAGGACAACAAGTACATAGGGATTGCACATAAAAACAACAAGGTAGCATAAATAGGCTTACCACCGAATTTATCCGTTAGAACTCCTGCTGGTAAACGGAAAATAGCACCAGTAAGCACTGGAATGCCCATTAGCCAACCAATTTCAACCGGTCCCCAGTCATAAACCTGGTTAGCCGCGAGATAGGTAACTAACACTCCATTTAGCATCCAAACAGCAAAACATACCGTGAATGCAAAGGTATTAAAAAAGAGTATCTTGTGGGACTGGAAAGTAGCTTTTTCTTGCACGACACGTTCTTCATTTTAGTTATTTAAGTGAGATAGTAGGTCAATATTGAGGGGAATTTATTAAGTTAAATCAATTAAAGATTAAATACATGCGTTGTATACCCACAGCGAAGGATTTTTAGGGGCGGCCGTCAAGCGAAGAAGCCCCCTGAGCTTATATTAATAAGTGACTGGGGTGAAGAGCGAAGGCAACAAACCCTAAAATTGATTCGCGAAGGGTATATTCCTAATTTGTGCAAATACTCATATACATCAACAGATAAAAGTCTTATCTGATTGGTTTAGCATTTTTCGTTAAGCTACTTTCCTAGCACAATTTAAAATAAAAAATAATACCTACAATTAGGTATCTTCATCATTAGCCCAACGGGCGATAAGCTCATTTAAACAACGCACTTGTGCCCTAGGGGTATAATTTTGATAAATACTAAATCCTGGCTGTCCTATTTTATCTGAGATAGGCTACATATGTTGGTATTTTTCAAGAATTTTATCAACCTCCCCTTCTTTTTTTAATCGATCAAGTGCTTGCTGAAATAATTCAATGATGTCATCTGAAGTATCATAATGAAAGGCATAGCATAATTTATTAATATGCAAAACGAATACAGGTTCAAACTCATCTGAGTTAAAGCCTGCTTTTTTTGACAAGTGTTCTAACGTTGGTTGATTTCCAACAAAAAGATCATTACGACCATAGTAAACTCTTCTTAAACCAGCTATTTGTGAGGCACTTCGATGAAGATCATCTAGAGAAAGGCCATATTCTTTAACAAGTATTTGCTCTCCGGAATCATCCAAGTAAGTAGCTATTCGATACTTCTTAAGCTCACTTGGAGAGGTTATTTTAATATTTTTAGATTTCAAGGCATACAACTGTGTTATATCTTGAATGATTGGTCCCACCCACTTGAACATATTTTCTCGTTCTTTAGTCAAAATCGTAGTAAATAGGATCGTATTAGGTTGCTCCTGTAATATTTTATATGCTCTAGCCCAAGGATAAATTTTTATATCATGGCGCGTCTGATGAGAGCCAATGCGTTTTAAAATCAACACAAGCAAATCAACCGAAATCCCTTTTACAACTCCATTTTCTTCAAAGTTATAAGGCTTTCTATCTTCAGTCACTATCGAAAAGGTTGGTAAAGAATCTGCATAACAAGAGAAGGTTGCCCCGTAATAAATTGTGACAATAATAATACTAAAAACAACCCTAATAGTATTCATGAATTTTCTAATAAAAGTCTATTGGCTAACTACTCAAATATAGCCTACACACTAGAGAAACGATTAAAATATTTCTACGAAGAAAAAGCTGGGGTAACGAGTGCTCAGGTAATATTAATTCAATTAATCTGTAGATAGTGGAAGACTCACTCATTGAATGTATTGAAGACTCCTTTCAGAAAATAACTGTTTAGCAAGTCGAATGCCTTTAATAAACTTCCGCTGCCATCGAGTCACTGTTTTTTGAATACTATTCTCGGTCCCCACCACATCAATAAAGCGTTTTTCTTTACGGCTCACAAAGGCTAATAATTCATCTTTATTAATATTTAAGCGCTCAATAATAGGTGGCTGTTGTTCGCTAATTGAACCACGCTTATTATCACGGATAGCCCGTCCCAACCAATCGACTAATTGCAGATAGTCTTTTAACGTAAAGGGGATTGTTGTTTTCCTACCTTGTTTTTCATTACCTGAAAAACGCAATAAGGGAACGATAGGTAGGGTTTGTTTAGGCAGTTTTGTTTTTCGTACAAAGGACTGATTTCGAGGCTTTCTTTGTTGCTGACTTTTCTGTTGTCGTTTGACCCAAGCCACCATTCGTGCCTGGATTGAGGTAAAATCTGACGCTTCGGGTGTTTCTGCCATCCCGGCACGAACAGGATTTAAATCCACGTAGCTCATGCAGGTCAATAATGCCGCTTCATCCAATAAAGCCTGACTTTTAAAGCGTCCCTCCCAAAATCGTCCTTTACAACCATCTTCATCATTGGCCCAACGGGCAATGGGTTCATTTAAACAACGCATAAACCAGGATAAATCAGACAACCGCACACGCCATTGCTGAATAATATCATTAACAACCTTAAGCTCAGCTTTATCCAGCGTTGCACCAGCTAAATAACGCTGAATCGTAGGAGACCCTTGATACAGTTTTCGCCAACGACGAATCACTTCATCATCTGACCACTGCCCTGCCTTTTCTTCATCAATACGCACCACTAAGTGGTAATGATTAGACATCACCGCATAAGCACAGATATCAATCGCAAATACTTTAACCAGCTCAGTAAGACGCTCAACCATCCACGCTTTACGGTGATCAAAATTTTGACCTGTCACTCGATCATCGCCACACAAAAAAGCGCGGCGTACACAGCGACAAATACAGTGATAATACGGCGTATCCTGCACACTCACCAACTGACTTCGTGGCCTCGTCATCCTTAAACCTCACAATCACAACTGATCAAATATTAAACAGCATCATAACCACATGCAGTCGGCTATTTATTGACCAATATCAAATCTAGGGTGTCCCTTTCTTTTTATCCAGCGTTGCGCCTGCTAAATACCGTTGAATCATCGGAGGACCTTGATACAACTTGCGCCAGCGACGAATCACTTCATCATCTGACCACTGCCCTGCCTTTTCTTCATCAATACGCACCACTAAGTGGTAATGATTAGACATCACCGCATAAGCACAGATATCAATCGCAAATACTTTAACCAACTCAGTGAGACGCTCAACCATCCACGCTTTACGGTGATCAAAATTTTGACCCGTCACTCGATCCTCGCCACACAAATAAGCACGGCGCACACAGCGACAAATACAATGATAATAGGGCGTATCCTGAACACTCACCAACTGACTTCGTGGCCTCGTTATCCTTAAACCTCTACACCTAATTGACTACTTTACAACCAAAAGTATAGCCCTCCAGTCATGACTACTTTTTGATCAAAATCAAATCTAGGGTGTCCCTTTCTTTCTTTTTATTTCATCAATTTAAAAGCCTCTTCTGGTGTCAATGGGTCAACAAAATCACTAAAGAATAAAGTAAGATCAAATGCCTCACCACTCTTTTCTCCCTCAATATGAATATGATTAACCTCTGCAGTGTTATCCCTATAAGCTCTCAATAAAAATGCACAAAGGTATTCCAGTTGATTGGTTGAAAGTACAAATATTATCTTTCCACTTTTTTGATCAACAATAGCCTTACTTCCAGCAGTTACTTTCTCATCTAGCTTTAGTTCTAAATTACCACCTGAATCAAAAAGAATATTTAATTTTTTTGTCACTCCCATCAACACCATAGATATCTCAAGAGCAAACTTTGAAATATCTGATTGCCTTAACTCCACAACAAGCTCGTTTTTTCCACAGACTGCTGAGCAATCACTTCTAAATAACCTATTCATTATTTACCACCGTAGGTGCCAGTTCTCGATAACTTCACCAGTTATAGGGTTTAACCTTTCTAAATGAATATGAGGGCTATCTGTTGGCTTATGGCCTCTAAGATCTTCAGGCTTACCTCGATACTGCCATTTACCATCTCTGCTTCTTAACTTGTTTGGCTCAACTTGAACAGGGTCTTTACCAATTTTAGATCTTGCAAGATTCCTTGCATCTCTCTCAGATACATACTTAGCAGACCGGTTAATAGTGTCTTTAGTGGAGAAGTCTTTCGGGTACTCATTCTTTATAATACAACATTTCTTCTTAGCATTATGAACCCAAACCCCTAATTCCCCAACAAAGAACGTATGATAGCCTTCAACCTCTAAATTATAAGTAATTGGTGACTGGTCTAATGCTTCTAAGCTAACAACCTGAAGCTGACTGCCGTTATAACCAGAAATTAACATACTGGGTCGTAAATTAATTGCATCAACCCAACCTTTACCTTCCACATAAAATGGGTGGTTATCAGTTAATTCAAAACGTTCCTCTTTGCCATCATCATTTTTAAGAACTAGCTTATACGTCAGACGATTATCATCATACACAAACTTATGCGTGACTGCTTTCCAACCAACCTCACCAGTTTCCTCACTTTTTGCAAATACAAGCTCACCTACTTTAATTTTATTAATTGGTTTATAGCCATCAGGAATTAACACTAAAGCTTCTTGAGTAAAGCAACAAGGAGTGCAGCCCGAGCCCGCCATGTTAGTTGCTTTTCTTGAGTTTACTGCTTTCCTAGCATCTGAAAGCTCACCTGCTACTTTAAGTGCCCCCTTCACAGGTTTTACTATTGCAGAAGCAGGAAAAGTTATAATGTCAACAGCATCAGGTGTAGCAATTTCATCTAAACCTTTACCTATAGCAGATGTAACCTCTGCTGTTGTTTTTGCACCAGATGACCACCTTTTCCTCAGTTTTTCATACTCTTTCACCTCCGGTGATATAGAATCATCAGCTTGTGCTACTTCAGTATTTAAACTATCTGTACTTTCTTTAGTGTGTCCCTTATCCTCACTCTCATAATAACCTTCAGTACACATCCCTGGGGTTTCACAGTACCTTTCAAGCCTGGCATAAGCCTTTTTGATCGCTTCCTCTTTTTCAATATCCTCAGCTGATTTAAGAGGGGGCAAGTCTTTATCTTTACTAGTACTTATTCTGTTTTCTGTTGCCTGCTCTTGTTTTAAATCATTGGGCGTTGATTCCGCTGTTTGTGCTTGAGCTTTTTTAAGGTTTTTAAATCCAGTGCCAGCGTCACAATCAGCACTAAGGTCACTAGGGGCACATGCACGGCTACCATACAAATCCACCCAAACCAACGGATTCCCATACGCATACAAATACTTATGCAAACTGGGCGCTAACGTTAAATCCCCTTCCCACGCATCCATACTCAAGAACCGGCCGACATCCGGGTCATAAAACCGCGCTTTGGCATACACTAAACCGGTCTCGGGATCTTCTTCATGACCGGTAAAGCCAAACCGGTTCCAACTGTCGCCTTCTTGCAGGCGATGATGGCCCCAGGCGTCATACAAGGTACGGGTTTGTACGGCACCTGTGGTCGTGGTTAAGTTGACAATGCTGCCCAACGCATCAAAGTGGTAAAAGGCGGTGCCTTCATCGCGATGGGTGAGGGCCATTAAACGGCCGGGACCGTAGTCGTAGTGGGCAATAGGCTGGTTGGTGGAATCTAACTGGGCGAGGACACTTTGATCATCATAGGTATACCGCTCTAGGCCACGGTTACCGAGTTTCTCAACACGTAAGCCCTGAGTGTCATATAAAAACTGGCCGACACTGGAACCACCTTGCATCACCTGTCGTAGATGATCACGGATGTCATAGACAAAGTCGGTGGTCACACCGGCTTTTTGTTTTTGGGTCTGGTTACCATTAGCATCGTACTGATAACTCACTGCCACCGTGTCAGCAGGTAGGTCTTTAATTTCCAGCAGCTCATTACGGAAGTTATAGCTGAAACCCTGGTCCTTCGTGACTTGATTATTGGCCGTATCCCTGGTGGTTTCCCGTATCCGGTTATACACCGCATCATACGCATACGTCACTTGTTGTTCAGGATACGTCACCTGTTGTAGTCGATCTAAAGTATCATAGGTATAAGTGGTGGTTTCCAGGGTGCTGCCATTCCGGGCAATTTGTTGCAGCCGGTTGCCGTTTGCATCGTACTGATACTGGAATTGCGACACCAAGGTATCCCCCACCCGATGCTCCATCGCCAAAATTCGCCCTGCACCATCATAGCTTTGGCTGATCGAAGCATTGTTGGGATACAATGTGCGTAATAACAGACCACTTAAGTCGTATTGATAGCGGGTACTGCCCTGGGGATTATCGACCCGTGCTAGTCGATTTAGCGCATCATACACATAGCTAGTCTCACGGGGTGTATTCGTCGTTCCTCCACTGGTAGTCCCCCCACCTGCCGTATAATTCAACCCAGTGCGATTACCATTGGCATCGTATTGATAATTGACGACCTGCCCATAAGCATCGGTGCGTTGACTGAGCCGGTCGAAGTCATCATAGGTCTGCTGAATGGTTTTCTGTTCCGTACCACCTGCACTGC
>NZ_JAEVHG010000018.1:0-117805 GCF_018263875.1 Zooshikella ganghwensis
ACGACTTGGTTGACTGCTTCTTGTTTAAATTCGCCTGAGTAACGGATACCTTTACCCATGATTTACCTCTTATGGTTTAAGTTACATTTTTACCATAAAAAGTGTCTAAGGTTTTCAGGCCGTACCACTATACCCTTTTTATCAGTTATATAGCTTAAAAGGGTATATTTCATATATTTATAAAGAACCATATATATGCTATATGGGTAACTCAAAAATATAGCATTTCAGGATTCTATATGAATAAATTATGTCTGACCTTAGTTTGGTTTGCTGCCTGCCCAGCGCTAGCTTACCAATTAGAATTTTCGTGGTTTGAGTCTCATGCTGTTAACTGTGAAAATTTAAGTCATAAATTAGAAGATACTGTATCTTTTGCAGAGCCAGATATGAGTAGCTTTCGTAAGCTATTAACAGTTACTGTTCCTGCAAACTCAACAGGAACTATTCACCGCTATATTGAAACACCAACCTTGAAAGCTACGGTCGCTGGTAGCATTACAGGAAATGATAAAAAATACATTAATACTCACCTGCATCTGATAGAATTAAGCGATGATGAGGATCTATCAATCACCGACTATACCACCTCTTTGGAAAAAAATAAGCTGTTTATACTCAGAAATGAGCAAACATGTGTCCAGTCATTATCCAACCAGTTGGATGACCAAAAACACACACAATGGCAACAGTTAAGTGGGTTGATTAGACAACGCTACTTTATTTTCCTTTAAAGTCATTTCTGAAGAGCCTTTCCACAAAGCCTACATAGCACAAATCAAAACCGCCGAACCTCCTTCCCTGGAGGCTCCTTAATATCTGATACAGAAACTTATCAGCAATAAAAGTTGTATAAAGTATATATTTACACTTGCTGAAGGTATTACTACGCCAAAACTTTATAGCCATCAAGCGAATGAGTCAAATTATGTCAGAACAGTTTAACCGTTTCGTTGATTATATTGTCTTTATCAGGCCCGCATTACCTTCATCTTTTGAAGGTGCATTTTCTCTACTGGGTGCTGAAAAAAACAAGGCCTTAGGAGTACCAAATCATATACAAGCATGGACTTTTCGATGCTTACCAACAGGTAACATGCAGTTTATATATGACCTACTCGAAAATGTCTCAAAAAAGTCAAAAGACGATATCCAGTACTATATAGCTGAAGTATGTAACAGTAAAGCTTCAGAAAAGCTACGAGAACAAATGTACTCAGCCCATAAATAGAAAGCAAGAAAAGTATATGTAAGCGATGAAATACAAGTGTGAGTTCATTTTTTTGTAACATCTTTATGGCTGTAATCTTAAGGTAATTTTCGTGATAGATTATATTGCAACATTTATCTACTTTTTTGCAGTCATTGACCCCATTGGAACTATTCCAGTTTTTCTTGCAGTTACCAGTCATCACAAAGAGTCAGAACGACGAAATATTGCGCTAAAAGCATTTTTATTTTCCACATTAATCCTTATTTTTTTTGTTATTGCTGGAGAAATAATACTTATAGCAATGAGTATACCACTCTCAGCATTTCAGATAGCAGGAGGAATTGTTCTCTTTCTTTTTGCGCTTACTATGATATTTGGAGAAAGCAAACCTGAAGAAGAAGTTAAACTGGCCTCTAGCGAAAATGAAACTGCCATATTTCCTCTATCTGTTCCTTCTATTGCTAGCCCTGGTGCAATGTTAACGGCAGTTCTGCTTACTGAGAATGCCCGCTATAGTTTATCTGAACAAATTCAAACAGCTGCCACCATGGTTTTCGTTTTACTAATCGTTCTCATACTTATGCTTTGCGCTAATTGGATTAATCGTTTTGTTGGCACTAGCGGTGCAAGCATTATCAGTCGAATAATGGGATTAATACTTTCTTCGGTAGCTATAACAAATATCCTAAATGGCATTAAGACTTTTTTTGCACTGTAATTGCTCGAAGTAACTTTCTTTCAAGCTCTATACAGCGCTTATTGATTCCGATAAACCAGAGATAGCAGGCATTTCGTTTCTTTCATATAAAATGAGTTGAGGCTTTGCTATCGAATACAGCTTATAAAACGAAAACCCTCTAGGCAAAACCAACAAAACCAATATATAAGTTACTACTTCAAATACTTATCTTTAATTTTTGACATTAGCGCTTGATCATTCTTTACAGCATCCAGTGCTTTCTGGTGCGCTTCAACTACATTATCATCGATACTTTTATTGAACGCAAAATAATGCTGACCTAACTTCATTGTATAAACAATTTCAAAGTCAGATGGATTCATCCCTTGTTTTTTTATAAGCCATTTGGCAACAGTACCATTATAAGAAACTGCATCGACCTTATCATCCTGTAGTTTTTTTATCATCGCAAACAAGTTTGTCGAATATGAAATATTCGAACTCTTAACTCCTGCTTTAACTAACAGCTGTTCACCAATATCCTCTCTTATTACAGCATATTTATATTTAACAAGATCTGAATCTTTCTCTATTTTCACCTTACTGGCATTTTGCTTAAGAACAATTATATCATTAGTTGAGTCTGTTAATGGACCAACCCATTTGAATAAATTTTCTCTTTCAGGTGTTTTAATTGCTGAATATAATACATTCATACTTCCTTCTTCTAACGTTGTACGATAACCCCTTACCCAGGGTTGAATTTTGATATCTTTATAACTATTTTGACTCCCCATTTTTTTGAACATTTCAATTAAGACATCTGTATTTATCCCTGCAGGATTTCCGTCTTCTCCTTTAAAATTAAATGGCGGAAACTCTTCCGTTAAATACTTAACCCCTTGTGTTGGATCCGCCCAAGAATTAATTGTAATGAACAACAATAAAGATACAATGATTTTATACATCACTCAGTCTCCACAAAATTGATTACTTACCTTATTTATATGCATTACAGACTAAAACACCTATAATAAGACATTAGCTATTTAGATAAAGTTTAATAGCCTCTTTAATTTTAATCTCATAGTTTATGTTAGGCCATTTTGGAAGTAACTCTTGTTCTTTGTTTGTTAACTTCAGTAAAAAATCGTGTAGTTCAGCACTTAGCTGTTGATGGCCAGGAAATTTTGAATTAACTATATCTATGACCACTGCATCAAGAACTTGAGCGACAGAATCACCAATGATACTGTGCATTGTCGCATTCAAGTAAACAATTTTTTCAGGAAGCAGTGGCGTAAATGTTCTTTCTAAAAAAAACTCACTTATTTCTTCTAGTATTCTCATTGCGAGATAAGACTCTAGCATTAATTGATGGATATCAGACTTACACTTCACCAAGTCCATTGGTGAAATAAAAAAGTTAACAATCACTTTTAACACTGGCAACCAGTCATCTAAAATATGGTATTTTTTAAATAACTTATCTATACCTTCCAGAAATTTTGGTACTAGTCTGGCGTAATCAAGCGTAAGGCTGTACACATAGAGTTGTACATCATTCTGTGGAATCCGCAGTTTTAAGCTTAAATCTTCGGCTTCGCTTTGCAAAAAACGTTTATAGTTATTTAGTATGACTTCATCTTTTAATGTCTTATCAATGATCTTTGATAGTTTTTGAATAATCATTATCGTATTTCTATTTAATATCCATATCAGCTATACCTTAAAATGAAACACTAACTCTCCCAAACGCTTACCCTGCTCAGAGAGTTTTCCTGTGGCTTCTGCCGTTTCTTCTACACCATGAGCAACATCACTGATAATGTTAGAGATTTCAGTGACATTTTGATTGATAGACTCAGACACTTTCGTTTGCTCTTCTGCTGCGCTGGCAATTTGATGGTTCATATCATTAATAATATTTACAGAATCATTGATAGCAGATAACGCTTCTCCTGCTTTTTTAGACTGATCTACAGTCATTTGACTTTGATCCCGGCTGGCATTCATTACTTTTACTGCTGTTGATGATTCAGACTGCAATCGCGAAATCATTTCTTGAATTTCTTGAGTACTCGCTTGTGTTCTACTTGCTAAACTTCGTACTTCATCTGCTACAACAGAAAAACCACGACCTTGCTCTCCTGCCCTTGCAGCCTCAATCGCAGCGTTTAATGCTAATAAGTTAGTTTGTTCTGCAATACTCCCTATAACACCTAATACTGAACCAATATTTTCCGTTTCAGCATCCAGTTTATTCATGACTTCTTTAGTTTTTTCCAAGCTGTCTGCAAGCTCATCAATTGAACCGATTGTACTTTGTACGATTTGACTTCCTTCATCTGATTCCTCATGAGCCTTATTAGCAGCCTCTGCAGCTTGCGTAGCGCTTTGAGCAACTTCACTTGCAGTCGCTGACATTTGATGCATCGCGGTTGCAACTTGATCTGTTTCTGAACGCTGAAGATGCAACTGTCCACTATGATGCTTGGTTAATTTATGTATATTTTGCGTTGCATCCTGAATAGACTGAGTAGTACCTCTGACTTGAATAATAATTTTATGTATCTTTTCAACAAATTTATTAAAGGCCATCGCAAGTCGATCTACTTCTGTATTACCATTAACCGCCAGCCGTTTTGTCAAATCACCATCACCTTCAGAAATATCCTCCATTAACGCTACAGATTCTTGTAATGGTCGTGTAATAGAGTGTGTAATCCATAAACTAGAAAACATTGTGATAAGCAATGCGACAATTGTCCCGCCAAAAATAATTGTCAATAGATACGTTTGTTGTTCAGATACTTTCTCTTCCATTAACGCGATTTGCTGATCAATATCTGTAATATAAAATCCGGTTCCAATGACCCATCCCCACTTATCGAGATCAACGCTATAGGAAAGCTTTGTCTCATTCAGGTTACTGCTAGGGTTCTCCCAAAGATACTGAGTAAAGCCATCCTTACTGCGTGCAGAGTCAATTACATTTCTTATTACTGGATTGCCCTCGGCATCTTTTAAATCAATTAAATTTTTTCCTTCAAGCTCTGGTTTTGGCCCTAACACAACATTAGTGCCATCATATCTATACACAAAGAAATAACCTGATCCACCGTAACGTAAATCCCTAAGAATGTTTTTCGCTTGCTCTTGATTAGTATCTGATCCACTACCATCATATAATGGTTTGATAGCCGTAAGCGCAATATCAATATACTGCTTTAATTCATTCTGTTTACTTTCCATCATTTGCTGACGTGTCTGTTCCAACTGAGCACTACCAAGATGATCCATTCCATAGTAAGCAAGTAAACTAACCAACAGTGCCACAAGTACCATAGGTACCGTAGCTAACAACATCATCTTTTGTTTAATATTCATATGCTTATCAACTCGAATCTACACTTATATTTCCATTACTACGAGTATAGATCTTATGTTTAATTTCCCTTTTATTCCTAACAGTGGGAGTAATGGCGTTATAGACATCAACTATCTAACTTCGACTAAATCTATTGAGCATACCGAAATAGCGCTCACTCATCATGCGCCTTATTATGTGCCAGAGCCTAAATAGGTTTTACGCGTGTATAAACCCTTCAATGAATGATTTCTAGATTTTGCTATCTTCACCCCAATCACCTATTAATATAAGCTCATGGGTAATATAGGCTCATTGGGCTTCATCATTCGATGGCGTACCTAAAAATCATTCGTATTGGGTAAGTATAGAGGTTTTTCAGAAGAGTATTTATATTCTTGAAAGGTTGTACTTCAACAACTCAAAATAGCAGCGTAAGTCAGGGTATACTATTAATATATACCCGACTAATAACTGCTTTCTGGAACATTTACTCATTTTTCCAGACCACAAGCTTCTGCTTTTTATCAAGCAGGTAATAGCTTGCACACATTAATGCACTTCTGGCAAAGCTAAAGGCATAAAAAGCTAACCAAAGACCGTGATTACCTAGTGGCTTTGCCAAATACCAAATAGGTAGAAAAAAACATAGGGTAGCGGCTATCGTTGTGTTCTGCATTACACCTGTCCTTGCCAGACCTATAAAAACTCCATCCATCCAATAGCTCCATACCGCCACTAAAGGTAATGCTATTAACCAAGGTAAATAATGGCTTGCTGCTTGTTTAATTTCTTCAATATCAGTGAGTAATGCGATTATTACTTCTCCTCCCATATAAAATACCAGTAAAAAAAAGATTGCCATAATAGCAGACCATAAACCTGTGGTTCGAACTGTAGCTTTAAACAAGATTTTACTTTTCTCTCCAACTGCTTTGCCGGTTAAAGCTTCAGCAGCATGGGCAAAGCCATCTAGGCCATTGGAAATTAACAATAGAAAATTTATAAGTATCGCATTAGAAGCTAAAGTAGTATCACCTAATCGTGAACCCTGAGCAGTAAAAAAGGCAAAACAAAATAATAAACTTAAACTACGAAAAAATAGATGACGGTTAACACTCAATAACTGAAAAAATCCAGCTTTATAATATATACCTGAAAAATCGAGTTGAATTATCTGTTCACGTAATACACGAGTTACTAAGTATAATCCAAACCCCATACTGAGATAATCTGCACAGACTGTAGCAAGTGCAACACCTGTAGCCGTCATACCCAGCCCCATGACGAAAAAAACATCAAGCACAATATTCACGCTATTTGCCAATAACATTAAATATAAAGGTGCTCGCGTTTTATGCATACCTATCAACCACCCCAACAATGCAAAGTTAATGAGTACGGCAGGAGCAGAATAAATTCGAATAAAGTAATAATTTGCAAGCTCAGCGCTTACTAAAGATGATGGTTGAAAAAAGGTTGTACTTAACAAAAATACTGGTTTAGCACATAGTATTAAGACTAAACCTATTACAATGGCAAGTATGATTGACTGAAAAAGTATTCTAATAATTGACTTTGAATCTCTTGCACCATAGGCTTGAGCGACTAAACCTGTAGTACCCATTCTGAAGAATCCCATACTCCAATAAATACAACTGAATATTGAAGCACCAATTGCAACCGCGCCTAAATAAATAGGTGAAGGTAAATGCCCAAGAACAGCTGCATCGACGAGTCCTAATAAAGGCGTCGTCACATTGGCAATGATCATCGGCCAAGCAAATCGCCATACATCGTTATGAATATATTTCATAGAGTAAATAAGTCAGGGTGTTGTCATAAAGGCTGCAATTTACAAATGACTAAAAAAGCGCATTAATACACATGTAATGTCATTCAATTTTAACAAACAACTTTATTATACCTAATTAGCATTATTATTGTCATAAATTAGACCAATTTTATTCTTAAACTAGCTATACCTACTGCGAAGGTTTTTAGGGACGACTGTCAAATGATAACGATTCGTAAAGGGTATATGTGATCTAAAACTAATAAGTTAAGAATGTGAACAGCCTGTAATCATACTAAAACCAGGGGACATGGAATGTTGTTAGCACTGCGTCAACGTCAGCTGTTGGGGCTTGGCTTACTATGGTGTACCGGGTACGCTCAAGCAGATTGGGCGGCCAATATGCGTGAAGGAGTTACCGCCGTAAGTCAGTCAATCTATAATTTGCATATGACAATATTTTGGATTTGCGTTGTCATCGGCATTGTTGTCTTTGGAGTTATGTTTTGGTCGATGCTTATGCATCGTAAATCGAGGGGAGCAAAACCTGCCACTTTTCACGAAAATACACTGGTTGAAATTATCTGGACAACAATCCCTTTTTTCATTTTGGTTGGTATGGCCATCCCAGCCTCTAAAACACTCATTGAAGCTTACGATGCCAGTGAAGCTGAAATTGATATTAAAATAACAGGCTATCAATGGAAGTGGAAGTATGATTACCTCAACGAAAAAATTGGCTTTTTCAGTAATCTCAGCACTCACCGAGATGAAATCAATAACCTTAAGCCCAAAAATGCCAATTATTTATTAGAGGTTGATGAGCCTGTTGTGGTACCGGTTGACAAGAAAGTACGCTTTCTCATTACCTCTGCTGATGTTATTCACTCATGGTGGGTACCTGACTTAGCAGTTAAAAAAGATGCAATACCAGGGTTTATTAACGAAGCCTGGACAAAAATTGAGAAACCTGGCGTTTATCGGGGACAATGTGCAGAGCTATGTGGGAAAGATCATGGTTTTATGCCCATTGTCATCGAAGCCAAAACTGAAGATGACTACAAACTTTGGTTAGCAGCTAAACAGGAACAAGCAGAAAAAGAAAAAGAGCTGACCACAAAAGAATGGTCCATGGAAGAGCTCATGGCTCGTGGTGAAAAGGTCTATAATACAGCCTGTGCCGTCTGTCACCAGGCGAATGGCGAAGGTATGCCACCAGTATTCCCCGCTCTAAAGGACAGTCCTCTCATCATGACCGGGGATGTAAAAGACCATATTGATATTATCGTTAACGGCAAACAAGGCACGGCTATGCAAGCCTTTGGCAAGCAGCTGAGTGAGGTTGATATTGCTGCTGTTACTACTTATGAGCGTAATGCGTGGGGTAATAATAAAGGCGATATGGTTACACCTCAGGATATAGTGAAATTTAATGAGGCTGCTCAGTAATTCAAGGGAGATAGATTATGAGTGCCGTATTAGAAGGACATACGACAGATCATCACCATGGACCCGCTAAAGGTTTATGGCGCTGGGTGCTAACCACTAACCATAAGGATATTGGTACCCTTTATTTATGGTTTAGTTTTGCCATGTTTTTATTCGGTGGCACCATGGCATTCGTTATTCGAGCTGAACTGTTTCAGCCCGGTATGCAAATAGTTGACCCTAACTTTTTTAATCAAATGACAACCATGCACGGCCTGGTTATGGTGTTTGGTGCTGTCATGCCTGCTTTTGTTGGTTTAGCAAACTGGATGGTGCCGATGATGGTTGGCGCACCGGATATGGCCATGCCCAGAATGAATAACTGGAGTTTCTGGATCTTGCCTTTTGCATTTGCCATGTTAAGCAGCACATTATTTATGGAAGGCGGCGGTCCCAATTTTGGTTGGACATTCTACGCACCTTTATCCACAACCTATGCGCCCCCTTCAACGGTGTTATTTATTTTATCTGTGCATATGATGGGTATTTCTTCAATTATGGGTGCCATTAACATCATTGCTACCGTTTTAAACCTGCGGGCACCAGGTATGACATTAATGAAAATGCCATTATTTGTCTGGACCTGGTTAATTACCGCTTTTTTATTAATTGCCGTTATGCCTGTTCTTGCAGGTGTCGTCACCATGATGTTAATGGACATCAGTTTTGGCACCAGCTTTTTTAGTGCAGCAGGTGGCGGGGACCCGGTATTATTCCAACATGTATTCTGGTTTTTTGGGCACCCTGAAGTATATATCATGATTTTACCTGCTTTTGGGGTTGTCTCTGCGATTATTCCTGCCTTTGCACGTAAACCACTCTTTGGCTATACCTCTATGGTATACGCTACGGCCTCCATTGCATTTCTGTCTTTTATTGTATGGGCGCATCATATGTTCACTGTGGGTATGCCAATTACTGGTGAACTGTATTTTATGTATGCCACCATGCTGATTGCCGTCCCTACTGGAGTGAAAGTCTTTAATTGGATAACAACTATGTTCAAGGGAGCATTAACCTTTGAAACACCCATGTTATTTGCGGTAGCGTTTGTCATTTTATTTACAATCGGAGGCTTTTCCGGACTGATGTTGGCCATTGCCCCCGCTGACTTTCAATATCACGACACCTACTTTGTTGTTGCTCACTTTCACTACGTATTAGTGCCTGGTGCTATTTTTGGCATTATGGCAGGTGTTTATTATTGGTTGCCTAAGTGGACAGGCTATATGTACGATGAGACCATGGGTAAAGTACATTTTTGGTTGTCATTCATTGGCATGAACTTAGCGTTTTTCCCCATGCATTTTACTGGATTGGCAGGAATGCCACGCCGTATTCCTGATTACGCTTTACAGTTTGCTAACTTTAATATGATTTCCAGTGTAGGTGCATTCCTGTTTGGCTTTACGCAGCTGCTATTCTTATTCATTGTGATTAAATGCATTATGGGAGGCAAAAAAGCCAGTGCCAAACCATGGGAAGGTGCCGAAGGTTTAGAATGGATGCTACCTTCTCCAGCTCCTTACCATACATTTACCACACCACCTGATGTGAAATAACCAATTTAATATGAATTAACAACTAACATTAAATAACTCATAGTATGGCAATGGATAGCTCAGTCAAAAAAACCACATTGAAGTTAGTCTTACTGACACTGACGATGTTTGGCTTTGGTTTTGCAATGGTTCCACTCTACGATGTGTTTTGTGAAGTAACGGGTATTAATGGCAAAACCAGTAATACCCCTTACCAATACCAAACTGAAAAAGTTTCCATTGATGAGAGCCGTATAGTTACCATTCAGTTTGTCACTAATAATAACGATAAAATGGGTTGGGATTTTTATCCCAAAACAACCGAGCTAAAGGTGCATCCTGGTCAACTTGAAAGTGTGGTTTTTTTTGCACATAACCCTTCAGAACAAGCGATGGTCGCCCAGGCTATCCCAAGCATCGCACCTTTTGATGCAGCTGATTATTTACATAAAACGGAGTGTTTTTGCTTTAACCAGCAGCGCTTAACTTCTGGCGAAAAAGTTGATATGCCAATGCGTTTTGTGATTGATCAAGCGCTACCTAAACATATAAAAAAACTTACACTTTCCTATACGTTATTTGATGTTACACCATCACATTCTAATTAAGTGGAGGCAGCAATATGGCTAATGAACCCAATAACGCTGAGCCCGCTGCCAACACAGAAAACCGGAGAGAAGACATGGCAAGTCATCCTACCTACTACGTCCCAGAACAGAGTAAGTGGCCCATTATTGCCTCGGTGGGCTTATTTTTAACGATGTATGGTGCGGGTAGCATGCTGATCGACAGCCAAACAGGTAATAAAGAATCCAGTGCTCACTGGATTCTTTTTCTAGGTGGCCTCATTATGGCTTATATGCTGTTTGGCTGGTTTAGTAATGTCATCAAAGAAAGTCGCAGTGGACTGTATAGCCCGCAAATGGATCGTACATTTCGCTGGGGCATGACCTGGTTCATTTTTTCTGAAATTATGTTCTTTGCTGCATTCTTTGGTGCACTTTTTTATGTCAGAACCTTTACAGTACCCTGGTTAGGAGGTGAAGGTGATAAAGGACTGACAGGCCAGTTACTATGGCCTGAGTTCCAAAGCCAGTGGCCACTCTTAACAAATCCTGACAATAGTTTATATCCTGGCGCATCAGAAGTTATTGACCCCTGGAAGTTACCTCTACTCAATACCGTGTTACTTGTGCTATCCAGTGTAACGGTAACGGTTGCTCACCATGCTCTGCGCGAAAACAAGCGAAAAATGCTGATCGGTTGGCTAGCTGTCACCTTAGTACTGGGCTTTGCTTTCCTTTTTTTCCAGGCAGAAGAGTATATCCATGCTTATAACGAACTTGGATTGACACTAGCAGCAGGTATTTACGGTTCTACCTTTTTCATTTTGACCGGATTTCATGGTGCCCATGTCACCCTGGGTGCAATCATGCTGACAATTATGATGTTTCGTATATTAAAAGGTCATTTTTCTGCAGATAACCATTTTGCTTTCGAAGCTGCCTCCTGGTATTGGCATTTTGTTGATGTAGTCTGGATAGGACTGTTTATTTTTGTATACGTTTTTTAGCATTTATCAATATAGATTAAGCTATTGCAAAACGGAAAGTATAGTTAAAAAAAGGCTACGGAATTGCCATCCATAATGACTTTATTCATATTTCGCAGCCTTTTTCGTACCGTTTTCAACCAGTAAGTAAGCAACCGTAAAAGTCGTTGTAATAAAATTCTGTTTGCACCATTTTTAGGGTACATTCAGGTATAACTGTTTAACAATCTTTTTCTGGAGATAAACAAGAAGGAAAGTTACTCACATGCATGTCATTCACTTAATGAGTAAATCCAGGGGGACTTAGGCTGAAACTCCCCTGTATAATAACCAAAAGCAAGTAGTAAAAGGATAATCAGTGTAAGGCCCACTCTGACCTTTAATGAGTTAACTAAACGATTCGTTTTGCTTTGATCGTGTATTAAAAAATAAAAGCCTGATGCCAGACTGACTACTACAGCCACTAAGAGAATCAAAATAATAATTTTAAGAATCATGAGTAATGGACCTAAACACCCTATGTTTATTAAACAAAACCAATTATCCATAATTTGTCAATAGTATTTTATTCGTTATGAAGTACTTTATACGCATAGCCTTATTATCTGTAGTAACTATACCACTATTCACCTACCTTGGTTTTTGGCAGTTAGGCCGTGCAGAAGAAAAACAAGTGATACTGAATAGTTATAATTTACTGAAAAATAGTGAACCTGTAACTATTCACTCTGCAGAGCAAATTACCTCCTTGGCAAACTACCAGCCGATTTCTCTCTCCGGCAGGTTTGATAATCAGCGTTTTTTTCTACTGGATAACCAAGTTATCAATGGTTACGCAGGTTACGATATAATAATGCCATTTCACCTAAACAATGGCGATACGGTTCTTATAAATAGAGGATGGGTGCCTCAAGGTATATCCCGAACTCAACTACCCAAAGTAGATCCAATTTATACGAATGTTACTTTGCAAGGAGTACTCTATCAACCCAGCAACCATTTTACGTTAAAACAAGATATTTTAACTAACAAAGTCTGGCCACAAATTATTCAACGCCTTAATCTGGCACAGCTCTATAGTACTCTAGCGTCACCAAACGTATTAAATACAGTTATCGTTCTTTCCGCGAATAGTAACTATACGTTTACCTATCACTTAAAACCTATAAATATGTCACCAGAAAAGCACACAGCTTATGCAGTGCAATGGTTTGCACTCGTTTGTTTAATGCTTGTAATGCTGCTAGTGATAGGCATACATGCTTATCGCAACAAATATAAACCTGAATTCACCAGTAAGTAAGTGAGACATGAAGTCACAGGAAAGGAGTCCCTATGTCATCCAGCAGAAAAAATAAACTATTACTTATCATTATCTTATGTACACCAATTGTAGTTATGGCTCTTTCTTCTACTATGTTCAAAACAGGTTTTTTAGTGCCATCAACTACTACAAATCGAGGTATTTTATTACAACCAGAGTTATCTATTGAAAAACTAAACATAAACAACGGATCATTATGGCTAAACAAGCAAGTAGATCCCCACTGGTCAATAGTAATCATTCCTACCAATAAATGTATGGAACAATGTGAACAAGCATTATATCTAACCCGTCAAGTCCATATTGCTCTAGGGAAAGAAGCAAATCGTATACAACGTATTTTACTCAATACACAAATAAATCCACTTCAAACAGAGCTAAAAAACCAGCACCCTAGACTTAACTATTTACCCTCTCAACCTGGTCACTTAGATCCTCTAGCAAAACTTATTAAACATAATTTCCCTGAAGATAACGTTGGTATCTTTTTAGTAGACCCTCTCGGCAATATTATTATGCAATATAGCGCAAAACAAAATGGACAAGACTTACTCAAAGATATAAAACATTTACTAAAAATATCACTTATTGGCTAAAGAAGACCGCTAAATGTTAATAAGGTAATTTCATCAAATACAAACGCTAAACATAATTTGTTACGGATATACCCGAAGCGAAGGGTATACCGAGCTAAATAAATAAGGTATAGCTTGCTGTATCATAAGGAGATCACCATGCCAAATAAACCAGGATATTATTGTGCGCTTATTGCCACACTGTTGGCAGGTATTGTTGTTGTTTTAGGTGCTTATACCAGACTTGTTGATGCTGGCCTAGGTTGTCCTGACTGGCCAGGATGTTATGGATTTCTTACTGTACCCACATCAGAGGATGAAATTAACATAGCAGAATTACGTTATCCAGAAACGCCTGTAGAAACCCACAAAGGTTGGCCAGAAATGGTTCACCGGTATTTTGCAGGCAGCTTAGGCATACTTATATTATTTCTTGCAGCACATTGTTACCGCAATCGACATCAGGAAAATCAGCCCGTTAAACTGCCCATCGCAATTTTAATGCTTGTCATACTGCAAGCTGCCTTTGGCATGTGGACTGTAACTCTTAAATTGTGGCCACAAGTGGTACTTGCTCATCTGATCGGCGGATTTGCTACTTTTAGCTTACTATTTTTGCTGACATTAAGGCTTAAAAGAAAATCGACCATTTTCCCTAAAGACAAAGTCACTCATCCTTCAAGATCAGGCACTGATTCTAATATTACTCACAGGTCAAATAGTAATAAAAACCTGACCGATACATTAATAAAAGCAAAAGTGCTTGGAATTAGTGCACTCTTTATTTTATCAGGTCAGATTATGTTAGGTGGCTGGACTAGCTCAAACTATGCAGCATTAGCCTGCATTGATTTACCCACATGCCATAATACATATTGGCCAGAGATGGACTTCTCAGCGGGTTTTAATGTATTTCAAGAAATTGGTCCTAACTATCTTGGTGGGCAGCTCGACAGCTCCGCTAGAACAGCAATACACTTTGCCCACAGAGTGGGTGCGATTATTACAACATTTTATTTGTTATTTCTAATACTATGGATTAAACAAAAACTATTACCCTTACTGACTTATCAACGAAAAAATGTTGCTAATGCATTACTTTTGTTATTAAGCGCACTGTGCATCCAAGTCAGTTTAGGTATCAGCAATGTTATTTGGTTACTTCCACTTAGTGTTGCTGTTGCACATAATGCAGGTGGTGCATTATTACTTCTTAGCTGCATTTTCGTTTGTTACCATCTCTTTAAAATAAATAATAATCAACATAACACTATTAATCTCCATGAGATGTCCAACTCAACAGGAGAGTTTGTAAAATGAATAATACGCTTCCAATAAAACAAACCGCTAGATGGCAAGACTACCTTGAATTATGTAAGCCAAAAGTTGTTGCGCTGTTAATGATGACGGCACTCATAGGTATGTTGCTAGCCTCAGAATCTATTCCTGCATGGCATATCTTGCTATTCGGTAATATTGGGATTGCCTTATGTGCTGCATCTGCTGCAGTTATCAATCACATTGTGGATAAAAAAATTGACCTGGTAATGGCACGTACTCACAACCGTCCTATTGCACAAGGTCGCGTTGAACATCAGCAAGCTATTATCTTTGCAGCAGTACTTGGTTTGTTAGGTATGTGTATATTAGTGTGGCTAGTTAATGCCTTGACGGCATGGTTAACACTCGCATCTTTAATAGGCTATGCAGTTATTTATACCCTTCTCCTCAAGCGGGCAACACCACAAAATATTGTTATTGGTGGCTTAGCAGGTGCTGCTCCCCCTCTGCTTGGTTGGTGTGCTGTCGCTGGTGAAATTCATGCTAATGCATTATTACTGGTATTAATTATTTTCGCTTGGACCCCACCACACTTCTGGGCACTTGCTCTACATAGAAGAGCTGAGTATGCCACTGCTAATATTCCCATGCTACCTGTAACTCATGGTGAGCATTACACAAAATTACATATACTGCTTTATACTTTATTATTAATTATTATTACGGTCTTTCCATTTTTAACTGGTATGGCAGGTCTCATTTACTTAGCATCAGCATTGCTGCTAGGTGGACGCTTTATTTATTGGTGCTACCAACTGTTTAATGAAGAAAATAAAAAAGCAGCCATCAATACATTTAAGTTTTCCATAACCTATCTCATGTTATTGTTTAGCGCACTTCTTATAGATCACTACACAGGATAATAACCATGCCAAAGGGAATTAAACTCACCGTTACGGGTCTCATTATTTTTGTTGCACTGACACTAGGCCTTTTCGTTAATCGAATGATGACGCCAGCACCATTAGATCGCGACCAACTCAGACTTCAAGGCGCTTATATTTTTGATACTCCACGCTCTTTCGACAATATAAGTCTAGTATCCCATAAAGGAAATACCGTTACTAAAAAAACATTTAAAGACAAATGGACACTTATTTTTTTTGGTTATACATTTTGTCCTGATATTTGTCCCACTACCCTAACAGAGCTAGCGTCACTTAAAAAAATGCTAGGGGAACATTACCAACAACTAGCAAGTGATGTGAACTTTGTTTTTATTACTGTTGATCCATTGCGCGATACTCAGGAACAGCTGGCTAACTATTTACCTTTTTTTGGTGATTACTTTACAGGTGTAACAGGTTCAATTAAAGATATTTACAACTTAGCTTCGCAACTTAATGTACCTTTTAACCCAATCACTCATCCCAAAACGGAGAATTACTTAGTCGACCATAGTGGAAACCTATTAATTCTCAACCCCAAAGGGGACTACCATGGTTTTATAAAGCCTCCTCTTGAGCCAGCAAAAATCGCCAATATTCTATCTACTGTGAGTCATGATTTTGAACTCTATAAGAGTGAAAGTTAAAAATTCACATTTGTCGTGTGAATCAAAGCAAACATAACCAAAACGAAGGGTTTTAGGGGTGGCCGTTAAATGCTCCTCGGCAATAGCTCCTGCATTGCTCTACTATATGACATCCATGTCATTATGCATAAACTGCATTTCCACCATCTTTGGTGGTCAAGAGTGCTGACAACAAACCCTACTAATGTGTCGGGAACACATTAGAACAGCTTCGCTGGCCCGTTAGGGTGAGCGCTATGGATAGCGCACATAAAAATGATTCGTGAAGGGTATACTTAAGATGTTACTTTTAAAAATACTTCTTTATGATCGCATTTGTCCATAGTCTGTATAACGTTCGCTCAAAACGTCGCGAATCCTTCTCTAGAGGATTGATTGCCGCATCTTTACAGCAATCAGTCCGAAGGACATTACCCCTCCTTTGCCTGACCAGGCCCTAATTCACATGCAATTGTGCTGTAAGGCTCGTTGATCTAACAGCACTTTAACAGTTTTAAATCCACAAGTATCAATCACACTCTTATTGTGAGCGAAAAATGAGTTAAATTCACAACTCTAAGAATAAATTATTTTTTTAACCAAAAAGAATACAGCATCACCACACTATACTTTTTAATCACGTATTCTCATAAAGAGCAAGCAAAAGCTACTAATAAAGCACTTTTATCACAGCGTGATATTTACAGTCTTCACTTTAGGTACATTTATTTTGAAGGCATACTAAGAAATTTTAATTTACAGACTAAAATTAACAGCATAGCCATTTATATACTCAAAACGAAGGGTATAAATACTGTAACTTAGGAGTAAACTACAATGAGTATTTTTTCTAAAACAAAACTTTTACTATACTCTGTTCCATTTGCAATTTGCTCTCTAAGTCATGCTACTTCATTGCATCCAAAAAACATAGAAGCACTTCAAGGCCAATTTAGCTCAGATCAACCCATAGAAGTATTGAGTAAGAGAGATCAATACGGCGATGAAGATGAGTGGGATCGTTATATTGAAGCGAAACCTGAAGGAAAGTACTTTAAAGGGATACTTAACTTTAAATATGACAAATACAATGCGGAGTGCCCATTAAAATCCATACAAGTTACATTAAATACTCTAGGAGAATCGAAAAGTCAGCAAAAGCAAATTGTCTCCATAAAAAATGTCAAGCTTAACCAGTGGCAGCGTCTTGGGTTAAATAACGACTCAACATCTTGGGTCTGGTATGAGCATAGTTATAGCCTAAAGCATGACCTTCACCAGTATATCAATGATAATGGAACCATGGAGATAATGTTCCGTACAAATAATGCATATGATGTCGTTAATATCGACTATGCAGCTGTCACCCTATCATCAGAGTCAGAATGTGGAGATACACTACCCCCACCTCCTCCACCAAATCCCCCTACGCCTGATCCAGGCCATAAAAAGTTAACACTGGATGAAGCAAAATATTGGGTTTATAAAATTCAAAATGTTAGCCAAAAAGAGCATGAACTGATTAATAGTTTATTTGATGTTTATGTACTTGAAGTAACAACAACCGAACAAGGGATGGAAAACTATAACATTGCGCATCTCATTAGTCGTATAAAACAGCACAACATAAAAAAACGTGGTGTAGAACCCATTGTATTAGCCTATGTTGATATCGCACAAGCTGAACAATGGCGTTGGTACTATGAATCTTCTGCAGATAAACACCTTATTGATCAGCTATCCGTAGGTGATGATCCTAATGGCTGGGAAGATATTACCGTAGTTAAATACTGGGAAAAAGCATGGGAAAACATTGCCATTTATGGGTATAAAGGAAGAAGCCACGTTCAGGAGTCGTTAAAGCATGGTTTTGATGGTATTTATATGGATTGGGTCGAAGCATTTAGTGATGACAGAATAGTTAATATCATTGGCAGTAAAAGTGCGACTGCAAGTAAAATGTTTAGTTTTATTGAAAAAATTCGAGACTATGCACGCGCCCCATCCACTCCTAACCATAATCCAAATTATTTAATTGTGGCTCAAAATGCGTCTGACTTATACGAAGAAAACCGTTCCCGTTATTTAGGCGTGATGGATGCCATAGCAGTAGAAGCTATTTGGTACGATGGTGACCGAGGCTTTGACGACTGGAATGAAGAAGGAGGTTACAACATTCCAACCAATGACCTTTATCCTGGCTGGACCGAAGAAGTCGAGGAAGACCTGGCTGATATGAAAGGATCTTTGCCAATATTTTGCGCTGAATATGCTCAAACAGAAATTGCTAAAAAAGTTTATGAACAGTTAGCGCCTGATGTCTGTGTACCTTATGCAACCCGTAGGTCGCTCGGCGAAATCTCAAGAGACCTCCCAGCAGGTTATCTTGACAGGGTTAAGCAGTTTAACGAATAGACAATATTATATGTCATTAATTAGTGCTATATCCATAACAAAGGGTATATGTATCTAATTAATGTCACTTCGATTCACTATACATTAATCAATCCTTAGTTTTTCTTCAAAGTGTATTCAATAACATATATTATTTCATAGCATACCCACTAATGCTGTTATACTACAGGTGCTTATGAGCTATGAAGTTTTAGATACTATTGCAGACTTATATATCCCTCTTTTGGCTTGTATACTCTTTTGCACTCTTATTCTTTCAGTAAACAAACATAGCAAAGAGGTAAAAGTACTTAAAAAAGTTGTTTTTTACTTCATAGCTCTAACTATTACTTCCTATGGAGTCATGTTCTTAGATAATACTTTTAAAATATGGCCCCATCTCATGCTCGACTACAGTACCCATACCGCCGTATCATTCACCTTAGTTTTATCTTTATATCAACTATTTCCTCAACGCTGGCTACTCTTATTGTTAAGTTTCATCTTATATTTGGCGCTAATGGTGTATCAACAGTATCATAGTATTGCAGATATACTCACAACACTGCTTCCTATTGGACTGTTAGCCGCTATTTTTCATAAGTCAATTTTCACAAAGACATAATTAACTCACACGTAATAATATACACTATGCAGAGTATTTACGCGGTTATGCCCCTTGCCTTCCCCCCCGACAAATCACTGTACATCTTGTCTTTTTATATACACTTCAATAACTGTATACAATCATAATTTCTATCAACATATGCATCATCACTTCCAATAGACCATAACCTTCGATTAACGACACTCGCTTTGCTTTAAAAAGCACAGCCTGTATATATTTTGTACACAGAAGAATTACACTGACTTAAGTCAACGTATTCAGCTCGCAAATTTCCCTCATTGATATACCATATTTAGTAGTTAGTCATACCAAAGTTACAACATCTTGTAGTACATCAAAACGCCGCTACCGACTAGGGTAGTAGCGATGTTTGTGTTAAGTACGCTAGAGAGTGTTCAGTTTCTGTACTGAAGAGCAAACTTACTGGTTAAAAAACACCCAATTAAGCAGCTTGTTAAATTAAACACCGTTATTGAAAAAAGTTGTGAGGAAAGCAAGTGAAGCCCATTGTTATCAAGCGTGATGGCTGTCGTGTACCATTTGATTGTCAGCGCATTAAAGAGGCAATCTTACGTGCTTGTGTTGCAGTAAACTGTAAAGATGATGCTTATGCTGAGTGGGTTGCCAAAAATGTTAGCCAACAACTGAACACGCTTGATGAAGTTGATATTCAAGATATTCAAAATGCAGTTGAAAACCAACTTATGCAAGGTCCTTATAAAGGCTTAGCTCGTGCATACATTGAATATCGTCATGATCGCGATATGATGCGTGAACGTACTAGCCGGCTCAATATAGAAATTCGAGGACTCATTGAGCAAACCAATGCTGCTATTCTCAATGAGAATGCAAATAAAGACAGTAAAGTTATTCCCACCCAACGAGACTTGCTGGCTGGAATAGTTGCCAAACACTACGCTTTACAACATATGCTACCTAAACCTATCGCCCAGGCTCATACTGAGGGTGATATTCACTATCATGATCTGGACTACGCACCATTCTTCCCCATGTTCAACTGTATGCTTATCGACTTGAAAGGTATGCTGACGCATGGTTTTAAAATGGGCAATGCAGAAATTGAAACACCAAAATCGATTTCCACAGCTACAGCTGTAACAGCGCAGATTATTGCTCAGGTAGCCAGCCACATATACGGTGGAACCACTATTAACCGTATTGATGAGATCCTTGCACCTTATGTCAAAGCCAGCTATATCAAACATCGGGAAGTGGCATTGGAGTGGGATATCAAAGATCCTGATGCTTTTGCGAAAGCTCGCACCGAAAAAGAGTGCTTTGATGCCTTTCAGTCGCTGGAGTATGAAGTCAATACCCTCCATACCGCGAACGGACAAACACCCTTTGTAACCTTTGGTTTTGGACTGGGAACTTCATGGGAAGCTCGACTTATTCAGCAGTCTATTCTCAAAAACCGAATTGCTGGACTTGGTAAAAATAAAAAAACAGCAGTTTTCCCCAAACTTGTTTTTGCTATTAAAACAGGCGTCAATCAACAAAGCGGCGATCCAAACTACGATATAAAACAACTGGCTCTAGAGTGTGCCGCGAAACGAATGTACCCGGATATACTTAACTATGAACAAGTTGAACAGGTTACAGGGTCATTCAAAACGCCTATGGGTTGCCGCAGCTTTTTAAGTGCTTATTCTGAAAATGGAGAATTAATCCATGATGGACGGAATAATTTAGGTGTCGTTAGCCTAAATTTGCCACGCATTGCTCTTCAAGCAAAAGGCAACGAAGCAACATTTTTCAAACTACTAGAACAAAGACTGCGCTTAGCGCGTAAGGCACTGGATACTCGTATTGCACGCCTGGAAAATGTCAAAGCCCGAATTGCCCCCATACTCTATATGGAAGGTGCTTGTGGTGTCCGCTTGAAAGCAGACGACAGTATTGCAGATATTTTCAAAAATGGTCGCGCTTCAATCTCATTGGGCTATATAGGTTTACATGAAACCGTCAATGCCCTTTATGGCACCGATCAGCATGTATTCGACAACAAGACTTTACAGGACAAAGCAATAGCTATCATACAACGACTGCGTAATGCCGTTGATACCTGGAAAGCCGAGACAGGATACGGCTTCAGTCTCTACAGTACGCCAAGTGAAAACCTGTGCCACCGTTTTTGTAAGCTCGATACAATGACATTTGGTGTGGTTGCTGGTGTCACTGATAAAGGCTACTACACCAATAGCTTCCACCTAGATGTAGAGAAAAAGGTCAATCCTTATGACAAGATTGACTTTGAAATGGCATATCCAGCCATCGCCAACGGGGGATTCATTTGCTATGGAGAATTTCCCAATATGCAACGCAATGTAGAAGCTCTGGAAGGTGTCTGGGACTACAGCTATAGCCGTGTTCCTTACTATGGCACTAATACGCCAATTGATGAATGCTACAGCTGTGGTTTTATGGGCGAGTTTTCTTGTACAAGTAAAGGCTTTGTATGTCCTCAATGTGGTAATCGTGATCCAGAAAAAGTATCTGTCATTCGTCGAGTTTGTGGTTATTTAGGCAGCCCTGATGCACGCCCTTTTAATGATGGCAAACAAGAAGAAGTTAAACGCCGTGTTAAACATTTATAAGTAGCAGCGCTTTCCATTGCCATGAATTACCATAAATACTTTTCTGTAGATGTTGTCAACGGGCCTGGTACCCGTTGCACACTATTTGTGTCAGGTTGTGAACATCGCTGTGAAGGCTGTTACAACAAGGCAACCTGGCATCCAAACTCAGGAGACAAGTTTACTGAAGCACTACAGACTCAAATTATTAAAGATCTAAAAGACACTCGTATCAAACGACGCGGCCTCTCCTTATCAGGAGGCGATCCACTCCACCCCTCTAACCTTAAAACAATCCTTGATCTGGTTAAGACCGTTAAACAGGAATGTCCAGATAAAGATATTTGGCTATGGACAGGCTATTCACTTGAAAATTTTAGTGAGCAACAGCAACAAATTCTTCCTTTTATCGACGTACTTATTGATGGCAAATTTGAAATAGAACATGCTAACCCTACGCTGACATGGCGTGGTAGCGCTAATCAAATGATTTACCAAATCGATAAACATGGAAATAGTCAAAAATTAATACTGGACCATTAGCTACTGAGGAAAGGTTTCTGCTTTTAATTCTAACGTTGTAAAAAACAGTTATTAAACAACCTTCGCCCAAATTCCGCATAACGTTAATCGAACACGCCTCAAGCCCATCAAAAACCATTTTTTATTCGAAGCCACCTTATTTATTAAACAGCCTTCATTAAAATTCACCTTATATAAAACTGCTTTAATTTATTGATTACTCATTCTATTACTATAAATATATTTACAATTTTTAATCAAGAGGCTTATTTATGTGACTTCTTAGCTATAATAAAGTTGTTATAGCTAAAATCAAAATAACTGGCTTGTTTATAAAGAGAAATATACTATGAGGTTCCCACAAGCATTAATTATTACTTCTTTCGGTTTCGTTCTTTCAGGCTCTGTACTCGCGCTTGGATTGGGAAAGTTAGAGGTTAAATCTTCTTATGGCGAACCATTAAATGCTCAACTTGACCTCATAGAAATAGGTGATTTAACAGAAAATGAAATAATCGCTAAATTTGCAAGCCCTGATGACATGAACAGGCTAGGTTCAAATCAACAGATCTTTTATACTCGTTATAATTTTGATGTAACGATTAACCCAGATCAAACGGGATTTATTAAAATAACAACAGATAGACCCATTAAAGAACCCTCTATTGATTTATTTGTTTCTCTCATTTGGCCTAGTGGTAAAATGGTTAGAAAGTACGAGGTAACAACAGAACTACCCGCCTTTGTACATAAATATCAGAGACGTTACGACACTTTAGTTGCTAAACAAACACCACCACCTATTTCACAACCTTTACCTCAGAAGATACGTCATGTTAGCCCTCCCAGTTACCAACCTTCAAGCCCTGATCACTATTATGTGAGAGAGAATGATACACTTATGGAAATAGCGGCACAAATGAGGCCTTCTACAGCAGTCTCTCTTCAACAAACCATGGTTGCCATATATAAGCAAAACCCTCATGCATTCATTAATAATAATTTAAATCTATTAAGAAAAAATGTTGACATAAAAATCCCAAGCACAAATGAAATTTCAAATATACCTTACACAGAGGCCATTGCCCAAATTAGTAAACATCATAACCAGTGGCAAAACTTTCAAGGGACTGGCACTGAAGTCGCGTCCACTGACAGCCCACCCACCACAACAAAAAGTAACTATATCAAACCTGAAAGTATTAAGCCTAAAAGCAAAGAAACAGATAAAGCCAGGTTAAAAATAGTTACTCAGGAATCTAAAGTGTCATCTCAACAGGAGTCTGCTAAAAAAACTACTGCAATGTCTACTGTAGAATTTAACAAATTACAAAATCAACTTTCTTCTGATAGAAGTGAGCTAGCAGCAATTAGTGAAAATAACAAAAAGTCATTTGCTAAACTTAAAGACCTTGAGCGCAGAATTCAGTCTTTGAAACGAAGAATAAAAGATAAGGATAATAGAATCTCTCAACTACAAAGTGAGCTAGATGAATCAAACCAATAACCAGGGCTAAAAAACAGGTACTATGATATACAAAAAATAAGGGTATAAACTACCCTTCATAAGCCTGAAGTATATTATTCATCAAACCATGCAGTATTAATAAGCTAGATACCTCAAAAAATATGATGCAACTCCAGCACATTTAAGCTTTTGTGCTAAACTCCTTATGTGTAGATTTTTACCTTTAATAACAAGGTGAAAAACAATGGACCTGTACTACATCTTTACATTTATATGTCTCTTATTACTTACAACGCTAATTGCCATACCTCTTTTCCCTAAAGAGATCTTAATTTTTCACTTTATACATAGCAATTGCAGGAAGAAAGTTGAATTGCTAGTAATAGCAAAACAACTTACAGAAAAACTTGCAACCATAAAAGACAAATCATCCCAAAAATTAAAGCTAACGAGCTGCATCAAACCTGTGATATATGGAATAATATTACAAACCACAATATTTTCATCACATTATTTTCACATAATAATTATGAAGCACGAGATAGTTAATTTAACCTTGCTCGCTATATTCATAGTATACAGTGGTCACATTATTTATAACCTATCATATTTATTACAAACAGTTGTTTTTTTAAAACGCCAGCAAAGCACACTAAACTTTCTTGAACAGCTTAAAAAGAAAGAAAGAAAACTCAGGAAAGGACTAACGTTTTGAGTTAATCGATGCTGTCGCAATAAGACAAATTACAATACCCACAAAGATCAAAAACAAAGTACTTTTTAAGCCAATCCAAATAGCAAGTGTCAACTCACTCGCAGCAAAGTTATAAAGAATACCTATTAGTATACCTAATGGTATAGCAAAAACTAGAAGTGAAATCCCAATAATCAGCATCCAAGCTAGAATGCTATTTTTCCTAAGTCTACTGTATATTCCCTTATCATAGCCACTCATTCAGATGTCCTTAATATATAAGCCTAAATCATATCTTTAATTATTATTTAATTCCCTCCTGCGCTGTTCTCTTTGTATTTTAAAAATGAATTGATCTAATTTCTTTTGTACTTTAGATGACAGCTCTATTAATCTACCACCTACTAATGTATAAGTAATAGGCTTTCGATAACACTTCGCATGACTCACGAGAATACGGCACTTAATACTTGTTCCATCTGGCAATGTAAACATACAATTGTTTACGATAACATCCTGGCGTATTCCTTCAGGAATGGGACCCGCAAACTTTATTTGTACTCCTTTTGTTGATAAATCCAGTATTCTCCCATTCACAACCTTAGTACCAAATCCGCTTAATACTACTTTTAAGTACTCAGACTGTGAAATACTTACTCTGTAGTCTGAGCGTCTTTGTGAGTGCTGTAATGTCTCTGGTAACTCAAGCTTTAAAGCTGGCATATCTTCAAATGACTCGATAGACATTAATGTTGTAACAAAGTGAGTTTTATGACCTCGCTCAGAACAATCCACTCTCACTTTACAGCCATCATTAATAAAGCCCTCAGGAACAGGAGGATATAAATCATCAATCAATAAAAACTCCTCCTGAGGATCTACCATCAATATCATACTTCTAAATATATGATCATCATCATTAATTTGAATATTGATAAAGCTATGATCTCGGCATAACTTACTCAGAACATGAAAAGAAACCGAGTCCTTCTCTTTCTCTGCTGACTGTTTAAACCACCTCAACATACTAAACATGAACACTACCTTTGAACATCAAGGTTTTTTGTTATGAATCTCAAATGATTTATTTACCAATGAAGCACACGGAGTTTAATTAATATGTAACTGCGATGGCTTCATTAGTTGACTGCCCAACTAGCACCTTTAGTTGCTATCGCTCGTCTTGACTGACCAGACCAGTACTGCTGTGAGCCCTCAATTTTTGGTATAACACTACTATTTAACAATATTGCAATATAATATTTATTCAACTTATCTCACTGGCTATGACTTAAAAACATTAACGTTATATAACTCAGGTTAGACTAAACAGTTTCCGCATAAAAATTAAAATAATTTTATTGTGTTATATAAATGCAATACTTATCACAAAAAGCAATATATGTTTCACTTTATTTTTTTACTTAGCATCATTCATAAACGTATATAATTATAAGACATACTTTGTCATAAGATTAATGAATCAAGGTTAACACTTGAATATACTTATTGCCGATGATACGCCTTCAATAAGGATTTTTCTGCAAAAAGTTGTTCGTGATACAGGACATACAGTTCATGCTGTATGTGATGGTCATGAAGCACTGTCTTATATGAAGAGCCATGATATTGATATGATTTTCATGGACATACAAATGCCTGATCTCAACGGTATTGAAGCAGCTAAAATCATTCGAGAGCAACAATCAGAGTGGATGCCTATTATTTTTATCAGTGCAACAGAAAATGACAGAGAGTTTGCAGAAGCGTTGAGTGCCGGTGGTGATGGTATTTTAACAAAACCATTAAAACCAATTTTAGTTCATGCACAAATACGCGCTATGCAAAGAATTGTAGATATACAACGTAAACTTCATATGATGAATAGTCAGTTACAAAGCTTAAGCAAAACTGATGTATTAACAGGGATTGCTAACCGTAGTGGATTCTATGAAGTTTCTGAAAGAGAGCTAAAACGATGCCGAAGAGAGCATAAGGCTTTGAGCATCTTGATGATTGATGTTGACTTCTTTAAGCAATACAACGACAACTACGGCCATTTGGAAGGCGATCACTGTCTTGTAACAATTGCGCAAGCATTGAAGAACACGCTTAAACGTCCATTGGATTATATATGCCGATTTGGCGGAGAAGAGTTTGTAGTGTTATTACCGATGACCGACCTGGAAGGTGCACGTCAGATCGCCCAACAGCTTAGACAAGCTGTTCAAAGCCTAGAAATCCCACACAAAGCAAGTACTGTTAGTCCTTTTGTATCAATCAGCATTGGGGCTGCGTCAAACCAAGACCATATCAATACCTTCACCATAAATGACTTATTAACTAAAGCCGATGCGGCACTCTATACAGCTAAAGAACGGGGAAGAAATCAGATTGTGGCCATATCACCAAATAAGTACGGTCAATTTCCTACAAGTTCAGTCCAAATCTAGCTTATGCCATAGGTTCGTCTATTTGCCATAATGAAACTGTCAGCTTTATATCTATTAAAGTAAGCAATGCTGAAACTTAGCACTATATGCGGATGGGACGTGCATGTAAACAGAGGGAAAGCAGACGATTTTAAATAAGCTGTGTTAAAAGAAAAGAATGATAGCACTGAAAACAATTAACGTGCTTGATATTCAGCAATAAGTTTTTTTGAAGAAAAAACCTTTAGTTACCTCATTTTTTAAATTAAATACTTATACAACTCTAGCGAACCCATGACCATGGGTTCGCTACTTTTTTGCTTCGAGCATTGGTTTTCCTATCACGTTCCACTAAAGTCTAATGAGCAACCTTCAAACAACAACAGCCTATTGACATCTCTACTTAACCGCTCTAACATCTGCAACCTCGATTGCCGGTATAGCTCAGTTGGTAGAGCAACTGACTTGTAATCAGTAGGTCCTGGGTTCGACTCCTAGTGCCGGCACCAATCGTTTCTTCCTTCTAGTTGGTTAAATTTAGATAACCATTAAAGGGCTGGCTTGTTTTTGCCCATCAATTCAAAACTTCTGCTACCAACAAAGCTCATCTCAGTCCATTTAACTACGCCTACACTTTCAGCAAACCATATATCGCTTACTCCTGCATCATAGCATCCACCAGTTAATTTTAAGTGTGTGACATTATCAAATGTACCGGCTTTAGTAGTTAGCTGACCATATTTTTCATAGATAATGGTTTTGTCTGCACAGAAAAATTCAACATCACTTGAATAACCAACTCCAGCTGAAAAATCAGTCATTAAACTTACTTTTTGGTCATACTCATTCCAAACATAAATCTGACCTTCATTACTAACTTTTAGCCACTGCTTGCCTAGCCCTGCAAACTGATTAAATTTATACCAACCATTATTTTCATTCATTATTTTACTTTGAACGACGTCATGACTATTTTCGGCGTTGACATAAGTCAAACTATCTCCAACATTCATCCTGAAAAATTGATCTGCGCAACCTATAGCTGGAACCATGCCGATAAGCATAACACCAATTAGTTTTTTGCTGAGTTTTAAAGTTTTCATGGCTACATCTCCTTATGTAGTATGTTTTAGTGCTTTTTTTGCTAATTTAATTTTTTATTTTTCCCTGCGATTAATGCTTTAAAATCAACTGGGGTTTAAATTCTCTTTATGCTTTTATAATAGGCCAGGTTATTAAATAATAAAACCGAAAATTAGTAAGTAATTGTGCGTATTTATATTTTTGACATAATTAAATGAATACTAAATGCGGTGCACTATCTGCCTTCAAAGTACCTCTTAGTTTTTTTGATCGATATCAATAAAGAAAATTACTCTGTTTAAATCAAATCCGTATTATTTTTTTTACTGAAAGCTCAATAGATTCCAGAAAAACATAGAATAACTAAGTGACTAACTAGTTATTTTGATAGTTTATTCAGCACAAAACCATCACTCCTACCGTCCTTGGTAGATTTATGACAGACTATAAAAAAATCTTAATTATTGATCGCACAAACAAGGAAGGAAACGACAAATAGGTATGATTAATTTTCACTGTTAAGAACAGAAAAAACAGGTTAGGTATTTTCCGAAATAACTAGTTAGCTAATACGCGATTCACGCGATAGAGTCGCTTTGACCAATACTTACTTTTAACAGTTGAAATGGTAACACCTTTGCGAGTAGAAACATGTAAAAACTTACTTTCTCCCATAAAAATACCAACATGGCTGACTTTCCTCCCATTATGAAAAAAAACGAGATCACCATACTGAGCCTGACGATACGGCACGCGCTTTCCTACTTTTATTTGACTCCTGGAAGACCGAGGTAATTTTATACCAAATAACGTCTGATAGGTCTGTTGAATAAAGGCTGAGCAGTCAATGCCTTTTTTGCTTGTACCACCAAAGCGATAAGGTGTTCCCTGCCAGCTTTGATAGTGGCTATTTAATAATGCCTTAATTTCATTTTGACTCGATAAGTCTTCTTCCTGAGTGAAGATAACACAGCCTGTGACTTGCAAGGTGGCAATAATTACGACTAACTTAATTAACCGAAACACCATAGGCAACGACTCCACATGTTGCATAATTTAAAAGGGTGCTTTGCTTTCTAATCTCTTCATTATCGCGTTGAACTAGAGATTACACATAAAGAAAACAACTGATGGTGCAAATCAAACAACCAAACTTCGTATAAACGGCTACTTTTGCTGTGGCGTGTTTCTATTGTTGGAAACATAAGCAGAAATTCAAGCAAAAATTACACCAATACTAATGCACTTCTTTTTGACAGAGTAAGTAGTTAATAGTTGCCTTTGAAGAGAAAATACAGCACAAGATATTGAAAACAGTCACTCTTTTATTGATCACCAAACCCTGAACTTTATAAAGAACATCAATAAAGAAACTGTTTGCAGTCACTGTCGGAGGGAGGCCAAAGGGCCATAAGAGAAGGAAGTAAAAGTAGATTGGTCTAAAAGTTACTAACGCAGCAAAATCTTTCTGTGCAGGTAATGCCTACTTGCCTGGATAACCTTCAGACAGCAAAACATACACCAGTAATTGAAATCAAATCACACAATGAGCAGTACAACTGCTCATTTTGATTAAAAGTAGCACACTGTTGATTTAGTGTATCAAACCCTTATTCATCAGCCTCGCATAGCTCACGATATGCATCGGCATCAAGCAGTTCATCAACTTCAACTTGATCTTTAACTTTTATTTTAAATAACCAGCCATCTCCATAAGGATCTGAGTTTACAAGTTCAGGTGCTTCTTCCAGATCTTCATTGATAGCAACGACATCACCAGAAAGTGGTGCAAACATATCAGAAGCCGCTTTGACCGACTCAATTGTACCTACTTCATCACCTGCACTAATGGTTGCATCAACATCAGGCAACTCAATAAATACAACATCACCTAGCAATTCCTGAGCATGGTCAGTAATACCAACCACAGCAGTGTTATCATCCTCAAGGCGCACCCATTCATGGGTTGATACGTAGCGCAACTCTGCAGGTATGTTGCTCATTATTATTGTCCTCTCAAAAGCTGAGTTCAAGGAGGTAAAACTGTCGTCTTAACCATAAACAACAGTCGCCATAACTTCAACCAAAAATCTCATGGTAAGTTCTAACGCATATGCTTTATGACTCTTCAGGTATTTTTCTCATTTATTTTTGAGATCGGCCTACTTTCATTACGATAACGAGACTTCCTCATCAAAATAAACACGGGAATAAGTCCAGCCAATACTAACGTCAAAGCTGGCAGTGCAGCCCGCTGCCATTCTCCCTCAGATGTCATTTCATATATTCGCACCGCAAGTGTATCCCATCCAAAGGGACGCATTAATAGTGTCGCAGGCATTTCTTTCATGACATCTACAAACACTAAAATACCAGCCGTTAGTAAACCAGGTGCCAACATCGGAATATATACTCTTCGGACAACAGCCAGCCCACTCACACCTAAACTTCTCGCAGCTTCATGCAAGCTGACACGAATACTTTGCAAACCCGCATCAATAGGTCCAAAAGCAACCGCAATAAAGCGAATAATATAAGCTAATAACAACGCAAGAAAGCTACCTAATAGTAATTGCCTTGGTGCTACACCAAGCCATTCCTGTAGAGGAACAATAAGGTGATTATCAACCTGGCTGAAAGCAAACATAATACCCACAGCCAGCACAGAGCCAGGAAGTGCATATCCCAAATTTGCCGCCATGATAGCTTTTTTAAGCCAATGATCCTGGTAAAGCCGTTTAGCAAAACTCAGTAATAAAGCCACACAAACAACGGCTAAACCTGCTGCACTTGCTAATAACAAAGAGTGCCCCACTAACCCTGCAAAACGGCCATCAATATCTTGTGCACCTTGTTTTACCACCCATACCAGAAGTTGAACTACTGGCAAAATAAAAGCAAGCCCTAAGACACTCGCAGCATAAGTAAATGCTACATATCGCTGTATACCATTTAATTTATAAGGCTTGTGCTGCTTTGAGCGCTGTCGCAATGCATATTGTGCATTTCCCCTACCTCTTTGCTCTAACCAAAATGCCATACACACAAACAGCATTAATAATGTAGCTAGTTGAGCGGCGGCGTGCAGGTTAAAAAAACCATACCAGGCTTTATAAATAGCAGTTGTAAACGTGTCGTAATTAAAGGTTGCGACAGCACCAAAGTCCGCTAAAGTTTCCATAAGTGCAAGCCCTACCCCTGCCGCTATTGCTGGTCTAGCAATGGGTAACGCAACCCGCCAAAAAGCCTGTAACGGTGTTAGCCCTAAGATTCTGGCGGCATCCATGGCACCACGCCCTTGAGTAATAAAAGCACTCCGTGCCAACATATAAACATAAGGATAAAAAACCAACACCAAAACCAATATCACGCCACCAGTGCTACGAATTGAGGGGAAAAAACGACTTGTACCAAACCACTCTCTTATTACTGTTTGTAAAGGTCCACTAAATTCAAAAAATCCTAGGTACACGAAAGCTAATACATAAGCTGGAATGGCAAAAGGTAACATTAATGCCCAATCAAAAAACTTTCGTCCAGGAAACTCACACATCGTCGTTAGCCAAGCTAAACTAACGCCAATGATCATCACACCAAAACCAACGCCAACAAGTAGCACCAGTGTATTAGCAAGCAAGCGCCCTAACTGGGTTTCTATAAGATGTAACCAAATGTCAGTTTGAAAGTCATGCCAGCTCAGAATCAACACTAGCAGTGGCATAAGTACAATGCCTGCGGTTGTAAATGATAGGCGACGAAGTAATGGGGGATGCTTTATCACAACGAGCTTACTTTCCTGGTTAAATTACCCACAATAATAAATTAAGTGGCTGTAAGTGTTGTATACCCATAACGAAGGACTTCAAACCCTAAAAATGATTCGTGATGGATATATAAAGGGCTATGAGCTTATATGAATATATAAAGTGGGTGAAGTGTAGAAAGGAAAATTCAGAAACGCCTGCCAGTATGCAGGCGTTTTTTAAGAAATAACCCGTTAGTGATAACCTGCACGATCCATTAGTTTTATTGCATCTCCTTGTAATCGCCCTGCAGCCTCAACATTTAACTGATCATGCTTAAACTCACCCCAGCTAGCAACCAGTTTAGATGGTTTCACACTTTGATTTGCAGGGTATTCCATATTGGCATTGGCAAAAATTTGCTGAGCCTCTGGTTTGCTTAACCACTCTAAAAAGGCAATAGCTTCAGCTTTGTGTTTTGCGTGCTTGGTAATACCTGCACCGGAAATATTGACATGAGTTCCAGATGTTTTTTGATTAGCCCAAAATAGTTTAAGCTTCAGGTTAGGCTTCTCTTTTAGTAAACGCCCAAAGTAATATGTATTTACCACAGTCACATCACACTGGCCTGCCTCTACAGCCTGTAATGCTAGCGTATCATTTGAAAAAACAGGTGCGGCTAAATTATTTACCCACCCCTTAACAATAGTTTCTGTCTTATCTTGGCCTAAACGCGCAATTAAAGTACCTACCAGAGATTGGTTATAGACTTTTTTAGCTGTGCGTAAACACAGTCGTCCATCCCACTTGCTTGAAGCTAAATCTTCGTAAGTAGACAGCGATTCTGGTTTTACTCGATCTGTCGCATAAACCATTGTTCGAGCACGCACAGATAAACCAAACCAGTTATTATTTGGATCTCTTAGGTGCTCAGGAATATTTTTACTCAAGGTTTCAGACTGTACTGGCTGCAGCAATCCCTTTTGTTGTGCTTGCCATAAATTTCCGGCATCAACTGTTATAAACATGTCAGCAGGTGTCGTTTTTCCTTCAGCTTGCATTCTTGCAATTAAAGGGCCTTCAGCATCAGTCACATAGCTGATTTTGACACCCGTTTCTTTTGTATACTGGTCAAATAAAGGCTTGATGAGATGTTCTTTACGCGATGAGTAAATAACCAGCTCGCCTTTATTTGCTGAGCTGCTGGCAAGACTCACATCGGTGATGGTCATTGTTGCAATAAAGAGGGAGGTTAGCGTCAATGAGAAAAATCGTTTTCGAGACATATGTGGCTCCTTTAACCGTATATTGCTAATGATAATGATTGGCATTTATACAAGCAACAGATACTCACACATCAAAAAAACGTCAACATGATACGCTATTTATCTTTCTCATGAACTGTTAACGTTTAACTTATAGGCCTACTGCTTTCTTGATCAACTGTTGCTTTAGCCATCCTTGCTTATTTACCCAATTCAGACCTTGGTTTCGCAGCCACCTGACTGGTAATTGTTCACTTTGAAAAGTATGTTGAAAGCTTTCCATTAACCCCATCATCATCAAATTATCAGGCATCCGTTGTCGCTGATAACGTGACAGGATATGTTCACCTCCTGGTGTATCACCTCTATTAGCCGCACGTGTAACTTCTGTCACTAAAGTCAGTGCATCAGCCATACCCAGATTCATACCTTGTCCTGCAAGCGGGTGTATCGTATGAGCAGCATCACCAGCAAGCACGACACCTTTTTTATAATACTGTTTGGCGTGACGTTGACGTAGTGGAAATGATGCAAGATCATCTATTTCAATGGCATCTCCTAAACACCTCTCAGTAGCCTGTGACAACTGCCTTAAAAGTGTACTCTTTGACGTCTTAATTAACTCACCTATATGCGATGCAGGTGCAGACCAGACAATTGAAGTGGTATTCTGGTGAGTGACGTGTTGTTGAACATTCAGATTATTGAGGGGCAATAGTGCGAGTGGACCTGTCGGGAGAAATACTTGCCATGCTGTTTGCTGATGACTTTTTTGCCACTTTACTGTTGCGACTAAAGCATGGTGCAAATAATCCCACTCTCTGGTTGTAAACTTTGCTAAACGCCGCACCTGAGACTTGGCACCATCAGCACCAATCACTAATGAAGCTGACAACTCTTGTCCATCATTTAATACAACACTATAGGGATGAATGGTCGTTGGAAAATGAGTATTTTGAGACGTACTAGAAAGAGCAGCTGGCGTATTTGCCACTAAAGCCGTCAACACATGCTCACTGTAAACATCGACTGCTGTATCTTTTTCAAGCTGTTGCCAAAGTGCAGCCTGAATGGCTCTGTTTTCAATGATATAACCCAGTTGTGGGCGATGAACCTCTTCTGCCGTAAATTGAATATGTCCTGTTCCTTCACTGTCCCATACTAACATCCGCTTAAATGCACTACTTCGAAATACTGCTATCGTATCCCAAACGTTAAGCTGTTTAAGAAAATCTACAGTGGCTAGGGTTACGGCACTTACTCGGTTATCAATACAATCTCTTTTGGGCCAGGATAGTAATTGATCCAGGGGCTGATGATCGACTATTGCAATTTTATAATCAGTTTGCTGGCTTATCCCCAAAGCAATAGCAGCACCAACCATACCGCCACCGACAATTACAATATCATATGACTTCATTCGTCTTTAGCCCTAGTTGATTTTTGCAGCAGGTAAACCCATTCCCATCGCATGCTGTGTAAAAAAAGATTTGCCTGGAAAGCATAGATCCAAACCAATTAAACCGAGATTTCTCAATATAGAAATTGAAGGAGTGGTTGCACTAAACCAGCGTACCAGTCGATCACTCCACTGAATAGTCAATTGTTGATCAGCCTCTTGACGCTGCACATAGTGATTCAATGTTTTCAGTGAATATAGAGGCTCCCCTCGCATCAACGCTTCCTTAATAACCTCGGCCAAGCGAAGTGCGTCTCGCAAGGCCAGGTTAAACCCTTGACCTGCCACAGGGTGCAGCTGGTGTGCAGCATTACCCAGCACCACAAGTCCTGGACGTACTTGTTCTGTACTGCACCGTAGAGTAAGTGGATAAATATGTCGAAGACCAATCTTAGCGAATCGGCCCAGCCGATAACCAAAGTTTTGCTGCAAGTGTGAGGCAAAATCAGCTTCTGACATTAATGCCACATCATCAACCATCGCTTCAGGCAATGACCAAACCAGAGCACAGTGTTTACCAGAAAGTGGCAATAACGCCATAGGGCCTGACTCCGTAAAGCGCTCATAAGCAATGTTTTGATGAGACTTGCTTAATGCCACGTTGGCTATCAATGCCGATTGATTATAGTGCTTTTCAGTAATATCGATTCCCAGCTGCTCGGTCAACCCTGAACGACCTCCATCAGCAATAATGACAAGGTCAGCAGTAACTGTTTCTGTTTTATCATTACGTTCAAGCAGTATAGAGGTGCCTTGATTATTAGGGTTAAGAGCTACCACTTTACCGGGCATGATAAGCTCAAGCGTCTGTTTCTCTTCAGCAATTAATAAATGTTTAAAAAGCGTTTGCCCCAAGTGTTGGTTGCTAATGACATAACCCAGAGCTGACACCCCCTCATCCTGAGCATGTAATCGTGTAAAACCAAAGTGGCCCTGGTTTGATACATGAATATGCTCAATAGGTGTTGCTTGACTATTTAGCTCATCCCACAACCCTAGCTGCTCAAATAATAAGCGAGTGCCCCATGCTAACGCGGTTGACCGGGCATCAAAACTAGGTTGCAAATCGACTTGAGACGCAGCAGGAAATGGTGATGCTTCAATCAATGCAGTTTTTTGCGGCAATAGTCGAGACAGCGTATGTGCCAGTGTTGCACCAACCATTCCTCCACCAATTATGACTACAGGAAAGTGCATCAACATCCCCTCAATTCAAAACTCACTGAATTTGCTTCATCAGTACTTCTATTTCATGTACGTGTTTCGGTACATCACTGGTTAATACTTTATGTCCAGTTTCAGTCACCACAACATCATCTTCAATACGTACCCCAATCCCGCGCCACTTGGGATCAACATCAATATTGTCAGGTGCGATATAAATACCTGGTTCAATGGTTAGCACCATTCCAGGTTCTAAATCACGCCATTGTCCTGCAATTCGATAGTCACCAACATCATGAACATCCATACCAATCCAATGACTGGATTTGTGCATATAGAAAGGCTTATAAGCTTCATCTTCAATTAACTTATTCACATCGCCCTTCAGAATTCCAAGCTTAACCAAACCTTCTGTAATCACCCGCACAGTAATATCATGGATATGATTAAACACGGTACCAGGTTTGATAGCTTCAATGGCTTCAAGCTGAGCAGTCAGTACCAACTCATATATAGCTTTCTGTTCTTCTGAAAAACGTCCATTTACTGGGAAAGTACGGGTAATATCTGCAGCATAATGATCAAGCTCGCAGCCTGCATCTATAAGAATGAGTTCACCATCCTTAAGCAGACAATCATTGTTGGTATAGTGCAAGATACATGCATTCTCCCCACCACCCACAATACTGGGATAGGCCGCAAAGCGTGCACCTGACTGCATAAATTCATGAAGCATCTCTGCTTCTATCTGGTATTCATATAAGCCCGGCCGACAAGCACGCATTGCTCTTAAATGCGCTTTTGCAGAGATTTCTCCAGCTTCAGCCATCACTACAATTTCTGCTTCACTTTTAAACAACCGCTGTTCATGCAAAATATTTTCAAGAGCAATAAACTCACCTGGTGGCTGAGCACCTTGTTTCGTTTTAGACTTAATGGACTTTATCCATCCCATTAAACGACGATCAAAGGCTTCATTGGCTCCAATGGCATAATAAACTCTGGAGCGCCCTTCAATTAAACCCGGTAAAATTTCGTCAATATCATTAATGGGAAAGGCATCATCCATAGCATAATCAGCAACAGCACCTTCCTGACCTGCACGCCGACCTTCCCACAGCTCTTTTTCAGGGTCTTTTTCCTGGCAAAAAAGTACAGCCTCGCCATGAGATCGACCAGGAATTAATACCAAAACTGATTCCGGCTCAGCAAATCCAGTTAAATAGTAAAAGTCACTATCTTGGCGATAAGGATGTTCCACATCACGATTGCGAGGCTGCAGAGGTGCTGAAGGTAAGATGGCAATGCTATTTGCTTCCATCTCAGCCATTAACGCACTCCGACGATGCTTATATTCTACTGCGGTAATTTTTTTCATTTAGATTCCCTATGATTACCAAGTTGAGCAACCCACCATCTTTCCGGACTCACAGCTACTGTCTTCTTTGCTCAAAAATACCTTACCTAACGTCATTTATATAAATTGTGATGTCAACGTTAACAAGCAAACATTAATGTTTTTTCTTAGGCTCGCTTGATTGCCCCTTTTTTGAGTCCACAGGTTTATTAAATTCTGTATAAACTAGTAACGCTGCCATACGCACATATTCAATAATTTCAGTTAAGTCTGATTCGTTACCATCACTATCTTCCAGCTCTGTTTCTAGCTGAGCAATTTGAGCAAAATCACGAAGTATGCCAATAACTTCCTCAGACAGCGATGACTGAATAGCACCGCCTAAACCAAACCCTGCTAAAAAGCTTTGAGACCAACCCCCAATAGCTCGAGCTTGAGCTGTTAATGACTCTGAGTCATCTGGTAAAAAAGGCTGAAAGCCAAAGGCTTGATCTTCCAGTGCAGTAATCACATGGTCATACAGATTAATTAACGTAACCTTTGCCTCATCCGTTAATGCATCAATATCCATCATTTTTTGTGCAACTTGTAACCATGCATCTGGCTGAAAACGTTTTCCAGAACACAAATACCCCGTCAGCTGACCATGAAGCTCTGCTGGGGTTTGAATTGACTTTAAGCTAGAAAACAATTCAAACAAATTGTCATAGTCAAGGGCTTTCTCGTCATGATGAGGATTATTGACCATATATTAAACCTATACCCGCCAATTAATTGGACTAATGCTATCATTTCAATCTGTAACACTGTACCAAAGATTGACCCTTTTCATCAGGCAATCTATAGTAACCGCTGATATTACGGCTAATCTAAAGGCTATGGATGAACAATTAAATCTCATGCTTCATCACAAAATCGATGAGCTTCTAGCTCTATGCCAGGAATTACTAGAAGAAAACCAAACGCTTAAAGCAAGTGAGCAAGCTTGGCGCGAGGAACGGGCACAACTCGTCGAGAAGAATGAACTCGCACGTAGCAAAGTTGAAGCCATGATCAGCCGACTTAAAGCTCTGGAACAAGAATCATGAGCAATTCTGCTGTTAATACCACAACTGTAAGTATTTTAGATAAAGATTACCGCGTTAGCTGTGGCGATGGAGAAAAAGCCGCTCTAGTAGAGGCCGCTAATTACCTCGACAGTAAAATGCGTGATATCCGCGGTACTGGCAAAGTGATAGGTTTAGAACGTATCGCGGTAATGGCTGCACTAAATATAGCCCATGAGTTATTACAACTGGCAAAATCTATTTCTAAAGACCAGGAAGAAACCAAACGTCAGGTGGAACAGATTGTCGAAAAAGTCGATAAGGTGTTACAAGACGTAAATAGTGACCCTGGTTATTGATGCAAAAATTATCTAAAAAAAACCGCGACAATTTTTCTTAAATCATTATAATCTTAAACAGGCTCCCTGGTTTGCAGGCCAGTCACGACTGTCCCTGAGCCGATAATCTAAGTTTAGGAGGCTCCTCGCAAATACTGGCGTGCATGTCCACTTAAAAGTGGAAAGCCCAATGTATTTCAGCAGCCACCACCTTGAACCATGGGTTCAAGGGCTATACTGACAGCGGCAAACCGGGGGTCATTTTCTCTCATATGATATGAACCCAACTCGAAAAACACTCCGCACAACACTACGTCAAAAACGTCGCCAACTATCCAAGCAGCAACAACAGCTTGCCAGTGAATACCTATTAACCCACCTGAAAAAAAATCTCACATTTATTAAAAGCAAAACAGTTGCTGTATATATCGCAAGTGATGGCGAAATTAATTTAACACCCACCATTCGCTTTTTATGGAAATTAGGCAAACAGGTATTTTTACCTGTGCTTCGACCCGATACACATAACAAGCTATGGTTTGTACATTATCAACCGCATACCAATTTAATTCTGAACAATTTCAATATTCCTGAGCCAACCCGTCGAGGTAATAGCATTATTGCGCCTTGGGCACTCGATCTGGTCCTTTTACCTCTGGTTGGCTTTGATATTCATGGCGGTCGTTTGGGGATGGGAGGAGGTTTCTATGACCGAACCTTTGCTTTTATACAGGCAAGACCAACCTTGCGTCACCCCAAATTAATGGGAGTCGCACATGAGTGCCAACGCGTAGATAAATTGCCTGTAGCCAGTTGGGATATACCCTTAAATGCTATCGCTACTGACCAACAGGTATACCACTGTTAGCTACAAGTCAAACTAGCTAGCACTTATTCAGTTGCATGGTGGGAAGATAATGCAAAACTACTTTTAGAGGTGCCCATTAATTTGCACAACCCCCGTAGCTATAACCCCAAATAAAAAAAGTGCGACTAACACCGTCATGAAATCTGGTTTTTTTTGTGTCATGACAACTAACACCACTCATTAAGTTACCGTCACTGGTTAAGAACAATGAGTCATATAACTTTCAATATGAACCCTACAAATAATACGCTAACTGCCGCATTCTACTCTGATAGACAGCATTCAAGTGTGACGCTTACCTCATTGCGTTAGAATAATGAAAATAGAACGAATTTATTTTCCTATTTCAAGGTCTACTTCCAAATGGCTATAAAAACACGCTATTGGCTAATGAAAAGTGAACCCGACGTCTTCAGTATTGATGATCTGTTTGATACCCCTAACCAGACCGAAGCCTGGGACGGCGTCAGAAACTATCAAGCGCGCAATATGATGCGTGACGAAATGCAGTTAGGTGATTTAGTTTTTTTTTATCACTCAAGCTGCAAACCTCCTGGAATAGTAGGTATCGCAGAGATCTGTAAAACAGCTTATCCTGATCACACAGCATGGGACCCAGGTTCTCCTTACTATGATCCCAAGAGCTCACCCGAGAACCCTCGCTGGTTTATGGTAGATGTTAAATTTTATAAAAAGTATCCCCGTATGATCACGCTTGAAGAACTCAAACAACAGCCAGAACTTAATGAAATGCCCCTACTTAAGCGTGGTAGCCGTTTGTCCATCATGCCCGTGACGCAATATCAGTGGGAAATCATTAACAAGCTTGCAGAGTAGCACTTTCAGTTTTTCTGCTGCATTCCACATGCGCTTCTTTTGTTCGCTCAAACGACAGGCTTTACCGTGAATCGTCGGTAAAGCACCCCTCCCATAGCTTCTGATAAATTGCACTGTGACATGCTAGTCAAGACTAGAGCTGAGGACTATGCTGTTTTTATGGTGCATAAAATCCATAAGTACTTATTGCGGATACAGGGTGTTTTTGCTCAGTGTTATAGCATATTTATTATTGGTGGCTCCGCGACATTAATTGTGGGCGCAGCCTGTTTGCTTGCACTTAGCCAAACAGCTTGGGGCGTTTCTATAGCATTAATTCTGCTGGCAAGTGCAACACTCTCCCACTACCTCCATTATTGCCGATTTTCTAGTTTACTGGGTGGCCTAACACTGTTAACCACCTTGATTTCTTTGGTAACCCAACTGGTCACTGCAGACTATAGCTCTTTAATAACCTTCGCCAGCTCTCAAGATGTGAGCAACTCCCCCCTGGCAAATCTTGCTTCATTGACGGTACTCGGTGCAGGTAGTATTAGCTTTCTGATTAATGAACGTATTTCCCCGTTAAAAAGTCTGCCTTTAACACGAGGCTTTTTAGCCTGCTGGCCACTCATCTATGGAGCAACTGGTCTCTACGCACTTATACTTGATCTACCGCCACAATATGGTTTTACCCATTTCTTTTCCATACAGTATGGGGACAACCTGCTGATGAGCCTCTGTGGCTTAATCCTGCTTATTGAGCATACCCCTTGGCAAGAATATCAAGAAGAACGTGTGCCAGCCTGGGTACCACCTTATTTTGGCTTAATCATGATTTTAGTGTCTCTTCTCGGCTACATGATTCTTGAAAAGAAAGACTACAATTTTTTAAAGCAAACCACCCAACACACTACTCAGCAGCTTGCCACAGAAATAACGCGATCATTAAATGCCCAGCGCAATGCATTGCAACGAATGGCTGATCGCTGGTCAGAGCAAAAAACAATACCAAAAAGTGCGTGGCTTGCTGATGCCAATAACCTGTTAAAAGACTTTCCTAACTTTCAGGCCCTTGAGTGGATGGACCAGGACTATACCATTCGCTGGGTTGTTCCCTTGGAATCTAATCAAAAGGTCGTTAACTTTAGAGTGCCTCCCAGTAACCCGGCTATCTTTCACCTAAGAAGAGCTTTCACCCAACAAAGCAGTGTAACCACTCAGGTCATTCCATTAGTGCAAGGCGGGGAAGGGTTTATAAATTACACACCTATTTTTGACCAAAAAAATAATTTTTATGGTTTTATTGTAGGTGTTTTCCGCGTCAAATCCGTGATTGATAGCTTACTGTCTAATCAATCTGATTATGAAGGATTTGCTTTCAAAGTGATTGAGAGTGGCAGAATTATCTACCAGACCAATTATTTAGAAGGGTATGACCAAAATGCAGCAATAAAAATCAGCACAAATATCAATGAACACTCACCATGGACTATTTATGGTTATCCTTCTTTTGCAATAAGCCAAAAAAGTCATTCTCTTTTGCCTTTAACAGCATTTATTGCAGCAATCTGTTTAAGTGGTTTTTTCACTTTATGCTTATCAACTTTACGTAGAGTTTATATAGAAAGCGAAAAAGCACAAAAAGCTAATGACAAACTTACCTACGAAATTGAAGAGCGCCAGCGGATTGAAGAACAGTTTCAAGAGCAAACATTACAACTGGATTTATTTACTAATTTAGTCAACTTATCTCGTGATGCGCTTATTATTGTTGATTACAACACACGCGAGTTGATGTATTACAACAACTCCACATTTACGTCTCTAGGCTACTCTGAACACGAGTTTATGCTGGCATTACAGCATGGCAATTTAGTCGCCAAGAAAATGGAACGCATTATACAGAAAGCCGCATCATCACGAAGAAAACTGACTTCAAGTATTTATCAAATGGAAGTGATTAAGAAGGATGGCTCTGCGCTACAAGTTGAAGTGACAACACGAGCCGCTATTTTAAACCACCGAAAATACCTGCTGGTTGTTGTCCATGATGTCACAGAACATCGTGAACTTGAAAAACGACTTATCACACTTTCAACTCGAGACATGTTAACCGGGGTTTATAACCGCAAACACTTTGAGTCAATGCTGATCAATGAGTGGGAGCGGGCTGCCCGTCAAGCAGAACCCTTAGCCCTTATGATCATCGATATTGACAACTTCAGATTTTATAATGAAGCTCACGGTCACCAACAAGGCGATATTTGTTTAAAAGATGTCGCGAATATTTTGAAACGCTCAATCACTCGTAGTGTTGATGTATTAAGCCGGTTCGAAGGACAACAGTTTGTAGCCTTGCTGCCCGAAACCGATCAATGTGGGGCAGAGGAAATAGCGCGCAGAATTCACAATAACTTACATGATGCCCATATTCATCACCCACTTTCCAGCATCGCTTCATTTGTCACTGTATCAATAGGCTTATCAGCTGGCATTCCTGAACCAGGCTCTTGTAGTCAAGACTTAGTTAAATTTGCCCAAAAAGCACTAGCACTTGCCAAAAAAAGCGGCTGTAACCAGACTGTTAGTAATGAACATGTTCAGCCAAACCTTCGCGAGATTAAAGGTAAAAAGCAATAGGACAGCTCACATTACGTGAGCTATACCCTTCTCTACCAGCTTCTACCCCAAAAATAATTGATAGGCAGGGTTTTCTGATTCAGGCCAATAGTGATAGCCAATCTCCTCTAGAAATGCAGGCACTTGCTCCCGTTCATTCAAAGGTACTTGCAAGCCAACACATACCCGGCCATAAGCCGCTCCGTGATTCCGGTAGTGAAACATTGAAATATTCCAGCGTTGACCCAGTTTATTTAAAAATCGCAATAAGGCACCAGGTCGCTCCGGAAACTCAAACCGATAAACAACTTCATTATCTACAGCTGTTGTATGTCCGCCCACCATATGACGTATATGGAGCTTGGCTAGCTCATTATCTGTTAAATCAGTAACCGCATAACCCTGCTTTTGTAGTGATTGAATAATCACTCTCGCTTTATCTTGTGGGCCAATACCCGTTTGCACACCGACAAATATTTGTGCTTCACGTTCCGTATGATAACGGTAATTAAACTCTGTAATATTGCGCTTACCTAAGGCCTGACAAAATGCTTTAAAGCTACCAGGCTTTTCTGGAATGGTAACCGCAATGATTGCTTCCCGCCGCTCACCAAGCTCAGCCCGCTCAGAGATATAACGTAGCCGGTCAAAATTCACATTGGCACCACTATCAATGGCTAATAATGTTTGCCCATGTATTTTGTGTTGCTCCACATATTTCTTTACACCGGCAACACCTAGCGCGCCAGCAGGCTCGCAAATAGAGCGGGTATCATCATAAATATCTTTAATTGCTGCACATATTTCATCTGCTGTCACTGTAATAACATCATCAACATAGTGCTGGCAAACCTTGAACGTTTCTTCACCTATCTGTGCAACCGCCACCCCATCAGCGAAAATACCGACTTGAGACAATACGACACGCTCACCAGCCTGCATAGCAGCGTGTAAACAAGCAGACTCTTCAAATTCCACACCAATAATTTTAATTTCTGGACGAAGATATTTTACATAAGCGGCAATACCCGCAATCAAACCACCGCCACCGACAGGAACAAAAATTGCGTCAAGTTTGCCTGAATGCTGACGTAAAACCTCCATGGCAATGGTACCTTGGCCAGCAATGGTATCTACATCATCATAAGGGTGGATATACACATAACCATGCTCTTTCACCAGCTTTTGAGAGTAAGCTAAGGCTTCGTCAAAAGCATCGCCATGCAAAATAACCTGAGCACCTCTGGCTTTAACAGCACGCACTTTAATTTCAGGTGTTGTTTGCGGCATCACAATCACCGCCTTAATACCCAACTTTTTCGCGGCTAGTGCAAGCCCTTGCGCGTGATTGCCAGCAGATGCAGCAATCACCCCTCGGGCTTTTTCAGATTCAGATAATTGAGCAACACGGTTGTAGGCGCCACGAATTTTAAAAGAAAAAACCGGCTGTAGGTCCTCTCGCTTAATTAAAATCGTATTTTGAAGACGCTTTGATAAAAAAGCTGCCTGATCAATCGGGGTTTCAACGGCCACATCATAGACTGGCGCTTCTAATATTTTTTTAATGTATTGCTGAAGCATGACATCCTTCTTTACAACACTCATTAATTTTATGGAAGGTGTACTATTCTATAACGTATTAGTCACAGTGTGCAGCGTCAATATCCCTAATCAATAGAAACGCTTGCTTTGAATGGGATTAGCCAGACCGAAAGGTATATAATTCCTGCCGTAAAGATTTTTAAAGCAAAAGGTATTATTCATGTCTGTTAATCAGGACCAGCTCAAACAAGCTGTGGCATTAGCTGCCTTAGAGCACATCAAACCCCACATAGAACAAGACAGCATCATTGGTATTGGTACTGGCTCTACCGCAAACTTTTTCATTGATGCGCTGGCTACCATAAAAAATCAGTTTGATGGGGCTGTTGCTAGCTCTGAAGCCAGTGCTGAACGCTTAAAATCCCATGGTATCCCTGTTTACGACCTCAATACAGTAAACTCCTTAGAGTTTTATATTGATGGAGCAGATGAGAGCAATCACCAACTCCAGCTCATCAAAGGAGGTGGTGCAGCGCTCACACGAGAAAAAATTGTAGCCGCTGTCGCCAAGTCGTTCGTCTGTATTGCTGATGAAAGCAAGCTGGTTGATGTTTTAGGCACATTCCCTCTACCCGTTGAAGTCATTCCTATGGCTCGCAGCCATGTTGCAAGAGAAATCGTTAAACTTGGTGGCGATCCCCAATACCGTGAAGGGGTAGTGACAGATAATGGCAATGTGATTTTAGACGTTTGGAATCTCAGCATCACCTCACCTCGCGACCTTGAAGCCCAACTCAATAATATCGTAGGGGTTGTTACCAACGGTATTTTTGCACTTCGCCCCGCAGATGTCCTTTTACTGGGTACACAAGACGGCGTCAAAACGATTACTGTCTAAAACACTACAACCTACTTACCTCCCCCTCTGCATTGTTAACCTATAAATAACAAGGAGGGGGAGCCATCCCTTAACTCTATCTGATAGCTGCTATACTGATTGCCAGTAACCATGCTTTTTGTAGATGGACTGGATAACTAATGGCATTCATTAATTACAAAGACAAAAGCTTTCTTGTTGTCGATGATTTTGAAAGTTTTCGCTTATCTTTAAAAAAAATGCTGGATAACTTTGGAGTTTCCAAAGTAGATACGGCGATTAATGGCCGAGATGCTGTACTTGCCTGCAATAAACAAGACTACAATGTAATTTTGTGTGACTACAACCTTGGTTCAGGGAAAAATGGTCAACAAGTACTTGATGAACTGCGCTACACACGACGCCTAAAAAACACAAGCCTGTTTTTATTAATTACAGCAGAGGCTACAAAAGATATGGTACTAGGTGCATTAGAACATCAGCCTGATGCTTACCTAACCAAACCTTTAACTCAATCTATGTTAAAGAACCGGCTTGACCGATTGATGGAAGAACACTATCAGGTTTTACCGATAAAAAAAGCACTCGATCAAAATGATATTAAACAAGCTATTATTGAATGCCAAAAAGTGTTGAGCCAGGACTCAAGAAGTCATAAGTGGTGCATTCGTAAATTAGCTGAGCTTTATTATCAAAATAAAAATTATGATGAAGCCGAACAAGTGTGCTTGAAACAGCTTGAGGAACGAAAGCTAGACTGGCCATACTTAACACTCGGCAAAGTCGCTGCAGCACGCAAAAATTACCCCCAAGCTCTTGAGTACTTTACTGAACTCCTTGCCATAAACCCTCAGTATGTTAACTGCTACGATGAAATAGCTGCAACATACCTTGCCATTGGGGACTCAACGAAAGCACAGCAAGCCATCATGACCGGAGTACAAATTTCACCGAGATCCGTACACCGGCAACTAAAACTTGCAGAAATTAGTCGTCAAAATGATGATCTTGATACTGCAACACAGGCCTATCGGAATACTGTGGAGCTGGGAAAAAACTCAATTCACGATGCTATAGATAATCACCTTAATTTTGCACGATGTTTATCTGATAATGCGGAACATGACTATTCCAAAGAAGGCAAACTACAAGCTAAAGAAGCTTTAAATATTCTGGAACAGGTCAATAAAAAATATAAAGATGATCCTAAATTAATGTTACAGTCTGCAATGATTTCTTCTCGCGTTCATGCTGGGCAAAATAATGATGAAGGAGCCGAAAAAGCCTTAAACTCAGCCTTAAAAGCAATGGAGAATATGGGCGATGGTGTCAATCCAAGCATACAGCTGGAAATGGCAAAAACACTCTTTGCAAACAATCGTACAGAAGATGCTGAAAAATTATTAAAACAAATAATCGCTGACAATCCTGATAATCAGGATTTAATTGATCAAGCCAATGCGCTGTTAGATGAACCTGTCAGCATTAAAAATCGCATTAAAGCTGCTGCCATTAACCTAGAAGCCATTACAGCTTACGAGCAACAAGACTTTACCACAGCCATTGAAAAATTCACTGAAGCACTTAAGTTCTCTTCAAGACACCCTGGACTCAACTTAAATCTTATTCAAGCCTACCTAAAACAAATGAGCGACGCAGGGCTAGATAAAAAAACGTTAGATCAGTGTCAAACTTATTTAAATAATGTAAACCATATACATGCATCGCATCCTCAATTTGAACGTTATGAAGCACTAAAAAGCAAAATAGCTTCACTGCGACAAAAACTATCAGCATAGTCTTTGGAGATCATTATGGCAGATGTTCCTACTTTAGATTTCTCTCTAGTACTTGCTGCTACAGTGCATGATATGAAAAACTCACTTGGCATGCTGCTAGGTTCCATCGAAGAAACCGTTGATCAATTTCCCCCTGAAACACAACAACAAGCACAACATTATGCTTTATTACATTATGAAGCTTCTCGCGTTAACAATGACTTAATCCAACTCCTCGGCTTATATCGATTAGACCAAAATCAACTTCTATTACAAATCGAAGAGCACTTTGTAATGGATTTATTAGAAGAGCAAACACTACGTAATAAAATATTATTTGATGCAAGGAATATAAGCCTGGAAGTTGACTGCCCTCCCCATTTAAGCTGGTACTATGACCGAGATTTAGTTGCCTGCGTGATTAATAATGTTTTAGTAAATACCCTTCGCTACACCAACGATCAAATTAAAATCACAGCACAAGCAACCCATGAGTTAACCATAGAAATCGCCGACAATGGCCCTGGTTATCCAGATCATATGCTTATTGATCCACTACACTATCACTCACAAAAGTCTATTAATACCCATACTGGCAGTACACATCTTGGACTGTATTTTTCCCAGCGTATTGCCCAGCTTCATACTCAAGAAAAAAATACCGGCTATATTCAACTTGAAAATAACAGTGAACTGGGCGGTGGTGTCTTTAAACTGGTTTTACCATAACATACGACTTTAGCTTTTTATTTCCCACGCCTATTATCTCGTACACCTATATCAGTCATGCGAAGGGTATAGCCATCACCCCCCAGAATGCTTTTCTTGACGTTCCCATTGATGATACCGCGTTATCCACTTAAGAAGCTTTTCGGGAGCATGAGCCTTCTTCCATACACCTGCTGCATATTTATTAGCCTCAGACAACGTCGGATAAATATGAATAGTGCCCAATATTTTGTTCAGTCCTAAACCATGCTTCATTGCTGAAATATATTCAGTAATGAGTTCGCCGGCATGATACCCGACAATAGTCACACCTAATATTTTATCTTTACCGGGTTCTGTGAGTACCTTGACAAAACCGTGAGCCTCTTCATCAGCAATTGCCCGGTCTAAGTCATCAATCCCATATCGAGTGACTTCATAAGCAATATTTTGCGCTTGCGCTTCCTGTTCATTTAAACCAACGCGTGCCACCTCAGGGTCAGTAAATGTTGCCCAAGGAATAACACGGTAATCCACTTTAAACTTTTTAAACCGTCTAAAAAGGGCATTTACTGCTGCATACCATGCCTGATGAGAAGCTGTATGGGTGAACTGATAAGGACCAGCGACATCACCACAGGCATATATATTTGGAAACTTCGTTTGCAGATAGTCATTCACCGCGATAGTTCCACGCTCAGTTACTGCTATATCGAGAGCATCCAGCCCCAGGCCTGCAGTATTAGCCTGACGTCCCACGGCGACTAAAACCAAGTCAAAGCCTAATGTTTGCTGCTCACCATTGGCTTCTAAAATTACTTGTTTTTCTCCATTTTTGAGCAAAAACTCCACCGGTCGGTGACCAACCAATACATTTATACCTTCTTCTATGAATTTCTGCTGAATTAATGCGGAGACTTCTTCATCTTCCCGAGGCATCAAGCGCGATGCTATGTCTACTTGGGTTACCTTTACCCCAAGTCGTGCAAAAGCTTGCGTTAACTCACAGCCAATGGGACCTCCACCAATTACAAGCATACGCTCTGGGCGTTCACGAATACGCCAAATCGTGTCAGAGGTGTAATAGTCCATTGACTCTAAACCTGGAATTGGCGGTACCATGGGGCGAGCACCTGAGGCGATGATAATATTTTTTGTGGTGATGGTTTTCCCATCGATATCTACAGAGTAAGGGGTTTTAATCGTTGCTGTTCCAGTTATACACTCAACCCCTAATGACGTATAACGCTCAATAGAGTCATGAGGTTCGACTTTTTGAATGACCTGATGCACACGTTCCATCACTTTGGCAAAGTCCACTTTCACTTCTGGTGGCGTGATACCATAGGCTTCTGCTCTTTGAAAGTAGTGCGCCATTTTGGCAGACCTTAATAATGCTTTCGAAGGCACACAGCCTGTGTTTAAACAGTCACCTCCCATTTTGTGACGCTCAACCAACATGACCTTTGCTTTTACTGCTGCGGCTATATAAGCCGAAACTAAACCAGCTGATCCAGCCCCAATCACTAATAAGTTAGTATAAAAATGAGCGGGGCGAGGATAAGGCTTCAGCACTTTATGCTGCTGCCAGCGGGATATAGCCGCTTTAGCCAACCAAGGGAATATGCCGAGTAACACAAAGGCCACTATAATTTCCGGCTGTAATACGCCTTTTATTGATAGCTCCTCTACTTGTGTCAGACTTGCCCCTGCCCCCACATAAACAAGTGTGCCTGGTAACATACCCACCTGACTGACAATAAAAAACCGTCCAACCCGCATTGGGGTTAATCCCATAACCAGGTTAATCACAAAAAATGGAATCGCTGGAATTAAGCGCAACGTAAAAAGGTAAAAATCACCTTCTTGACGGATACCCTTGTTAATGGTTTTCAAATAGCTTGCAAAGCGGTTTTGTACCCAGTCATGAAGTAACGTGCGCGATAGCAAGAACGCTAAAGTAGCGCCAATAGTACTGGCAAACGATACCAAAATAGTGCCGTGTAACAAGCCAAAAATAACACCCGCAACTAATGTCATTAACGCGGCACCAGGCAGCGACAAAGCAGTAACCGCTACATAAATACAAAAGAAGATGAGCGCCGTTTCTATTGGGTTTTGCTCATAAAGTGACTGGAAGAAGGTGACAGAAAGATACTGCTCCAGATCTAGCAGAAAAAAAAGAGCAATGGCAATAGCAACACCCGTTGCCAATATCAATTTTGATTTTTTCATTGACTGTCCTGCGCTGTGGGTATGCTACCCATTTTATACGATCATAGGTTCTGACCTGATTACACTGTGTTTTATTTCAAAAACTAACATTCTCCGATGACCTTACTATTTCCAGCTTGCCAAAGTGTGAGGTACCCCCAGCCACCTTCGGCGCTTAGCAGGTAAAGTACCAAATCATCATATCAGTGGGGGGCTAGTCAAATGAAGCAACGCTTGAATACAAAGCTATGGCATATTACCTGTGCCCTATTCTGCCCCCTGCTGCTGAGTCTTCTGGCACAAGCCTCATCATCGGTCTCAACAAGTGCTCAACATTCTACTAACACTACACTTGTTGCTAACGACAGCTGCCAGGAACAGTTTTGTGAGTTTATTGCACTAGAGCAACCTTGGCCTGCCAAAGTCGTTGCGCCTCCTCAAGCGACTACCCTGTTATTTGATGCCTTTCGACTCAGAATCAGCGGTCCCTTTTCATCAATTAGCCAAACAGAAAGTGAACTATTCCTTAAACAACGAGCAGGCTTTTCCCTTGCATTGCAAATACTGACGCTTGATGATTACCCTGAGCTTAAAAATAGCTCGATTAAAGCCAGTGATATTCCAACCATTATGTTCGAAACTCCTCGTAAAAAAATATTACAAGAAAAACAGTCAGCAACTCGTGCACTTAAATTAGGCTTATATAAAGCCGCAAGACATACTGACTTTAAAACGTTTGATCAAGTATCAGTGATTCGTAACGAGGATATTAAAGGCTTTCTCATTAAAGGGGACAATATTACCTTTAACTATGCGGCTTACTTTATCGATTTAAATATACCCGATAAATTCTATCGAATTGAGTTTAGCCATGGCAACAAACGTAGTTGGTTAGATTTGCTTGGATCAATGTCTATTAATTAAAAACGCTTAATTATATCCTTCTCAAATCAGTTTATATCAAAAAATTTCTTCTTTAAAAATAAAAGAGAGCCAAAACACTGGCTCTCTTTTTTAAAATTATACTTTTAAACTACAGTATAATTAAGGATCAACTTTATCTAAGTTCTTACGGATAAAGTTTTCGATAGTTTGACAAGCAAGGAAAGGAGAACGCTCAGTAACCGTAATAACTGCTTCCTTACCAACGATAGTGTATTCACCTTTCACTGTACCAAAAACAGGTACAGAAACGCTGAATCTACCAGACTGAGTATCACCTTCCAATGTCCCACCATTACCGTCAATCATAGCTTTTACACGATTGTAAATATCTTGTGGTTGGCCATTAAACGCTACTTTAAAAGGTGCACATGATGCCATAATTAATATCTCCTTATTAATTATAAAAAATTTATTTACCAGCTCTCAGACATTGACTATTTATTTGTTTCAAGCCCCTGCTGAAGCTGAAATCAATAATACGCACCTCTAAAAAAAAGATAATTTGGAAAAAACTCCATAGAGTTTTTCTTTTCTAGGCTAAAGGGCACCTCTAAAAATAGTGATTTTTTTTGTAAGAGCAAGGAAGCACTGCACAGAGGACCGCAGTGTATATGGAATACATGAGGATCCGAGTACAGCGTTGACATAGCTATTTCGAAAAAAGTGCATTTTTAGAGGTGCCCTAAAGGGAATTTTGATAAAAAAGGCGTATATCTATATTCGTCACTAAAACATTCTTAACAATATTCAATTGACCACTTGTGAAAGACCATTCCTGAATTATGTATACCCAAAGTACAGGAATGAATTAGAATCAGCCTCTAAATAGCCAGCTCGGCATTGACAAGGTATACTATTTCTTTTGAATATCTACTGGATAGGAGCAAGTGTGATGCGTATCATCTTCTCAATGGTTTTGCTGCTGTTACTGTCCGGCTGCGGCCAAAAAGGTCCTTTATATTTGCCAGACGAATCAGAACAACAGCAAGCGACTGAAGAAACAGCTGAGTAAAAAATCACAACCAGACAGGTGTACTTAGGTCATTATGGATCACTTTCACTATCAAGACGGTGAACTCTTTGCAGAAAATGTTCCCGTCGCTAAGATAGCCGCACAATTTGGCACCCCTACTTATATCTACTCGCGTGCTACACTCACTCGCCACTTTCAAGCTTATCAGCAGGCGCTGGGTAAACACCCACACTTAATCTGTTTTGCAGTTAAAGCTAATGCCAATATTGCCGTACTTAATGTGCTGGCTAAGTTAGGTGCAGGATTTGATATTGTCTCTGTGGGGGAGCTAGAAAGAGTGCTAGCGGCGGGAGGTGATCCCAAAAAAGTTGTTTTTTCAGGTGTCGGCAAACAACCTCATGAAATGCGCCGCGCATTATCCGTTGGCGTACACTGCTTTAATGTTGAATCCATTGCTGAGCTTGAGCAACTTCAAGCTGTAGCCAGTGACATGGATACCGTAGCCAATATTTCCATTCGCGTTAACCCTGATGTTGATCCACAAACCCACCCTTATATTTCTACTGGGTTAAAAGAAAATAAGTTTGGTATTGATATCAATGAAGCGGTTGCCGTTTATGAGCAAGCATCTCGCTTAAGTCACATTAGCATCAAAGGGATTGACTGCCATATTGGCTCACAGCTGACGTCTCTGCCTCCTTTTCTCGATGCCTTAGACCGACTCCTGGCATTAGTTGATTCATTAGAAGACAAAGGTATCACTATACAGCATCTAGATTTAGGTGGTGGGCTGGGTGTCCCTTACCAAAATGAACAACCACCCGCACCTGATACCTATGCAAGCGCTATTTTGAAACGCCTGGGTGGCCGCTCTTTAGAGCTTATCTTCGAGCCTGGTCGCTCTATTGCAGCTAATGCAGGTATTCTCATCACTCGGGTTGACTATTTAAAGCCCACAGCAACAAAGCATTTTGCCATCGTCGATGCTGCTATGAATGATCTGTTGCGACCAGCACTTTACCAAGCCTGGCAAGAAATTATTCCTGTCACTCCACGGCATGACTGTCCACCACACACCTATGATGTCGTTGGCGCCATCTGCGAAACCAGTGATTTTTTAGGTAAAGACCGCGCGCTAGCCATTCAGCCTCAAGACTTATTAGCGATTCGTTCAGCTGGAGCCTACGGCTTTGTTATGAGCTCCAACTACAATACGCGCAACCGAGCAGCTGAAGTCATGGTAGATGGTGATCAGTTTCATTTAATTCGCAAGCGAGAAACGATTACCGAGCAGCTTGCCAATGAGCAGTTATTACCAGAGTGAGTGCACCAAACTCAGATTTTCTGCCCTTAGAATGTAAGGCACATGCCACGCTAGCCTGAACTAAGGCTAGCCATAAAGTTTGGACGTGCACCATACTAACCACAAAAATAACAAACAAACCTGGTGTTAATACACTACAAGTACTGTTAGGCTTAAGGCTAACGAAAAGCCACTAACCAGAATAGATAGATAGCTACAACAAGTGCTGTACTATCATTTACAGGCTTTTTAATCCCAGATCAGGGGAGCATACTCAAGAAATACATAGCTATACCCAATACGAATGGTTTTTAGGTGCGGCCATCGAGTAACAAAGTGCAATGAGACTATATTACCTATGAGCCTAAATTACCCATGAGCCTATATTAATAGGTGATTGAGGTGAGGAGTGAAGATAACAAAACCTAGAAATCATTCGTGAAGGGTATATGTTCTATTAAATTCAATGAGTATTACCACTAGATAATTACAACAGACCTGTTTTCATAAAGTATTTAAGAATTGAGACTACTTTAAATGCTACTTCGTTTCACCAAAATGCACGGATTGGGCAATGACTTTATGGTAATCGACCTGGTTACCCAACATGCTCGTCTCACTGAAGAAAAAATCAAACAGCTAGCCAACCGGCACTTTGGTATTGGCTTTGACCAACTGCTTATCGTCGAACCCCCTTCAAAACCTGATGTAGACTTCAAGTACCGTATTTTTAATGCTGACGGCTCTGAGGTTGAGCAATGTGGAAATGGTGCTCGATGCTTTGCCCGCTTTGTTAGAGACCGCAAATTAACCAGCAAGCGAACAATTAATGTAGAAACACAAGGTGGAGATATAACGCTTATTGTTCATAACCACAATGATGTTGAAGTGGATATGGGATATCCAATACTTGAACCTGCATTGATTCCATTCCATGCGGAACAGCAAGCCATCACCTATCCTATTAATTGTCACAACCAAGCATTTGAAATAAGCGCTGTTTCCATGGGTAACCCTCATATGGTACTGGTTGTCGAAGATATTCTTCAAGCCCAAGTTGAAAAATGGGGTCCATTGCTGGAAAAACATGAATCTTTTCCACAACGTGCTAATGTTGGTTTTATGCAAGTCATTAATTCGCAACAAATAAAGTTACGTGTATTTGAACGTGGAGCAGGGGAAACCCTTGCTTGTGGAACAGGTGCGTGTGCCGCCGTTGTGGCTGGACGCTTACAAAATCTGTTAGCAGAGCAAGTACAGGTAGATCTGCCAGGAGGCTCATTACAAATAGAATGGCAGGGAAGTGGACACTCAGTGCGTATGATCGGGCCAGCAACCCGTGTTTTTGAGGGGCAAGTACGTATATGAAAGAACAACAACAAACCATACCACAGACACTAATCACTGAAGACGAAGTGGCCGACTACTTAAAGGCTAATCCCAACTTTTTGTTTCAACGACCCGACCTACTCAAATTACTCGAAATACCTCACCCGTCAGGCGAAGCAACCTCTCTGATTGAACGACAAGTGTCGCTACTTAGAGAGCGAAATCTAGAGTTACGCAATCGGCTCAATAAATTATTAGATATTGCCCGTGAAAATGATTCTCTTTTTGAAAAAACTCGCCGCTTGATTACTGAGTTGCTTGAAGCTAAATCCCTTGATGAAATTGGCAAAGTCTGTCGTATTACGTTGAAGCATGAATTTAATGTCGACTTTGTAAGCCTTATATTGTTCTCTGACACTCAAAAACTAAGTGCTTACTACCAAGTTCAACCGCTAACACTTGCTCAGCAAAAAATTTCTATTCTACTGGCCCAAGATAAACCCGTTTGCGGCGTGCTTCGTCAAAATGAGCAGCAGTTTTTATTCCAAGAACACGCTCAAGCTGTCGGTTCTAGCGCTGTGATTACACTCAGATCCACAGAACCACTGGGAATACTCGCCATCGGCAGTAAAGACAGCAAACACTTTCAAACTGCTATGGGAACACTGTTCATAAGTTATATTGCTGATATATTGAGTCGCGCATTACTTCAATATTGGTCTCATTAACCACATGACTCGATTAGAGCTAATTATTAATCAGTTTTTAAATTACTTACATGTTGAACGTCGCCTGGCCAACAATACCCTGATTAGCTACCAGCGAGACTTACAGCAACTACTTACTTTTATGCAAGATCGCCAGCTACACCAATGGTCACAATTATCAACCGTATTGCTTCGTGAATTTCTACAATCTCAGCATCAACGTGGCTTAAATCCTCGCTCTATTCAGCGCCAGCTGGCGACGCTTCGGCGCTTTTGCAAACACCTTTATGTCAACCAACACCTGTCAACCAACATCACGCTTAACCTAAAAGCACCAAAAACCCAACGCAAGCTGCCTGAAACCCTATCAGTCGATCAACTGGAACATTTGCTCTCCTCCCCTGATGATGATCCACTACAGTACCGTGATCATGCAATACTGGAGCTGTTTTATTCTTCTGGATTACGCTTAAACGAGCTGGTTATGCTTGATATGGGTGATATCAACTTGACATCACGGCTAGTAAAAGTCCAAGGGAAAGGCAATAAAGAACGGTTGTTACCTGTAGGCAGTAAAGCTATCGAAAGCCTCCAATCATGGCTATCAATTCGTCCTCAATTAGCCAAACAGACATGTTCTGCTCTCTTTGTTTCACTGCGAGGAACACGTATTAGCACACGACAAGTACAGTATAGGCTTGCTAAACTGGCTCGGGAAAAGTGCTTAAATACTAAGCTACATCCTCACATGTTAAGACATAGTTTCGCGACCCATATGCTTGAAGGTAGTAAAGACCTGCGTGCCGTGCAGGAATTACTAGGACACAAAGATATTTCAACCACACAAGTCTATACGCATATTGACTTTGAGTACCTCAGTAACGTATACGACAGTAGTCATCCTCGTTCCAAACGTAGTAAAAAGAAATATGATTAAAGCTGTTACTTTCGACCTTGATGATACGCTTTGGGACAATCAACCTGTCATGGTTGAAGCTGAATCAGCCATGTACACTTGGCTACAGCAACACTGCAAACAGTTAACTGAACAATACTCGTTAGCACGACTTAAAAAACTAAAAGACGAACTGTTAGCTGAAACCCCAGAATTGGCCCATGATGTCAGTGAACTACGACGTCATACCCTTGAACAAGCGCTAATAGACTGTGGCTATGGCAGTGCTTCCAGAAAGCTTGCAGAGCAAGCCTTTGCCCAGTTTTTAACCGCTCGTCAACAAGTGACTTACTTCCCTCATACAGAGAACACACTACAGCAACTAAGCCAACAATACAGCTTAGGCGTTATTACCAATGGTAACGCTGAAATATCTCAGATGAGTATCGGCCAATATTTCTCTTTTGCGATCAAAGCTGAGGACCTTAAAATCAGTAAGCCAGCCCCTATAATTTTTTCTAAAGCAGTCTCACTCGCAGGTGTTAAGCCTCATCAAATCGCCCATATAGGCGATCACCCTATTCATGACATACTGGGTGCCCACCAGGCTGGTTTTAAATCTGTTTGGTTTAACCCTCAACAAGATAATTGGGAATATCATGAACATCAGCCTGATGCGATAGCCCACAGCATACATGAGATTCCTGCTTTAATTGATAAGCTATCCAATAAAGAATAATGTGTATCGCTAAAGAAGCACATTTTTGAGATACCCAAAAAGGCTAATCTACTTTTTATACACCAACTTATACATCAACCTTAAAACCGCTATACTTATACCGTCCGTAAACAAAAGCCCTATCTTTTATACTACTTAAATCGGACTTTTATGTATAAAGTTTTACTCAAAAAAGTGCTAATAAGCTTGGTAGTATGCTTTTCCATATCCCTTGGCCATGGTTCAGAAACCATAGATTTTGCTGTAGCCAACTGGCCGCCTTACTTTGATAAGAAAGCCCCAAATAAAGGAATAATGGCTCAACATTTAACACAGATATTTACAGAGTCAAACATTTCGTTTAATTTTATTTGGTACAGCACTTGGAAGGCTGCATACAATAATGCAGCAGCTGCAAAAAACATTGCTAGCCCAGGCTGGATATGTAGTCCAAAGCGAGCAAAATTATTTTACTTTTCATACCCTATCTACAAACTGAATCATGTGTTCTTTCATTTAAAGTCAAAACCAGTAACTATTAACAACGTATCTGACTTAAAAAAATATGAACCAATAGCAGTCACTGAGGCATACTACTATAGCCGTGAGTTTCAAGAAGCTGTAGATAAATACAAAATAACACTTCGTAAAGTACGGCTAGAAGAACTGACGTTTAATTTACTTCTTAAAAATAGAGCCGCTATTGCACCCATGTCGAAAAATAATGGTTTATCGCTTCTTGAAAAACACTTTACGCTTCCCCAGCGAGAGCAAATAACCTATAGTAAAAGCCCTTTTCCAGATAGCTATTTTCACATTATGATACCAAGAAAACACCCCAAAGCACACCATATCTACCAGTTAATCAATAGCATATTGATTGATCACTCAACGATTAATAAAAAAATAGTAGGCGTAAATCTTAAAGTTAAAGATATCTGCCCTCACATTAACAATCCCCCCTGGAAATAGTATAAATAGCTATTGTAAGGCTTCTATTTCAGCAACTAATTTTTTAAACATGCTTTCTCCATCATTAATTAGATCTTCTACACTATATCCCTTTCGACCCTTAAAGTCTCTAAATAAAAGTTCGAGTTTTTCTGCAGACTCAGATACTGAGTGCATACCATACATTCCAGCTGTACCACATATATTATGGAATTCAATTAAAAGTCTATCTATCAAAACTATATTTAAAGAGTCTTTTTCTACTTCATGCCACAAATCTATTAGCTCATACCTTTTGCTAACCAAATGCTTTTGATACTTCATTACTAATGCTGAAATTTTTTTTGGCATTTTCGCTCTTATATTATCTAGCAGTACATGGTTCGCCAATAAATTCTGAATCCTTGTCGGAAAATCTTCTGGCGAAAATGGTTTATTAATAACACCTAATACATTTTTAGGCTTACCATTTGAAAGTATTAATGACTCATCTAGACCAGAAACAAAAATTATGGGTATATCTGAGTTTATTTCATAAATTTTATGTGCAATATCAATACCCTTATAACCCTTTAATTCCGAATCTAAAAGAACTACATCAGGTATAAAGTTTTTAATCTCATCAACGCATTCTTTAAGGGATACCGCTGAATGCAATACTATATCACTACCTTCAAAAATACACCGAACAAGTTCACGTATAATTTCTTGATCTTCAACATGAAGTAGCTTTCTATATATGTAAGACATAGTCAAACCTATCTTATACTATACTGTTACTTTATTATTTAGCAAACACTTCAAAGCATGTTTCTGTGGCTTATATCTACTCCAGAAAAGACAAAAAAACTTTAATATCGTTACTTAACTCATTATATTTTAGCTTAACTTTGTAACCATTTTTACTTAGAGCAACTAGACTAACTATAGCATCACATATAAAATTTATTTTTTGTCCATTTATTAACGCTTTGCTTAATAGTTTTATACTTTGATTCAAAGTAAGCCTTTCATTTGTTTCTATGATAATACCCATCTCAGATATTGATATAATTTTCACTCTTACAAAGTCATCACCTACTATAATACCTGTTGGCCATGCTACCTTTTTACTATTTTTTCCTCTTACATAATAACTCATTTTAAAATCCCCGATACTTTGATTAGGGAAACATGGCAATAAATATCCATAAATTAATTTTTAAGGTTATGCCGCCAATGGAAACTTAATAATAAATTCTGTTCCATCTGAGCTTGTCGAATAAGATATTAAGCCATTGTTACATTCTATAAACTGTTTAGTGATAGCCAAGCCAAGACCAGTTCCACCAGTCTTATTCTTTGTAACAAATGGTTGGAAAACTGTATCTTTAATGGCGTCTGGAATACCAGGACCATTATCCCTGATTGATAACATCACATGATCGAAAGATGATTGTAAAGAAATTTTAATTATTGGACTGGTTGTGTCATACAAAGCTTCTTTTGCATTATTTACAATATTAAATATTGAGCGGACCACCTGACCTTTATCGACAAAAACAAGATATTTTCTATCATAATCATAAATCAACTTAATATCATCCTCATGACATAGAAAAATATTCTCAGTAATTGAGTCTAATATATCGCACAAATTAACTTTTTCTAAGATTGGTTCTTTTGGATTTGAAAATTCCAATATTTCCTCAATATATCTTTCAATTTCTGCTGATGACTTTTCAATAAGAGACATATATGCCGCTATTTTAGACTGTTCTATTTTTGCTTTTTTTATCAGCGATGTTGCACCAATGATTCCACTCAGCGGTTGTCTTAAATCATGAACAACACAACTTGCTGCTTGTCCCATATCTGATAAACGTTGCTTATGTTCTAGTTCCTTACGTAAGTTTAAATTATCTATAGACTTTGCTGCTTGTTGTACAAACAGCTTTATTAAATAAATCCTACTCTCATCAATTATATTAGTCTTATCATCTTTTAATATTAGTAAGCCATAATGACTCATCGGCATATACATAAAATTATCACTATCTATTTCTACATCTAAAAGTTTATCACTAATAATCTGCTGAAATATTTCCTCACCCATCCCCCTTCTGTCACCAACACTTATAACAATCTCCGGATCATTATGATGAAAGAATAATAATGCTGTTCTATTTGATGTAAGATTAACTATTTGATGAAGGGTGTTTCTAAGAAGTGTATTTAAATCATTACCACATACATTTAAGTCAGACGTAATACAAATGAGATTTTCCAAATCACGAAGTTTTCCCCAGTCACAAATACTCTTTGTCGCTATTTGACGAATTTCATCTGCTTCAAATGGTTTACAGTGGTATCCAACATTAGGCCCTGCTGATTCTAATATAGTTTCTACTGAGTAATCACTATAAGCTGTTACAAATACTATCTCAACTTTACTATCTACCTTTCGTATTTGTTGTACTGTTGTTAACCCATCCCAACCAGGCATTCTCATATCACAGAATATTAACGCATACGGTCGTTTCTCTTCTACGGATTTTTTTACTTTATCTAATCCTTCTTTACCACAAATCGCTTCATCTACCTCAAAATCAAGAAGATTATTATGCTTACTTGATAGTATTTCAGGCTCATCAAATAAAGCCGCTGCAGCCGACATCATTTCATTACTATACTCATTAACATCTTTTGTCTGCAGGATTTCAATAAATGCATCCCTAACTACCTGCTCATCATCTATAACCAATATTCGAGTATTTAAATATTCCATTTGTTAAGCCTCTTCAATTACTGGCAAAGTAATGCTTAGACAACACCCTTTGTCAATCCCTTCACTTGTCAATTCCATACGCCCCCCATGACTTTCAATAACAGATCGACTATTATTTAGACCTATGCCACTACCTTGTATTTTGCTCGTATAATTTCCATCACTTATTTTTTTACCTATTTCACTATCAAACCCAACACCATTATCATTAATATTTATCTGAATACAGTTATCAGCACCAAATAATGTGCTTATTAAAATCTCACCTGATATTTTATCATTACGGGCTACAACAGCTTCACATGAATTTTTCAGCGTATTGACAATCACCTGAGTTAATCTTGTTTTATCGCCTTTTACATACATATCAGTGGGAATGTCATTAATAATACATTGTGTATTCGTTTTAATGAGCAGGTTATGAACGACTGCTTCTGCGTCAAATATAATATTACGGATCGAAACTGGTAACTGTTTTGTTCCTTCACCATCTCGTGCAAATTGTTTTTGAATACTGATAATATCTTGGATGTGATGTACATTCCTTGCAATTGACTGTGATGACTCAATAAAATTTCTCTGACGTGATTCCAATGCACTACAAATACTTGTTATAAACTCAGTAAGTGCTTTGCCTTTTCCAATGCCCAAGCATTCATCTAAATTACTACTATTACTTTTCATAAGCTTAGTAACACGTTGAAGATTATTAATTTCTTCCCAGTTATCTTTAGCAACAAGCTTTGCTGAACTAATTCCAATAGCTGTAATAGCATTACCTATATCATGAATAACACTGGTTGCCATATCCAGCCTTGCAAGACTATCAGCTCTTTTCATCGCTTCTTGTTTTGCACGATTTTCCTGAATAACCATCATCGATGAGTCATAAAAACCAATCATCCAGTGGTTTATGTTAATTCGATATATACTAAAATCAAACCAACATCCATCATCATTATTCTTTTTACTTACCATTACTCTATAGTTTTCACAGACGCTACCTGACTCACCTGTAAAATTTTTTATTTTTGGAATTAAGCTAGGACTAATTTTTTCTAGCACACAATAGAGGTTGTGAAACTGTAGATTTGGTACAAGTGGAATCATTAACTGAACAGCATAGGCATTCATCATATCAATAACGCCATCATTATCAGCACTAATGATTCCGTAAGGCGTTTGGTATAAGAAACTTAATAGTTCCTGTTTTTCAAGCATATATTTTCCTATTGTTTAGCAACGCATAACCATTGGTTATTTCTATACTTTAATAAACGAAGCTTGACATTTGTAGGCTTTAGCTTATAGGTAAATATATAATCTAAGGTTTCATCTAAGTCAGTATTGTTTTCTACAGCAGCATTAAATTTATGAGACACCATATAATTATTGGTACATGGAGCTACTTGCGTAAAGAAATTCTGACCTAGTACTTGATCAACAGAAAGACCAGCCAATTCAGACTCGTATTTATTGTAGAACTCAACTTTACCTTCAGGGTCCAACTTAACAATCCCAAATCTGGCACTATCAAGTTCTGACTCATCAGTTTCACTTAGCGCTTGGCTCAAGTTTTTTTGTGTAAATTCCATTTTTCATTATCCTGTTATATATTGTTTATACTTACAATCTTCATTTGGTTTATAGTTTTATGAAAATTGATTAAAATTTCCTTCTATTTTAAGAGGAATACATGGAAAAGTATAACTCTACTTTATCAAAAGATCAGATCTATCGTATTATCTGTCAATTATTAGCTCATGAAATATCATTACAACGAAAATCACCTGTTGCTTGGCAGCAAATAAACCAATGGGATATGCATCGCCCTATATATGACAATGGTAGTGGAGCAGATTCTATTGAGATTAATTGTCTTCAAATTAGAGTTGAGCAATTTTTTCAACTCAATCGCTCTAATCCACCGCCATTACTCAGTAATGTAGACTCTCTCAATCAGTGGAGCGAAGCTATTTATGACTATTTTATGTCCAATTCAATTTACATTGGTTTTTTGACCTCTGGAACAACTGGTACACCAAAACATTGCATTCACAACCTGAAGACATTACAGGAAGAAATAAGTTACTTAGCAGAATTATTTAAAGCAAGTAAGCGTATAGTTTCCTTAGTGCCCTGCTATCATATTTATGGTTTTTTATTTACCGTTTTACTTCCATTAAAATTAAAGGTTAACTTACTTGATGCTAAAGCTTTATCCCCAATTCAGCTAAGTAATCAACTAGCATCTGGTGATCTAGTAATTGGCTATCCTGATTATTGGAAATACTGTATTAATAACTCGTTAGTAATACCAAAAAATATCCATATTGTTTCATCAACGAGCCAGTGTCCAGATTATGTCAAAAATGCCATGATCAGTTTATCAAACACTTCTTCATTTATTGATATATATGGTAGTAGCGAGACTGGTGGAATAGGTTATAAAATATGGCCAGAAAAGTATTACACTTTATTTCCGTTTTGGGAAAATATAAATTCTCTTTTGCATAGAAAAAGCTTGGAGATAACAAGTAATCATTTTTCGATGCCAGACCGGATGATATGGGTTAATGATAGACAGTTTGAGGTATTAGAACGTTACGATAACTGCGTACAAGTTGCAGGTATTAATGTATCAGTTACTAAAGTAGAGAGGTATTTATGTCAGCACCCAGCAGTCAAAGCATGTTGTGTTCGAAAAATGTGTGAAGACGAGGGTGATAGGTTAAAAGCATTCATTATGATAGAGCCTACACATAATCAAAAGGAGCTAATACTTAGCTTGACACATTGGGTCAACAAGTTCTTAACTGCTGTTGAACGTCCCAAACACTTTACCTGCGGCTCAGAGCTTCCAACAAATGAATATGGAAAACTTACAAATTGGTCTATCACTAGCTAATTTGATCAAGCATTATTTCTACATAAAATATAATTCATGCTAAAATTTAAAAATACTGTAATGCCAGATAAATATGTTATTTTAAATAAAAAATACTACCTTATATCCTTAAACACATGCATAAAGTTGATCTCTGTGTTATTTGTGATAAAGATAAACAGTACACATGTTATCCATCATTCTCTTCTTGCTCGCTTAGTTTCATGCAATACAAACACCCACAAAAAATCATAGTTGATTAATTTTATTTTTTAGAGAGCAATATAATTCATTCCCCTCATCAATTAAATTAGCCATACTGGTATTATTTTTAAAATCCCTAAATTTATTTTCTAAGAGTGCGGCAGTTTTTGATATAGTAGTTAGATTATGGATTCCTGCTGTTCCCGATACTTTATGTAGTTCTAAAACTAATTTATCTAGAATTTTTTCATCATTTTTCTTTGACTGTAAATTTGACCAAAGATACTCGATATCACGTATAACACTATCTTTTAAGTGCTGCTGGTATTTTAGTTTTAGTTCAGAAAGACGGTTATTTTCTAAAGTTAAATTTTTGTTGTGTAACCGGCATCCAGTATTATGTATTTCTTGATTAAGCAATTGTGCTACTTGAGAAGGAAGTTTTTTAGGGATGAAAGGCTTCGAAATAACACCCAGTACGTTATTTGGCTTACCTTTAGTAAAAATCGTTTTTTCATCTAATGCTGAAATAAAGATAACCTGTAAGCCCTTATACTGAGCACTAATTTTGTCAGCCAAATCAACACCATCCATATCTCCAAGCAGTGCATCAAGTAATATCACATCAGGTTTTAAACTTTTTAGTCTATTAACGCACTCATCAAAACTACTTGCTGAGACAAATTTAACCCCAGTGTCTTCAAAACCAAACTCAACTAAATCACGCATCATCTCTTGATCATCAACGTGGAGTACTGTTTTGATCTCGGAATACATATATTCACCTATTATTAAGTCATCCATCATCAAAGAGGTTGACGGAACAAGACACTTCTTCAAACGTGGTCAACCCCATTAGTACTTTTTTTAACCCATCTTTGGCAAAGGGAATATAGTGTTTACTGTTTACCGCAATACGGTAAAACTCTTCATAATCCTGTGTTCTTAATATACAATTTCTCAGGGTATTCGTTATACCCAAAAATTCATGAACGGCAACACGCCCGGAAAAACCAGTTTGTGAACATGCTTCACACCCTTTTCCACGGTATAAATAGGGTAAATGAGTCACTCCACGCAGATCAAAAAAATTACTTAAATACGTCTCTTCTGGTATATACTCTTCTTTGCAGTGTTTGCATATCCTTCGTACCAGCCGCTGTCCTAATATCCCAATGACAGAAGGCGCTATAACAAAGTGTTCAACCCCCATTTCAATCATACGCGTCATAGCTTGTATGACATCATTCGTGTGTAAACTCGTTAATACCATATGGCCAGTTAATGCAGCATTAGCAGCAATGCGTGCAGTTTCTAGATCTCTGATTTCCCCCACCATAATTACATCAGGGTCTTGTCGTAACACCGACCGTAAAACAGAAGAGAATGTTCTTCCCGCTTTTTCGTCTACTGATACTTGTGTGATATCTGGATGCTCATATTCGATAGGGTCTTCAATGGTTATAATATTAATACCCGAATCACAAATATAATTTAATGCGCAGTGCAGCGTTGTTGTTTTACCTGATCCTGTTGGACCAGTTACAAAAATCATACCATTAGGCGCACTGAGTGCTTTTTTTAAGTGTTGTAAAATATCATGTGTAAAACCAAGTTCTTCAAAATTAAGAAATCGGTCTAAAAACTCCGCCCCCAGCAAACGCAGCACCATCGTTTCACCATAAAGAGAGGGAAGACTGGAGACACGTACATCAATGACATGATCTGCAGATAAACTAAAGTTAAACCGTCCATCCTGGGGCTTTCTTCGTTCAGTAATATCAATACCTGCAAGCACTTTAAAGCAGCTGATTAATGGTGGTGCTACTTCCGAGGACAATAAGGCTTTTTCATATAAGACACCGTCTTTACGAAAGCGAATGATCAGGTGATGACTTTTTGGCTCTAAATGAATATCGGTTGCCTTATCTTTTAAAGCCATGTAAATAAGTCTATCGGAAAGCTGTCGAAGCTCATATTTATTCGCTAATTGAGTTAATGGTTCTTTGCTACTGCTTGCCAATAACTTTAGTGCAGGCTCACTATGAACCATTAGGTTATCTAACCCTTCAGATGATCCATAGTACATTGCAATGGTTTTTTGAATCTCATCCTCAAAGCTGAAAAGAGGACTTATAGGGCTTCCAACAAAATTACTGATAATATCTTTAGTAGCTTGATCTAAAGGGTCTTTTAATGCAACGCTCACCCGTGAACCCAGCTTATAGACAACCATTGCAGAATACTTTTTTGCAATTTCATGAGGTATTAACGGTAATAACGATTCATCAATCAGCGTCTCTCTTAATGGTAAGTAAGCATACTGATTTTGATCACCAATTTTACTTCCCCATTTTTTTCTTGAAATATAACTACCTTTTACCAACTCAAGCACCAAAGTACCAATATCATTACCATTTGACTGAAGCAGCTTGTTAAGTACAACATCGTCAATTTTTAGCTCTTGCTGAAGCTCATTCATAAACTCAGAGCTATAAAACATTAGACCCCATTATCCTTATTAAACAGCGCGTCTATATCACTCTGAGAAACTGACTTATCATCCATATTACTCAGAGATATCTTTATTTCTTTATCATTTAAAAATTCATTTAATGAGTATCTCGATGAATAATTTTCTTCATCTAATATCGCTTTATACTGGTTAACTAGGCGCTGACCACATCGCCAACAAAAAAGTGAATTAGAGTAGTTAGCTACACCGCAACAGCAAACCTGGCGATCTAGGTTAATACCGCAAATAGTACAGAATCGAGCATAAGCTTCATTTTTATGACCACATTTCATAATGCACAACAAGATTCTGAGTTTTGATCAATTCCACAAATATCAAAAAGTTTTTGACGTATATAATCATCACCTTGATTTTTTAAAATGTAACCTTGAGCACCATTTTTAATACAGGTTTTAACAATGTGAACAGTATTTCTAGATGTAAGCATAATAATTTTGACATGCTGCTTACGCTTTTTTATCTCTGCGACCAGTTCACTTCCAGGCAAGCCCGGCATCGTCACATCGAGTAAAATAATATCTGGATCTAGTCTTTCTAATTTCTCTAGTGCTTCTCTCGCTCCATTCGCAAAACCAATTACTTTAAATCCAAAAGACTCAATAAGTTCAGTCACATATTCAATTATATGCTCCTCATCATCTATGAGCATGACATTTGCAGTTATCATTTTCACCTTACTCTTTCAGATATTTATTAATTCAATCACTTAAGATATTAAAAAAATATTATTTCTTTAATAAATCTAGGTGGCAAGTCAATTTCCTTATAAAAATATAAACAAACCCGTTGGCAAGGCTCTCGCACCAGTAAAGTCACACTAAAAATGATAAAAATGCCTTTACATGATCATCTCACAACTCAATTTCAATTTCTGTTTTATAAACCATTCGACATAGAACAGTATAGTAAACATATGCAAAACATATAATATTTACTTGCTTTCTGCTGATAATTGCTTTATTAAAATAACTTAACACCCTGATTACTGTTAAAGTTTATAGGAGATTATATTACAGCACCTTCAACAGAGTTCACCAATAATTCTACCTTTACAACCTTTTTACACAAAATCATTACTGCTGGTTACTTTGCTCATTTTATGTTAGATAAGTTTGTATTAAACATTGAATACCATACTAAAAAATAAGGATATTTCAGTGTCTTTTCTGGCAAGACAAAGATGCTTAAATCAGCTTTAAAAGCAAGCGCTTTTAGGATTATCTTGCTCATATAATAAAGATTAAACATATGCACATAATATATGATAAATAAGGATAGCTAAACTAACAGTACGATAATGGCCAAATATTATGTAAGTTATAGATAGTGCCATTCTGGTTTATGACCATTTTTTTAGTTATTAACAATATAAGCCTCGTTAACACTAACTGCTGCTTAACTGTGAAGTTGGTGTTTTCAGTTTTTGTTGATGATTGACAACAATATTACGTGGAAAGCTACACTCAAAGGTTGCCCCAATGCCTTGTTCAGATATGACTGTTATCTTACCACCATGTTGCTCAACTATTTTTTTACATATTGCTAACCCTATACCCGTACCACTATACTCATTCTTGCCATGAAGACGTTGGAAAATTTTAAAAATCTTACTATGATATTTTGGCGCAATACCAATACCATTATCTTTCACACTAAAAACACCCCAGCCATCTTCCCAGTTAAAGGAAATTTCAATGAACGGTTGTTTTTCACAGTATTTCAGAGCATTACTGATTAAATTTTGAAACAGTTGAAAAATCAGTGTGCGATTAGCATGTAGATACGGTAACTGACTATGCTGAATCTTGGCTCTTGTTTTATTGATATTCTCCTGTAAGTTCTGGGATACATTAGCGATTATATCTTCCACACTGATTACTTCTTTGCGTTCTTCAGCATCCAATCTTGAGTAAGTAAGAATATCAGTAATTAACTCTTGTGCACGCGCAGCACCATCGGTGACATAAAACATATATCGGCTAGCTTTTTCATCAAGCAGGCTATCACCTAGTTTCATTTGTAATTTCTCTGAGTAGCTACGAACCATTCGTAATGGTTCTTGAAGATCATGAGAACAAATATAGGCAAAACGCTCAAGCTCTTCATTAGATTGACTCAGTCGTTCAATTAAATTGTCTTTTTCCTGTTGTGCCGCTAATCGCTCACTAATATCAGTAACCGAAGCTAGAATACTCTTACCTGATGTAAATTGTATGGGCGTCAATGTCACCTCTATAGGAATGGTCGAACCTTTTTTATGTAGCCCAAAGACCTTTTTGTCTTTACCCATAGGACGTTTATTCATAGCTTGTTGATAATAACTAAAGTGAGATTTATGTATTTCACGTAAGTCCTGTGGTACCAACATCTCGATAGGCTGACCTAACAGCGTGTTTCGATCATACCCAAAAATAGCCTCTGTCTGTCTATTAACCATAGTGATGATACCGCTCTCATTAACCAAAATGAGTGCATTTGACTCACATTCAACCACCAGACGAATACGTTCTTTCGCCTCTTCAAGATCTGCTTCTAAAATTCTCCGATGCTCAACTTCCTTAACTAAGGAATCCCGCGATACCGTCGTATGAAATAACTCTTTAGCCATCTTATTAAATGATTTTGCTAAATTGCTGATCTCATCCTTTGAGTCGACAAAATCAATGCTATTGGCTTTTTTTAAAGAAAATTGATCCATTTTGGAGCTAAGCTTTGCTATTGGTCTTACAATATAACGGTGATAGTAAATTGTTGATAAAATAACAATAAAAATTAAAAATGCAAACATGCTTCCAGTTGCTATAGATAGCTTACTTTGTAACTTATTAAACTCACCAACAACCTCATTGACTCTTTTTATATTTAAGATCGTTAAATCCTGTAAAATAGCTTCTGTCTTAAGGGATAGTATTTTCCACTGTATAAACGCTGATTCTATTTTGGCTACATCTGATTGTTCTATCGATCGAATGAGCTTACGCTGTATGCTTTGGTTACTGTCTCGTATTCTTGAGAACTGTAAAAATAAGCTTATTTCCTTTTTATCACCTAAGGTTATTTGTAGTTGATCAAGCAGCTTATCTGTTTCATCACTTGCATTTTCAACTGCTTTCAAAAAACGATCATCTTGCATAAACTTGTATGATAACAAATTCACATCTTTCTTTTTTTGTAAGGAGTTTATATGGTTCAAAGTCTGATTTGCAGATTCAACTTTATCGACTGTTCTACGTAACAGTGCTTCAGCTGTTTTTAAATCAGTTAACATATAAGACACGCATACTATTGAAAATAATAGCAATATAGCGTTTGGTAATAATAATTTCGTACTTACAGTCATTATAAATAACAACTATTTAGTAAAAATTAATTTTTTAACTCAACTTTAAAAACATTGTTATTTCGCTGTCATAACAAATAGGGTTCATATCAAGAGTAGGTAAACACAGCATAAAATAAGTGATGAAAACTAGTCATAGAGAGTAACAGCCTTGGGTTTAAGTGCTTCTAAAAACTCAGTGTATATAGTATTTCTAAAATTTGGTACTTCTTCTTCAAATGCACCTTGGTTTTTAAACCAGTTTGCTTCTACTTTCAACGTGGTTAATAAAATATTGTCAAGCCTTAATTCTAATGTAAAATCATTCCAAACATTGCGAATGGTAGACTCAGATAGTTTGGACAAATGCTTAATAACAATATCAATGGCTTGATCGGGATTATTCTGCAAAAACTTTTCTGCACGAATGAGTGCTCGCAAGCAGCGACTTAGCGCTTCCTTACGCGTTTGCATTGTATGAAGCTTACTCACCAAAACAGAAAACTCCGTGTAAACCTCCGAGTAAAATGTGACTGCTAAGTTTTCACCTAACGTTTTTCGAGCCGTAAATAAATTAGTATTCCATGTCGCTACAGCATCAACAAGGCCACTTTTAACCGCTTGCGCCATCATTAAGGGAGGTGTATCAAGCAATATCACGTCATTCTTTGACATACCATGACTTTTAAGAAAAAGGTCAAGAAAGAACTCTGCATTAGTATTTTTTGTGACTCCAATTTTTTTGCCCTGTAAATCAGTAGGTTGCTCTATACCTCGGTCCTTCCTTGCTACCAGTGCGGTGTTTCGAGAAGAGTGGTGTAAACCTGTAATGATTGCCAATTTTTGACCTGCTACAGTTTGCAGTACCACAGGTGTTTCATATACTGTTGCAAGATCCGCTTCTCCAGCAATAACACTGGCTAAAGCATCACGTCCCGATGAAAACGTTTTATACGTTATATCTAAATTTTCGTCTTTAAAAAAACCTTTAGCTTCAGCAATATAGATTAATGCGAAAACCGGTTGTGCCCCTTCTGCAATAATCAACGACTCATTCTGTTGAGGATAGAAAAAACGAACCCCGACGTATATTACACTAATAATAACTATAACTAAAAAAGCTGATCCCCATATCTTCAAAAGTTTTTTCCTTATACGCTTATAGATAGTCATTAATATTCTTAAGATTCAATGTTAATTGTGGATAGAGTAGACTGTATATTACTCACAATATTGAACTATTTATTACAACCATTTTCATTGCGTAGTATGCTTATTTATTTACAAGTCTTACTATATTTATTTTATACTTATAATGAAGTATTTTAGCGGCTTAATCTGAGCTGTTAAGAAAATATTAAATCATAAGTTCTTAAAGGATATAGATTTAAACTCATATACCCAAAACGAAGGGTTTTTAGGGGTGGCAGTTAAATGCTCCTCGGCAATAGCTCCTGCATTGCTCTACTATATGACATCCATGTCATTATGCATAAACTGCATTCCCACCATCCTTGGTGGTCAAAATCGCTGACAACAAACCCTAAAAATGGTTCGTGAAGGGTATACCATAAAGGATTATTGCAATGTGTTCTATTGAAATACTGCTCGTTGAAGATAACCCTGGGGATGTAGAACTTACCCGAGAGGTGTTAGAGGAAGCAAAGATAAAAAATCATTTACATGTTGCTATGGATGGCGAAGAAGCTCTAGACTACCTTTTTCAAAGAGGCAAGCACGAAAGCTCTACGATACCAGATATTATCCTACTTGATCTCAATCTACCAAAAGTCAGTGGACGAGAAGTACTACAAGTTATTAAAAAGTGTCCTGAACGCCGCCGAATCCCTGTTATTGTACTTTCCAGTTCAGAAGCTGCTCGTGATATCCAAGACAGCTATAATCTACACGCAAATTGTTTTATAACTAAACCTGTAAAATTTGAAAAATTTCTATCGGTGGTACAAATGATCGAATCATTTTGGATCGATATAGTTAAACTGCCTAATAAATATGCATAGGTTCAGTGATATAGTTAGTGAGGTACACAAGGACAATGGTCAACGAAGAAGAGTTTGAGGCGCTGGTCTATGGTATTTCTCACGATATGGGTGCTTGCTTGCGTAATATAGCGAGTTTCTCAAACATGTTAAGTGCCCGCCTTGAAACTAAGTTAAATGATAAAGAACGTTATTGGTTTCAGATATTGCAAAACAACGCCGAAAAAGCGCAACAAATGATAAATGCCTTATTAACATACTCCCGCTTGCATCAGCCTCAATCGTCAGTACATATAAATGTTACTGAGTTACTTCAACAAGTGTTTCAAGAAACCAGACAAAAATATCAAAGTGACATATACCAAAACATCAAGCTTTTATCACCAACACAAATACCTACCTTCATAGGTATCGAAAAACATTGGCAGCTTTATTTTAGTAATATCATTGATAATGCATTCTTGTACCAACCTAAAAGCAAGCCAGAGCATACTCCTACAATATGGGTTCATTGTACTGAGTTAATTGATGGTATGTTAAATCTTACGATTGAAGACAATGGAATTGGTGTTTCAGATCAGCAGCTAACCAACTTGGCATGCCCTTTTATGAGAGGACACAGCGATAAAGACTACCCGGGACTTGGTATGGGACTGGCACTATGTACACGAATCGTTCACCTGCACAAAGGTGAGTTACAATTTAGCCACTCTCCTAATGGTGGGCTTACTGTTTCCTGTACTATTCAAATGGTCGGGAATAACGCATCTCAGCTTGAACATACTGCTCAAGAAGCAGTGCTATAAAAGTGGATTCGTGTAAAATTTACTTAAACAACAAAGGAGGGCCTAAATGCTGGCCTCTTCAAGTACTTTTATAAAATAACGCTCTTCTTCTCTTTCATGTAGCTTGAATTTTGGAATATGCTGACAAATATCTTCAAGCGATCGGCCCTCCAATGGTTTGATTAAGTATAAACTTGCCCCCATATTTATTGTATCCTCAACGTCTTTGGGTGATGATGACCCACTTAATATCACCACTGGGGTACCTTCCCATATTTCACTATCTTTCATAAATCGCAACACTTCTCGGCCATTCATCCGAGGTAGGTTAAGATCCAGCAGAATTAAGTCAGGTTTGTCTTGTGTGGTATACAGCAATGGGCCTTTCAATGCCTCAACAAACTCCTCTCCATCGCGATAAAAAGTGATTTTTGCGTGTATTTTATAATACATCATGGTTAACATGGTGAACTCAATATCATCAGGGTTATCCTCAACCATGACTACATGTGCAAGTTGTTTTTCTAAGTCCATATACTATTTCTCTGCGTGAGGAATGGGTAATGTGAAATGAAAGGTTGAACCTCCCCCCTTATGATCAGTCACCCATATCATTCCACCATAACTGGCAATTATCTTACGGCACACAGCCAAACCAATGCCTGTTCCTGGATATTCTTCGCGCCGGTTGAGTTGCTCAAATACATCAAATATTTTTTTTCGGTACGGTTTGGCAATACCAATTCCATTATCCGATACACAAAATTCATAGTATTTGCCATTACAGCTAAAATCAATATCAATAATAATTCTTTCATTATTGTTAAATTTTATAGCATTGCTCACCAGATTCTGAAAGATTTGCAGAATTTGAATTTTATTACCATTTACAGTTGGTAGTTCAGTACAGTTGATGGTAATGTCTTTTTGCTCTAAAACATACACAATGTTTTTTTTAACACTTCTGACAATATCATTACAATCAACCATCGTATGCGCATACAAACAATCCTGAGAACGTGAATATTGCAAAACTCCCTCAATCATCGATAACATACGGCCCGCACTATCAATAATTCTTTCTAAACACGTTTCTTCTGCTTCAGGAGATTTATTTTTATCTTTCTTCATTTGCCTGTAAAGTGTGGCAAAATTAAGAACATTTCGAGCGGGCTCCTTCAGATCATGGGATACGATATAAGCAAACCGCTCCAGCTCTTCATTGTTATACTGAAGAAAATCATTCAGCTGCTGAACGCGTCTGTGTTGCTGGTAAAGCTCAACATATACTTTGACTTTACTTGTTAATATACAAGGGTTGATGGGTTTAAAAATATAATCCACTGCACCAATTTCAGCGGCACGGTTTGCATAACTTTCTTCCTTACTGATGGCTGTGACAAAAATAATAGGCGTTTGACGCATCTGTTTGTCTTCTTGCATCAGCGTTGCTGTTTCAAAACCATCCATACCAGGCATTTGTACATCTAACAGTACTACAGCAAAACGATAACGTAGCATTAATGAAAGCGCCTCATTGCCTGAACTGGCTTCCAAAATATTTACATCTAATGTTTTTAAAGTTTTTCGAGTAGCCACCAGATTTTCAGGGCGGTCATCAACTATCAGAATGTTGGGACGCTCTTGAAGATTGGTTTCAAGCTGATAGGCACCTGATGCTCGATAGCTTGTCTTAGCGCTGAATTCACCCTTCTTTATACTGACTGTCACAGTTAATCTCTCCCTTTTGGAAAAACTTTACGATAAATACTCTGCTCTCTATCTACCAGTTCATAAATATGTTGATAAGGGGTTGAGTAAAGGGATTCATAGCGACCAATGCAAAGAAAGCCACCGTAGCGGAGGCTGTCAGTAAACAGCTGAATAACACGATTTTGTAGATCGTTGTTGAAATAGATTAGGACATTACGACAGCAGATGACATTCATTTCACCAAACACGCCATCGCAGACAAGATTGTGATAGGAAAAAGTTACGCCTTTTTTAAGCACATTATCAAACTTAGCATAGCCATACTGCTTATGGTAATAATCACTTAAAGAGTATTTACTGCCTGATGCATTATAGTTTTCCTCATATGCCGATATTTTATTTAATGGATAAATACCATTGTTTGCAGTATTTAAAGCCTCACGGTTGAAATCTGTTCCGTAAATTATCGACTTTTCGAGAAAGGAGTGCTCTTTTAGCAAAATAGCCATTGAGTAAACTTCTTCACCGGTTGAGCAGCCTGCATGCCAGATTTTGACATACGGAAATGTCTTTAATGTGGGCACCACATTGTTTCGGAAACTGGCGTAAAAACCTGGATCACGAAACATCTCAGTTACCCCTACAGAAAGGGTTCTCAGCAACTCATCAAAGAATTTGGAGTTATACAATATCAGCGGTATTATTTCTGAAATACATTGGATATTGTAGGTCTTTACCATAAGGTACAGGCTTTGTTTGAGTGAACTCGGAGAGTAGAGGGAAAAATCATATCCATACAGTTTGTTTATTGCCCTAATCAACAGATCCAACTCTATTTGTTCTATATCGATCTGCTTACTAGCCGAGTTTATTACTATAGCTGTGCTTTCAGGCATTACGCTTCCTGTTGCTCGAAGAGTAAAACGCGAAAAAGCGTGAGTAAAATGTCAAGATTAACGGGTTTCGTTAAATAGTCATTGGCGCCAGCATCCAAACAGCGCCGCTGTTCATCAGGCATTGATCGAGCAGTCAGTACAATGATAGGTAAATCGTTGTGTAAGGCGCTTGCACGAATATGTTTAATGGCCTCGTAGCCATCCATAATAGGCATCATAATGTCCATTACCACGAGTTCTATGCCAGCTTCGCTATCTAGCTTTTGCAGTGCTAGCTCACCATTATCGGCAGCAACCACCTCAATACCGTAATGTTTTAACTGCTTTGATAATGCAAACACATTACGCAGGTCATCATCAACAATCATAATTTTACGTCCCTGCAAGGTTGTGCTCTCATCACAGTGCATACTGACAATACGTTGTTGGCTAACATCAAGGGATGACTCGACACTATGTAAAAACAAGGATACCTCATCCAATAATCTTTCTGGTGAGTGGTCTCCCTTAATGATGATCGAGCCAGTGTATTCTTCAAGCCAACCTGTTTCTTCTCGAGTAAGTTCACGGGCAGTGTAAACAATGATAGGGGGCAGCGAGGTATCACATTGCTTTTCTGCTAATTTTAGCCACTCAAAGCCTGAAATATCTGGTAACTGTAGGTCTAGAATCACACAGTCGAAACTTTCATTCTGGACTTTATCCAACGCTTCCAGACCATATTTAGTTAGCACAATATCATGGGCTTCACTACGCAGCAGTTTGTAAATCGCTTGTTGATTGTCAGCATTATCCTCTATGACCAATATTCTCTGAAGAGTGCTTTGCTGAATATTAGCCACACTGGCCAATAGCTCGTCCAATTGTTCCGTTGTAACTGGCTTGCTATAGTAATCAACAGCACCCTGCTGTATTAATTTATTTTCATCTGCATCTGAGCCAGAAACAATATGCACCGGAATATGGTGCGTTTTTTTATTTTCTTTAAGCTGCTTGAGCACCTGAAAACCATTGATATCTGGCAGCGTGATATCAAGAATAATGGCAATTGGAGGCTCTGATAATGCCGTTATCAAAGCTCTTTTCCCCGTGGTTTCGTGAACGATATGAAAACCTTTTTGCCTGGCTAGTTTGACTAGCGTATCAGCAAAGTACTGGTCATCCTCAACGATCATCAAGTACTTACCTAATCCACCAGTCGGTAATGTTTGAGAGGTTTCAGAAGATTCAGTGTTAGTGTTATCGATGGCTTTTTGGGTTTCTAAATGAGACGATGACTGAGCTATCGTTTCAAGTGGTAGCCTGACTGAAAAAGTACTTCCTTTGCCTTTTTCACTGTAAAGAGAAACGCTACCACCCAGCAAACTAGAAAGCTGTTTCACAATCGACAGACCCAGACCTGTGCCACCATATTTACGATCGACTGAACCATCCTCTTGTTGAAATGAATTAAAAATGAGTTCTTGTTTATCTTTACTGATGCCTATGCCTGTATCCTGAACAGAAAATACGGCAGTACTACCTTGCTTTTGAAGACGCAGTGTCACACTTCCTTTAGTAGTAAATTTAAACGCATTAGCTAACAAGTTTTTTAAAATTTGTTCAAGCCTATGGCCATCAGTCACTATTTGTTGCGGTAACTTAGCATCAATATCCAGAATAAATTCCAAACCTTTTTCAGTGCTGATAGCAGACAGCTGCCGATACAATTTTTCTGCTATCGTTTTTATATCAACTGGCTGCTTTAAAATATTCATTTTACCGGCCTCAATTCTTGATAAATCGAGAATGCCGTTAATCAGCTCAAGTAACTCCATGCCACTTTCATAAACAATGCTGGCATCTTCAACCTCTTCTTCCGAAAGGTTACCTGCATCATTGTTTTTTAAAGCACGGGCCAGAAGCAACAGACTGTTTAATGGTGTACGCAGCTCATGACTCATATTCGCAAGAAATTCAGATTTATACTGACTAGCCCGCTCAAGCTGTTCTGCTTTTTCTTCAAGCTTTGCTTTTTGTAAAGTTATTTCTTCAGTTTGCTTGAGGATTTCCTGATTAGTTGTTTCTAACTCAGAGGTTTTCTGTTCTAACGCTTTATTCATTTGTTCGAGCTTGACATGCTGATGCTTTAATTCATCCTGGGAGCTTTCAAGCTGAGCTGACTGATCTTTCAGCTGCTCATTGATGAGTCTTAATTCTTGTTGCTGTTTTTGAGTTTCTTCAAGTAATTTTACAGTGTTGTTTCTAGAATCAGCTGCAGTCAGTGCCAAGCCTATACTGTCTGCTATTCGTTGTAGAAATTGCTGGTGTAAATCGGTGAATTCACTACCCGCTATTTCAATAACAGCAATTACATTTCCTTCATATTTAATAGGTATTATCGCCAGTGACTTTGGCAAACCATTGCCGAGACCACTATGAACATTAAAGTAATCACTGGGTAAATCTGTTTTCACAAATACCTTACTTTTTTCAATAGCACTGGCAAGTATGGTATCCCCACGAGGAATATGTCGCTTTGCATTAACAACACCCGTCAGGGCATAGCCATTGAGCAGCTCCAAGTCACCATTTTTAAGTACTCGATAAAAAGCGCCAAGCTCAGTATTCAGGTGAATGCTAATACTGCGTAGCGTGGCATAAGCTAGGTCACGGGGTACAAGATCACCGATTAAGTCCCTTGCCAGTTGCTCTTGTCCAACACGAAGCCACTCTTGATCATGCAGTTGTTGTGTCAAGCGAATGAAACGGCTTGCGACCTGGCCTACAATATCATTTCGTGTGAGCAAAGGTTTGATATCATCAGAAACAATATGAGATGTATTTACGAAATCAAGAAGACTTTTTAACTGTCGTACCATACGTTGAGACAATATGATAACAAGTATACCAACAGCAAAGGATAAACCCAAAGCCAAATAAAATGACACGAGATTTGCTCCTGGCTCACTGGGTGAAAAAAACCATGTAATCACCATTACTACACACCAAACCAGAGCAACTAATAAGAGAGAAAACGCTGAGCTAAAAATCAACTTGCAGTCCTCGATAACCCTTGCAGTAATATCCTTGTGATTACTCAATATGCTAATAATGAACTTTAGACCATACTATAACTACTTACGAAAAGCTAATAATTCAGGGTTGGGATAACTCATTGTAAAAAATACGTAACTTGGTAATCAACCTTGCTTAAAAACATTGCGTCTATAATGTACAGTCTTATGTTACACTACCTAGTTAGTGGTACACAGCTTATGATATGGATATACGCTATTTAGCAAGTCAGAAATACGACTGCCATTCCAAGGAGGCGGAATGCCGAAACGTGTAAACTATATTAATAATAAACATTTTTTTTATGTACTTATTATTTCACTTTTTTTGCTGATCACTGTATCAGCAACATTATTTTATATCGAACGAGGTCGAACCTATGACGAGTACAACCTTCTATTAGAGAGTGAGGCTGAAAAAATACGTTCAAAAATCACTAGCACTATAGAGACCCTAAAAAGGGATTTATTATTTTTAGCATCTACGCCCCCCATTCATGGCATCGCCAGAGCAAAACAAAATAACAACCAAGATAAGCAAGGAAATAGCTCTACCTCTTTATGGAAAAGCCGACTAGAACAAATCTTTACTGTCTATTTAAGCACGCATCAAAATATCCACCAGCTTTATTATATTAGCGTTAAAAATAACGGAACAGAGCTGGTAAAAGTTATTCATAAAAATGGAAAAGCTACTGCTGTTAGTAAAGAATCACTACAGTCTAAAGCGCATAGAGACTACTTTAAAGAGTCCTTAAAACTCCAACCTGGCGAGTATTATATATCAGATATAAATTTAAATAGAGAAAATGGCAAAATAGAAAAACCTTATCAGGCTACTTTACGTATCACTACACCTGTATTTGATGATAAAAATAAATATTTTGGAATACTGGTGATTAACTATGATGCCAATACGTTTTTTGGAGAACTACAAAAAACGTTGCCAGATAACTTTAGTCTTTATTTAACCAAAAACTCAGGTGAATATCTAATAAACCCTGAAGCATCTAAAACATTTAGTTCTGACTTAAATACTGATTACAGTTGGACTAAAGACTTTAAAGATATATCAAAAACGCATAGCTTACCAAAAGATTTGTTAGTTAAAAACTATAATGGCCAACATTTTTTAGTAAAAAGTAAGGTTTTACCCATTTACCAAGGTATTAATGATAAATCATTAACTGTAAAATTAGCGATACCTGAAAATTTTGTATTTTCCCATATAATCAAGAATGTATTTATTGATATTCTTGCGATGTTTGTTAGCGTATTAGCTCTTAGCGGACTTTTATATTTTTATCGTTTAACACGAGTAGAACAGCAACGGATCAGTGTTGAGCAAGCTCGTTCAGCGGCCATTGTAGAAGGGTCGCAAGATGCCATTATTGGTATCACTCTAGATGGTCATGTGACAGACTGGAATAAAGGCGCAGAGTATATATTTGGTTATAATGCTCAGGAAGTACTAGGCAAGCCAGTTCTTGACCTGATAATTCCTTACGACAAAAAAGATGAAGAGCTATTGATTTATAAGAAAATCAAGAGTGGACAACATGTATCACAACTCAATAGCAAAAGACAATGTAAAGATGGATCTTTAGTTGATGCTTCCATCACTGTTTCTCCCATCAGAAACAAAGAAGGAGAAATAGTAGGGGCTGCAAAAATCATTCGTGATATCAGTCAACAAAAGGCCATAGAAGAAGAACTGTGTACCCTTAACGCTTCCTTAGAAGAACAAGTTGCAGAACGTACAGCGGAGATTCAGCATTATTTAAATTTACAGTCAACCATATTAAAACAGGCACACACTGCTATTATTATCACTGACACAAAAGGTACTATCACACTCTTTAACCCTGCGGCTGAAAAGATGCTTGGCTATGTAGCCTCTGAAGTCATTGATAAGCTCAATTATATAACGCTGCTAGAAAAAAACGAAATTATTGAACTTGTCAATATATTTTCAAACAAAATGGACATCGAGGTAGAGCCGAGCTTCAAAGTATTAGTTTTAGAAACGCAATACTCCCTCCACCCTAATAAAGAGTGGATGCTATTGAAAAAAAATAAAATAGCTTTTCCTGCTTATCAGGAAATAACACCTCTACTCGATGCAGAAACAAAAGTAACAGGTTATTTATTTATTGCGACAGATATGAGTCAGCAAGTTGCTGACCGTATTAAGCTGGAAAACATGAAGGATCAATTAGTTAAAGCGTCTGAAGTTGCTAAATTGGGTATTTGGACATGGGATGTCAGAACAAATGAACTTGAATGGAACCCAATGATGTATGAAATGTATGGCGTTAAACCTAAATCTGAAGGTGAAAAGTTAACGTTTAATACCTGGTTTGAATCGTTACACCCTGATGATAAACTGCTTATGCAGGATAAAGTAAAAAAAGCAATCTCTGAAGGCATACCATTTGATCCTATTTTTAGAATTGTAAGAAACGACGGCGAAATTCGTTATATAAAATCAGATGCCACGATAGAGCACGATATAACTGGAAGTACAACAATTATGCTCGGTATCAATCGTGATATTACTGATCAGCTTAGAAAAGAGCAACAACTTCGAAATGCTAAACAAATGGCAGATAAAGCCAATATTGCAAAGTCAGAATTCGTTGCCAATATGAGTCATGAAATTCGTACTCCAATGAATGCCATTTTAGGTATGGTTCAGCTCCTTAAGAAAACTAAGCTTGAAAATAAACAAGTTGATTATTTATTAAAAACAGAGTCCGCTGCAAAAGTACTCCTTGGAATACTTAACGATATTCTTGATTTCTCAAAAATGGAAGCAGGCAAGCTAGTACTTGATCCACATACCTGTCATGTTGACCAACTGTTGAGAAATGTTAGTACGATTACTTCAGTAAACATAGGACAAAAAAATATAGAGGTACTATTTGATATTGACCATAGTCTGCCTAGCCATATTATGGTTGACGAATTACGGTTACAACAAGTCCTTATCAATTTAACATCAAATGCAATTAAATTTACTCATGAAGGGGAAGTTGTACTCAGCGTACAAGTATTAGAAAAAAATAATAGTGATACCCTTTTAAAATTTAGTGTACAAGATACCGGTATTGGTATTTCTCAAGAAAATTTAGAGCATATTTTTAATGTCTTTAGTCAAGCAGAAGCCTCTACCACAAGAAGGTTTGGGGGTACAGGATTAGGCTTAGCTATTTGTCAACGTTTAGTGACCTTAATGGGTGGCAAACTTGTTGTAGAAAGCAAACTTGATCATGGCAGTAAATTTAGTTTTACAATTCCCTGTAAGGCCGTTGAACCATCATCACACTTATCCGTCATTGAAGCAAAAGGTAAGCTACTTTCATTACAAAATTTCAAATTACTAATTATTGATGATAATGATCATGTAAGAACATTGCTCACCAAAATGGCACAAGCCCTAGGCTGGCAAGCAGACGCCATTAAAAGTGGTCAAAATGCTATTAATAAACTACAAAGTGAGCAATACAACTGTATTATTATAGATACTTCAATGCCTGACATGGATGGCTTTGAAACTATTAGGTATATGAAATCCTTTTTCCCAGAAAATTGCTGGCCTATAGTCATTATGATGACTGTACACCAAACTAAAGAGTTGCTGGATCGGCTTTCAGAATATAAAGAAATACAAACTGTGCTAACTAAGCCAGTAACTGCTTCAACTCTATTTGATGCAGTATTAGATGCTGTTAAGCCTGCCGAGATGATGCCTTCAAACGAGCCAGAAATAGTCAGTGAACGTTTAAAAAGTATCTCTATTTTGTTAGCTGAGGATAATTTAACTAATCAACAAGTTGCCAAAGAACTGCTTGAGCTTGAAGGTGCTAAGGTTGATGTTGTTAGTGACGGCTTGGCAGCTGTCAACACGCTTAAAAGGTCTAAGAATGACTTTGATGTAGTACTTATGGATATTCAAATGCCTACAATGGATGGATATAATGCGACTAAAGAAATTCGCAACAACCTGGATTTAAAAACACTACCTATTATTGCAATGACTGCCAATGCGATGCAAAAAGATAAGGAAAAAGCACTATCTATAGGAATGAATAACTATATAGCTAAACCTTTTGAATTAGAACAGGTTGTTAGCACAATTTTAAACGAGGTCAGCAAATATCATGATACATCGAATCAAAACTCAGGAAAACAAGCTTTAACTCAAGCAGCATCTGCCACTCCTCTACTTGATGAGCAAGAAGCGCTTGCTAGAATGGGTGGTGTTCAACGTATTTATCAAAAAGCACTAAATAATTATTTACAAGAAATACCAACGATTATAGAGCAGTTACCTTTAGATACTAACCTGGTTGATCCTGAGGTTGCAGCACGCAAGCTGCACACAATCAAAGGTATGGCAGCCACAGTTGGCGCAAAAGCTGTAGCCCAATTAAGTGAAAGTCTTGAGAAAATGATACGTAATAATGATCAATCAGACTATTCAACGCTAATAAAGCGACTAAAAGAATTAATAGAATCAACAAATAGCAAAATAGAAAAGCGGTCAGTTGAAAAATAACACTATATTCATTGGTTCTGTAACGTTTTACAGGTCAAACAGTACGATAATGAGGCTGTTTTTTCGCCATCAACAGACCTACTAAATACTTCAAAGTTGGTTACTGCATCAATTAGTGTTGTACTACAAGCAGTGTATTATTACCTTTGGTTGATTAACGTAAACTATACCCATAATGAATCATTTTTTGGTGTCAAAATAAAGTGGTATATACTCACAGCGAAGGGCTATTTAGGCGAGGCCACCGAGCGATGGTAACAAAGCCTAAAAATCATTCGCGAAGAGTATAAAGGTCATTAGGCTATGTCTCAAAAGTCGATTCTTATCACAGGATGTTCGTCAGGGATTGGGCAGCACGCTGCTCAGGCTCTGCAACAACGTGGGTATCGTGTTTTCGCAACGGCAAGAAAACAAGTAGATGTTGATTCACTCAATCAAAAAGGACTGGAAAGTATACAACTCGATCTGGATAGCCAAAGTTCAATTGAGCAAGCACTTGAGGAAATTCTACAACGAACAAACGGTACTCTAGACTTTTTATTCAATAATGGTGCTTATGGCCAACCTGGAGCCATTGAAGATTTACCAACAGAAGTATTGCGTCAACAGTTTGAATCGAATGTCTTTGGCTGGCATCACCTCACGAGAAAAGTGCTTAAGGTGATGCGTCAACAAGGCCACGGCAGGATTGTCCAAAACAGTTCCGTTTTGGGGTTTGTGTGTATGCCTTATCGAGGTGCTTATAATGCTTCAAAATTCGCAATTGAAGGATTAACGGATACACTTCGTCTTGAATTAAAAGACTCGCCTATTAAGGTTTCACTGATTGAGCCAGGACCAATCATTTCTCAGTTTCGAGCCAATGCTGCAGCAAAGTTCAAGCAAAACATTGATTGGCAGGCGAGTCTACACGTTGAGAATTATAAAGCTCAGCTTGAGCGGTTGGAGAAGGCTGAAGGTACGACAACATTTACGTTAGGTCCTGAGGAGGTGACAGCAAAGCTGATACATGCCTTAGAAAGCAAAAAACCAAAAGCTCGTTACCGAGTAACTTTCCCAACATATCTATTTGCCTTGTTAAAAAGGCTATTAACCACTCAAGCAATGGACCGATTATTAGTTAAAGGGTAAAGCTTTACGATAGAAACAACCAGCTCATCAGTAAAAATCTAACCAATGCTATCCTAATCCAACACCTATTACCCATGTTCCTCTGAAAGTTATTATTAAACATATAGCAGCTGATAGGTATTATCAGCTGTATGATGAACGAAGGAAGCATCAAGTCGTTTAACACAGAAATACGGTGTTACCGTTATCCCAAAGTAAGCGGCTGTTATCCCTATAAAACACCATGTTATCCCAGAAGCATTAAGTGTTATCCCTTTATTTACTCGAGCTATCCCAAACTTTCTTGTGTTATCCCAAACTCGTGGCAACTGGAAGTCCAGCTAGTTAAAGTGAAAACCACAAAGCAGTTCACTTAACAACAACGAAACGAGTAAAAAATAAGGAAATGATCATGAATAAAGTAGCCATGTTTTTAGGTGCATTAGCATTTACTTCTGTAGCTGCTAATGCAAATACACTGACTAATATTAGTAATGATACTGCAGTTCAAGCACTTACTAATGGTCAATTTTTAATCCATTTAAAATTTAAAAATGCGAGCTCAGACTGGAGTAAATTCAATTATGAGTTGAAAACTCAAGCAATGGATGGACCTATCTATAAGTGCACTAATATAGCTGTTAGCTCTTCGAGCTATACTGTCGTAGAGATTGGCCAAACAGAAAGCTGCTCTCAATGATAGCATTGAATCACAGGGCTTTACGGCCCTGTTGATTACTCTGAACTGGCTATAGCTCCAATCTTTGTATTTTCACAAGCAACTTCAGCCAGGATATCAAACATCATATCTAAGCACTGCCAGCATGCTCTCTGAAACTAATCAGCATAAGTCATCAACAGATAACAAGTTAGAGAAACTTGCCTTAGCGCAGTCTCTACCGATCACAAACTATGTTATAAGCCTTTAGTTGTGCTTTGTTAGAAACGCAACATATCGTAATAGTATTGTTGGTATTTTCCAGACTTTATTAAAACTTCAAGTCCTTCATTGAACTTTTGCTGAAGTAGCAAACTATATTTTTTTCTCTTGCTAAATAAGATATAGTATTTTTGTATATGTATCGGCTTTTTATTGTATGTAATACTTTCAGCTTGCTGTGGCTTAAACTTCTTTTTCAAAATATAATCACCAACCTCTTTAGCAAGAGGAAAAACTTGAATTCTACCTGTCAATAACTTACCAAAATTTTGCTCATCTGTTCTTACACGTTCTACTTTAATAACAGCACTAGCTTCTGCCTGAATAAACGCTTCACCATAGTCGCCATAGCCAATTGTGGCTCCAATCTTTATATTTCTTAAATCTTCAATTTTTTCCCAGTCAAAAGAATATTTTTTCAAATGAAAAAATACCATTTCTTGGCTAAAAACAGGATTACTGAATAAGAACTTTTTATCCCTTTCTTTGCTGAAAATCCATCCGACTGTACCATCAACTAAGCCTTTTTCAGCTTCAGTCAATGCCCTTTTCCAGGGTAGCCACTTATATTGAATATTAATCCCTGATAAAGCATAAGCTTCATAAACAATACGAGATGCGAAGCCTCCATAAGGTAAATCTTGCGACATATAGGGAGGCCACTCTCCATTTGCAAATTGCGTAACTTCGTTAGCAAGACTGACTGTATTGAAAAAGGTTAAACCTATCGCCGTAAAAATAGTCGATATACAGTTCACTGTGCTTTCCTGTACCTTCAAACATATGCTTAAGTTTAGTTAGCTTTTGTAAGATGAACGACTTTATTAGCGTTCATCATAGGCATGATAAGCATGGCCTAAACGCACAAGTTCTCATGGTCACAGTATAGTTAACCGTACCGGTTGAATATCGATTCAATGTCAACCGTTGTTAAATGAGGCTAAAGGACATTAGCAAATGGTTACTCACGAAGGGTATAGTATTTTGCTAGTGTTCTATCAGCACTTGGTACCATTGCATGGGTATTATGCCGAAATGTATCGTACAGCTCTTTACGGTGACATTTCACCGTAACAACACAACTAGAGCACTGGTGGCTATCAGATAAGTTCCATTCAAGTAGCGACACCGTATAATCTTTCCCTTCAAAGCGAACAATATCTTCCTTCGCAGGTAATGCTGTTAGCTCAACAACAAACGACTTCTGATAGCTTTCTGGGTTCTGACGGCTGGCAAAAAAATCAAAGGCAACTTTCATGGTCAGGCTCCTCTAGCCTTTTATCTGCCACCAACATAAGCCATCTTAATGAAAGATAAATGACATATAAGTTACAAATGCAAGACATTTTAAGTCTATCTAAATCAATAAGTTATATAACTTACCCACAAGTCTGTGAGCACATTTCCTTAATCAGCGACTTTATTTAATGCCTCTAGCTCAGAACCTTTATCCACCAAGTGAAGTTTAGTCACAATTGGTAAGTGATCTGAGCCAATATGACCAGTAACTTCCATGGAAATAATCTCGATATTTTCACTATGCAGTACATGATCAATGGGTATCTGTAACAGTGGCAGAGGAGCAGGCCATGTCGGCAGAATGCCAATACCTTGTCTCGCATTTTTAAGCTTTGCCTGCTTCATCAAACGTGTAAAAACAGGGGACCAAGGGGTTGTATTTAAATCCCCCACCAACAGGTAGGGTGCAGCAACACTTTGAAAAAACTTTGCAGTTGCTTCAATCTGAAAGTCTCTTAACAAAGAATAGGAAACACTCACCGGCGGCAAGGGGTGTGTCGTGAACAGTGAAAGCTCGCCTTGCTGTGTTTGAACAGAAACAAATATACTGGGTATTCCGGTATTACTGAGCTGTACTGTTTGCTTATTGTTAAATGGAAAACGGCTGAGTAAGGCAATACCAAAATTACCTTCCTCAGGTTTAGTTATTTGGTATGGATAGTCTTTAATGCCATCTTCAATGCCTTTTAACCATGCCTCAGTGACTTCCTGCAATACAACAATATCAGGTTGATAATCTGACAGCTGTTGTACCAGTTTTTGGTACTGAGTATTGGATGACAGTACATTCGCATGATAAATGACTATAGACTTTTTCTTTTTGCCAGTTGACTTTGGGGAGGATTCTAACGCACTAGAAACTAACATTGATGGTGGCAGGTAAAGCATTGGTACTTGCCAGTTTAGCCCAAGAACAAGCAAAGCTAATACCGCAGGAAACAACCGGCGAGTTACGAGTAGCAATAAAAGTACTATGATAGCACTATAAAAATAAAATGCTCGAAAGTGTGTTAATAACTCCAGCCACCAATGACTACTTCCCCAGTACGCTAATACAGAGCAAAAGGTTGCACTAAGTAATACCAAAAAAATTAGTTTATCTACAACTTTTTTAATCATCTATGCTTACATTATTCCCAAAATAATTTACCCACCGTGTTGGGTATAAGCTACCGATTATAATTCGTGGGTAACTCTTCACTTATGTTACAGCTCACAATCCAAGACTTTTTTCTGCCACGGACTGCCGTCGGAACCAACCCGCAATACTCATGCGTGATCTCAAAGAAGGTAGGACCTCATGAGGAATTTCACAGCTCATAAAGCAAACACAGGTACCTATTTCTGGCAACACCGTTTTCACGACTTTAGAGCTATTTACCGAGTATAGTTTTAAAGCCCCCCCATCCGCCTCAAGCCAACCACTATTCAAATAAAAAACAATACTGACGACTCTGCTCTCATGCCCATTAAAGGCATCCAGATGACGCTTGTAAAAGCTTCCTTTGTCGTAAATAGCATAATGGCATTCAACTTCATCCAGACCAAGCCAGAGATTTTGATTCAACTTAAGCCTGAATACATCTAGCAAACTTAGTAATGCCATCTGTGTTGGTGATCGTCCATCAAGCCATAATGTTCTATCACTGCGAATTGATTGATCAAGCACCTTTTGGTTATGGCGTCCAATCGCAGCAGGCATTAATAATTGTTTATTATCAAAATAATTAATCTCGTCAACCAAACCTTGCAATAATACACTGGGTAAAGCATTTTGTTGAACGGACCATCCTTGTTTAACCAAATCCTCTGTCACTAAAGTAAATAACCTTTCTTGAGAGAAGGATTGAACAGCTGGGCTGCACTCCATATTAATTACACCTCAAAGTATCTATATACTCATTGTGTTATGAAACACCTATGCAATATAAGCAATACCAAGCTTTTGTCAATTTATACCCTTCACGAATCATTTTTATGTGCGCTATCCATAGCGCTCACCCTAACGGGCCAGCGAAGCTGTTCTAATGTGTTCCTGACACATTAGTAGGGTTTGTTGTCCTCGCTCTTGAACACTAAGAATGGTGTAAATGCAGTTTAACGGCCACTCCTAAAAGTCCTTCGTTTTGGGTATATATTTAAGGAGTGATCAGTTTCATTTAATGACCAATAAGCTTACCTAATAGATCAGCAAGTTGGACCTTTGCCAGTATTTTCCATTACCTACAATACAGCTATAATACTACATAATTTCGTTTTATATTTTTATACGAATATATACCCAATACGTCGCCTTTTGAGGAGGTATTATGTTTTCTTATCGCATTAAAAATACCTCTTTATACATATATTTTTCAGTTTTTATATTAACAATCATATTAGTTTATCCAAGCATCAGCCAAGGGAAAACATTACCGATTATTTTCGCCACCTTCCCCCCTATGAATTACTTAGATGACGACGGTGAAATCAAAGGGATCAGTTATGAACTGGTAACCCAGACAGTAGAAGCCATCGGCTACACCCCAGAAGTAACCATATTACCTTGGAAACGTGCTTATAAAGAAGCAGCTGAAGGCAACTTTGCTATTCTTTTTACTTTTACGCAAAACGAGGCTCGCATAAAGCAATTCTTATTTACTGACTATCTGATAAAAATTGCAGATGTGTTTTTTAAACGGAAGGAACTGGATATAACCTGGAATGAATTCACAGACTTAAAAAGTTACGTTATCGGTTATACTGACGGTTATAACTATGCACCGGTTTTTCTTGAGGCCATCCGTAATAAATCATTTGTTGCTCGAAAGTCACCCGCCTTAGAAACGCCAGAAAAACAGCATTTAAAGAATTTATTCAACAAACGTGTTGATCTCATTATTTGTGAAATACACCAATGTAAATTTTATTTAGGTCAAAATAAGAAGTGGAAAAATGCTATTGACTATATCCCTAAGCCTATTGGTAAAGTAAGAACATTTCATGCAGGAGTTAGCAGAGCTTGGCCTAATGCTGAAGAGCTACTTAACCAGTTTAATCGGGAGTATCAAAAGATAAAACAGTCAGGTCTTCGAAAAAATATTGTGCATAAATACATTGATGATGAGCTTGAGTGAGACTGCCGCTCATAAGCGGCAGTCATGCTTAGTGATATTTCAGAGCGTTTCTGCCAAAGAGATACTTTTCCCTGTTTGTAATTTCCATAATTGACTATAACGGCCTTCCAAGTCGATTAATTGTTGATGAAGGCCCTGCTCAAGAATCTGCCCTTTTTCCAGAACAATAATATTATCGCACTGTTGTAGTGTATTAAGACGATGAGCAATCATTATCAGCGTTCTGCCTTTGGCAATCTCAGGGAGTTGCGCCAGAATGACACTCTCTGACTCATAATCTAAAGCACTTGTGGCTTCATCAAAAATGAGGATACTTGGATTCGTAATCAGTGCTCTTGCGATTGCGATACGCTGACGCTGACCACCGGATAAGCTACCTCCACGCTCACCTACAGGTGTCTCATATCCCTGAGCCAGCTGCATGATAAAATCATGAGCGCCTGCCAACTTAGCGGCATGAATCACTTCTTCTTCCGTAGCTTCAGGGTAAGCTAAAGTAATATTATCTTTTACTGAGCCATTAAATAAAAAGCTCTCTTGCAATACGACACCTGTTTTCTGGCGAATCACAACAGGATCGGTGACAGCCAGATCCATTCCATCAATCAGTACTTGGCCACTTTCCGGAACGTACAAACGTTGTACTAATTTGGTGATGGTGCTTTTACCTGACCCTGAAAGCCCAGTAATACCAATCATTTCACCAGCATTAATGGATAAATCCAAGCGACGCAGCACTTCAGGCCCATTATCCTGATAACGGAATGTAACTTTTCTAAGCTCAATATCGCCTTTAATCGCAGGCGGTGTTGACTTACCGCTGCCGACTGCTTCAACAGGTGCATTTAGGATATCTCCAACTCGACGCAGCGATACGCCTGTCTGTTGAAAGTCTTGCCAAATCTGAGCCAATCGTAAAATAGGCATGGTGACATGGCCTGCCAGCATATTGAAAGCCACCAAGCCACCCACTGATAAATCTCCAGTCATTACTAAGTCAACACCAAACCATAAGGTCAGTGCTGCTGTAATTTTTTGAATCAAACCAATACCTTGTCCAGCCCAAATGCCTAGTGTTGCGGCCTTAAACGATGTTTTTACATAAGCTGATAATTTATCTTCCCAGTGACGACAAAATTGCTGTTCTGTCGCTGAGGTTTTTATCGTTTCAATACCTGTTACAGCTTCAGTTAAAAATGCAGTATTTGTGGCATTTTTTTCAAACGTGCGCTGTACGCGATCGCGCATCACTGGAGTGATACAAAGCCAAAATAATGAGTACAAAACCAAAGAACCGACGACAATCCAAGCCAGCAGGTAAGCATAGGAAAATAATAGTGCTAAGAAAATACCAATAAAAAATAAATCCAGAACAAAGGTCAATGCTGAGCCTGTCAAAAAGCTCCGAATTTGGTCCATTTCCCGTACACGGGCAATAATTTCTCCGGTTTGTCTTTGCTTAAAATAATTGAGCGGTAGCCCTAACAAATGCTGATAAAGCCGGGAGCTTAATTCAGAGTTAATTCGACTCGCCGCATGAGAAAATAACCAGGAACGCAAAAGACCAAATAGAGGATCAAAAACAGCTAACACCAAAATAGCAAAAGCAAATACTTCTAAGCTGGCCAAACTTCGGCTGACTAAAACTTTATCAATAACCCCCTGAAAAAGGAGCGGTGTCACAATGGCAAACAACTGAATAAATAGCGAGACAAAAATAACGTTACGAAACTGCGGCCAAAACTTTTTAATTGATGGTATAAACCAACTATAACCAAAAGGTTTTTGCTGATTATTCCCTGTTTCTTCTTGACGTGAAAATAAAATCCATTCTTCAGGCCAGTCGCGCTTTAACTCATCCAATGATTGGTGCCAAGATTGTTGGGTTTTACCGCAAAACCCGTAAACAACACCGTCTTCACATTGTTCTACCACATAAAAGCTGTCACCTATCTTTGCCATTACCGGTAATGGTGTCAGCTCAATCCGATCTGGTTTAACCAACACTTGCTGGGTACGTAAACCCAATCGTTGAGCACAGCGAGCAACATCTAATGCCTCATAAACTGTATGATATTTGCCATGCCGGTGAACCACTTGTAAAGGATCAACCGCAATATCAAACAGTTTACCAAGTTGCACCAAACAATAAATGGCACTATCAAGTGGCTGGGTATTGTCATTAAGCTTTCCATTATCTTCAGCCATATGACGGGGCAATGCAGCGTCCATATTCATCGTTTAACGCTCCCGTAACGCTTCTGACTGATATTCTTGTAAGGGGCTTAATAAATATTCAATCACCCGGCGATCGCCTGTTTTAATTTCAGCCGTAATACTCATACCAGCCCCAAGCTTAATCTCTTCACCATCCACATTGATAACGTCTTTTTCCATTTCAATACGGGCTGGAAAAACTAAACCAAGCTGTTCATGTTCAACGGCATCGCGTGACACATGCTTAATAGTGCCAGCAATTGTTCCGTATTTTGTGTAAGGAAAACTATCAATTTTTATTTCTACCGGTTGCCCGGCTACCACAAAACCAATGTCTTTATTTAAAACCAGTGCTTCAGCTTCCAATAATGCATTTTCAGGTACAATAACTAATAATTGCTGTGCAGGACTGACAACACCACCAATGGTGTGAATTTCTAATTGCTGGACAACACCATCAACAGGCGCCTTTAACGTTTGCAGACGATTTTTTTCAATCGCTTTAATACGTTCCTGAGTGTATTCTGCCACCCGTTTCTGTGCTTCATTTAATTCCTGTCGATCCTCACGCGACCACTGCCGTATAGTTTGCTTGCGTCGATCTTTGATTGTCACTGCAGCGGCTTCAAGCTCTTTAACTTTATTGCGTAAAACTCCCAACTCGCTGCGTAATGACAGTGTTTCCTCCTCCAGCTCCAGCATCTGTAACCGAGGAAATGCATCCCGCTCCACCAGTTTACGCTGCGCCGCCAAACGTTTTTCTTTAGTGGTTAATACTTTATTCTGACTGATAATCTCTGCTTCAGTTGAACTTAACTGAGCCGCATTTTGACTAAGTTCACTATCAATGGTTTCCAGCGCTGCTTCTCGCTCATCTACCTGACTTTGCAATAAATGCCGAGCTTGCTGAACATAGTGCTCTGGTGCATTTATTTCAGGTTTAAATAAGTCTACTGGATTTTCTTGCCGCAATGCCTGCCAACGCGCAATATCCACTTTGGCAAACTGCAGTTGTTCCGTAAGACGTTTTACATCGGCAGCAGCACCTGTCGGGTTAAGCTCAATCAGTACATCGCCTTTTTTGACAAACTGTCCATCCTGTACATGAATACCTATGACTTCAGCCGTTTCAATGGGCTGAATAACTTTGGTGCGGCTACTGACAATTAATTTACCGGTGGCACTGGCGATAATGTCGATACGCCCAATAATGGACCACGCCAGCGCAATAATCACTAAAGCACAAATACCGAGTAAAAATGCACGTCCGTAAGGCGTCGGTGGACGCTCTGTTACTTCTAAATAAGCAGGTAAAAAGTCATATTCATGGGCTTTTCGTTTTTCTGGTTTAGGTTCTTTGCGCTGTTGTCGCCATGCAGAAAGTGCGACTTTTAAATGCTGTTTGATGCTCACTTTACTACTCCAGAAGGGCTTTACTTTTACCCTTCATGTATAAAATCTAATCGCTATGGGTATACCCGTGTTATTTCAGCTAAAAACAGCACTACGTGCTAAATCGTAATACTATTTTCTTGCTCCATATTTTCCTGTTGAGCCCACAGGCGGGCATATAGTCCATCTTGTGCTAATAACTGTTCATGCTGGCCCATTTCCACAATTTGCCCATCCGCTAGTGCAATTATGCGGTCACACTCTCTTACTGTGGATAAACGATGCGCAATCACGATGACGGTACGACCACGACAAATGTCGCGCATATTACGTTGAATAATTTCTTGGGAAACATCATCCAATGCACTGGTAGCCTCATCAAAAATGAGCAGGGCAGGGTCTGTTAATAATGCTCTGGCTATGGCAATACGTTGCCGTTGTCCACCGGATAATGAGCTTCCCCCTTCAGCAATAATGGTATCGTAACCATCTGGCAGCTCTAACACAAAATCATGCGCACCGGCCATTTTGGCCGCAGCAATGATTTCATCTAACGGTGCGGCAGGGTTTGATAAAGCAATATTATCCCGAACAGAACGATTAAAGAGATAGTTTTCCTGTAAAACCACCCCAATCTGTTGACGCAGACTCGATGGCTCAAGCTGTGCGACATTTGCCCCATCAATAAAAATATCACCTTGCTGTGGTAAATATAAACGCTGAATAAGTTTAGTTAATGTGCTTTTCCCTGAACCTGACGGACCCACCACCCCTATAATCTCGCCAGGCTTAATCATTAAATTAATACCTTTTAATACTGGAGGTAAATCAGGGCGATAACTAAACATCAAGTTTTGTATTAACACCGAGCCTTTTACACGTTGCACTAAATCCTTTTGGCCTTGTTGCTGCTCCATCGGTGTATTCAGTACATCCCCCAACCGGTCAACAGATACTCTAGCTTGCACAAACTGCTGCCATAACTCAGCTAAACGAATCACAGGCTGGCTGACATGATTTGCCATCATATTAAACGCAATTAATTGACCTATAGATAATTCGAGATTTATGACCATCCTGGCGCCAAACCAAAGCACCAATGCCATCGTGACTTTTTGTATTAACATTACGCCATGTGAAGTAAAACTTTGTAACTGCTGGGTACGATAGTTTGCATCAACAAAGTCTTGCGTCTGGCCTTCCCAGCGCTGCTGCATTTGTGGTTCAACCGCTAGGCTTTTAACCGTTTCTGCCCCTGATACTGTTTCAGTTAAAAAAGCATTATTTAGCGCACCGTACTGAAATTGTTCTTCAATACGCTTTTGCATGGGGTTAGTGACTAAATAGGAAAGCAATAAATAAATGGGCACTGAAGCTAACACTATCCCCGTTAAAAACGGTGAGTAATAATACATCACTGCAAAAAATACGAAGGTAAACGCTAAATCTACAATAAGCGTCATACCAGCCCCAGTAATGAACTCGCGGACTGTGGATAACTCCCGAATTCGCATAACCGTCACACCCACACTACGTGCTTTAAAATACAGCAGGGGGAGACGCATTAAATGATTAAATAATTTCGAGCCTAGATGAATATCAATACGATTGGTGGTATGAGCAAATATGTACTCCCTTAAGCCTTTTAATACAACCTCCAAAATACCCACAACAATTAAAGCAATGACCAATACATCCAGCGTGGATCGGCTCTGATGGACCAGTACCTTATCCATCACCACCTGAAAGCCTAGTGGGGCTAATAAAGCTAACGTCTGAAGAAAAACCGAGGCCAGAAGGACTTCACCTAAAAGGCGTCTAAAGCGAACAAACTCAGGAATAAACCAGGTTATATCAAACCGCCGGGTTGCTCCCGCCTGGCGTTTTTCACCTGACACTGAAATTATTTTCCCAGCCCATATCTCAGCTAATTTATCCACTGGAATTATTTCTGGTTGGGGTTTATCAGGATGTTGAATCAATGCCTTACCATCAGCAATTTTAGCCAGTACAAAATACTCGCCGTCCTTCGAAGCAAAGGCTAATGGCAGTTGATCTTGAGAAAGTTTTTTATACTCACACTTAGCCACTTTAACTTTCAATTTTAACGCTTTGGCAAATGCTTTTGCCGCTGTTTCTAAGCGTTGTTTTTGAAACTGCTGTTTAAGTTCATTGGCTTGTTCGGTGTCGGTTATTTCCTGAAATAACAAACCCAGTGTGGTTATACAGCCTAGTGCTGTACTAACGTCCCGCGGTAGCGAGGTTGATTGCTCAGTCATTGACTACCTTATTTAACTGCAAACTGATCCTTCACGAGTACTTTTAAAATCTCGCTGAAGATAAAAACCATCACTGCTTACTATGTAAATCTATTTTCCTTAATACCAAAACAATTCCTTTGTTATACACTTCTTTATGGGCATGCACACCGTTGGTAAGACCCAAATAAAGTGATTTACCAATTCAAAACACATTGAAAAATGTGGTAGCTTCCAAGCTGCTTTTGTATGCCCAGCGCAAAGGGTCTTTAGGGACTGCTGTCAAGTATCTGAGCTGGCAGATAAATGCGTCTTTGTAAACCTCACATCCACCATCTGTATTGATCAAGGGTGCTGACAACAGCTCCTAAAAATAACTCGCAAAGAGCATAACTTAAGGGGTGACATAATACCGGAGTTAAAGAGACAGCACCAGCCAATGCTTATACCCATAATGAAGGGCATTATCCCAGTGCAAACTAAATTGCTTATGGAGATATAACACTAGACACCAGATCAAGAATCAAACAACTCTTTTTAAAGTAGGTTATACCAAAAATAGAACATCAGTACAGAAATCAAAGGTGGAACACCCTGTACTCAGTAACTAAAGTCAGGAGACCTTTAGATAGGCTGCTTCTAAGAGCACTGCCAGCTCTCCGTATTCCATTTCATAATCACGTGTAATATCAATTGACTCAACGGGCTGCTGACCTGCCAGTTCAAGCAAACGCTTTAGCTGATTGCCAGTGATTTCAACTATTCCCACTTTTTCAAATAGAAATCGGTTAAGCAGGCGACCAAAGAACTTGTCCTCTCTGTCCATTATTTGCTCAGCTAGTATTAAACGATTGTTTATAGCCACAAATAACTCTTTATCTGATATAGGAATCTTTGAGTATAACTTATGTAGATTTCGAAGCCATTTCCTCGCACCTTCGTAGGCATGACCGCTAGGAAATGGCTCCCAAACAGGTTTCTTTCTCATCACAACTCAGCACAATACTCTATACCCAAAACGAAGGTTTTTAAGGGGCGGCCGTCAAGTGATGAAGCCCCAGGAGCTTATATTAATAAGTGACTGGGATGGCAGTTAAATGCTCCTGCATAAACTGCATTCCCACCATCCTTGGTGGTCAAGAGCGCTGACAACAAACCCTAAAAATGATTCGTGAAGAGTATATTTGGGTTCAAACGATAAAATCTCGCCATTTTCTCATATAAATATAGTTTACACTCACTTTTGCAAAGGAGAGAAACTAAACACTAAGTTATCAGTTTAAAATTTCAATCTTAGTGCCTAAGGAACTGCGTATTACAAGTACTTTGATGCTATCACCGACCGATACGCGATTATAAGTTGATGTTGAAACTGATGCCATACCATCATAATCTTCAAAATAGACACTTTTTCTTCGATCTCGTTTGCCCCATTTATCTTTATGCACAACTTTAATTTCTTCGACAATGCCTTCCGTATTATATAAAGAAAGCATCCCTGGAACTCCCTTAGCTAAGGCAGCATAAACTATGCTTGATAATACAGCTGCAATTATTGGTATACCTATATAAGTCACAAGATAAAATTTAAGCATCTTGAACTTGGTACGCTCTTTAGGAATTAGTTTTTCATTAAATGCATGTGAAGCGACAAGAATCGGCATCATGATAAATAAGTGTATCAGCGCAATATTTTTAGCCCAATAACTAACCTGTTGGCTTGGATAGAAAATTGCGAAAAAATCGCCATAAACTGCAAAGATAAGGATTATATTGAAAAAAACAGCATAAATAGTTATTAATATTATCTTAAGTGGCATAGACCAAGACGTTTGCATTATTTCATTACAGTGGAATTTTTTGTGCTTTCCTAGAATTTATCATGACCGGAAATAACTATATTTAAGTGCATATTAAGCTAAGACAAAAGGCGACAGATTATAATTTTATACAGACACAAGTGTCAAGAACCATACATCAGTTAACAATGTTCTCATATTGAATGTACATGTGTGAAAGTATTTTTTTGGCTTATCTAAACTTGAATCAGAACGAAAATCCTATCAATGTAAAATTGTAATTTTTTTATAACAACCTTACCTAACCAAATATATTTATATAAAAATATGAATAACTATAAAATACTTTAACAATCCATTCACCCTTTATCTATATTCGACTTAACATTTTATTAAGATAGCAAAATAGTAATATTACAACCAAAATAAGGCTTGCTACTTCTCTCGAAATAAACCAGCGTTTTATTTATGTAAAATTACTAAAAAATCATTCAATATTAATACAACACTTTTTTCTTATATATGCTTCACATCAAACCGCCTTCAAACGCAACAAAAACTGGTGGTTTTTTAGTTTCTTTTCTGATATTTATTAAGTACTTAATAATCACATCAATTGAACCATGGATCTATTTTTTATCATTAACAAACGAAAAAAATATAAAAAGACATCTTCAAATTTTGTGATTCATAAGTAGTGTATAACTACTCTAAAAATTAAAATTTTAAACTATGCCATCAAGAGTAAACTTAAGATTAATTTTAAAATTATACTCAAACAAAAATCTTAGTTACTCACACAACAAGAACAGGAAGTTCATATCTTTAAATTATGTGTAAAATAAGAGGGTTTGATGTAATGAAACCGATACCCAAAATGTCCTCTCTTGGACTATATCTTTCCTTTGTATTACTTTTGTTGGCAGGGCAATCCAATGCAAACCGATATCCAATTTATAACGTCTACTTAATTAATAATACTGATTATAATATTCGAATTGAAACTGAAGATGGTCATGCCACCATGGTTCCACCTGGCAATGACTCAGGCGAAGCCTATATTTCACCCTGTGATTTTTCTCAGATATTTAACGCGAAGCATGTTTACCAGCTTCCACAGGAAGACAGAGCCATTAGAACACGCTTTGGTATTAGTGACCAAGGAAAGTCACCTTATCTTGAGTTGTTAACTAATCCTTTACAGAACAAATTTAAAGTCGAAAAACGTCCTTCCACTTATGAAGATATAACAGAAGATGTATCAGGCTGGATTGATATAGAAGCCCAAGAAAAACTTAACGCCGGACTAATTAATAGTGTATGGCTTGCTAAAAAGCACGATGTGAATGCTAAAGGCTATAACAAAATCTATGCGCGGGTAGCAATGCTGCCTATGAGTCCTGGCGCAGGATATCGCTTATTTGTGGCCCTCGTTCAAGCCAAGGATGACTTGGATAGCTTCTATGGCTATGCTAATGGTCTTGGTGCACATCATTTTGGGCGTTTTATACGTGAAGTGCGACTTATCAATAACACAGATTATGACCTTATGATTAAAAAGGTCAAAGAAACGCCTGAACGTTATGATGTTCTAAAAACCTGGATGCGTGGAAAAAATAGTAATCAGTTACACCCTTGCAACCTATATAAAGGTGACAAGCTAGAAGATTTCTCCACAGATGATGATAATACCTACAAATATGAAATAGGTTTTATTTCGGAACCGACACCTACTACAGGTACAATATCTACAATAGATGTTTCAGTTGATCTTAAAGATGATCGGTATAAGCTGGATAAAACTGAATATACATACCTCACAAACACTCTTGCAGATAAAACAAGTACCCCCATTACCAATTGGCTTGACTCTTCATATCGTCAGCAAGCGCTTTATAGTTATTGGACACCTAAACACCATCAGTTTGGTAAGCAACAAATTAGCGTTCATACTGCAGTGTTATCGGATGTAATGTACGTTATTTTATCCCAGCAACAAATTAATGATGATAGCAGCTCCTCACCTACTGACAATAAACAAGAAGTCGTGTTTAAAGGTGTCCGCTGGTATAACAAAGGTGGTGGTATTGTACATGAAACACCTCAAAGCTGGATTGCCCGTGGCGCTATGGAGTATGTATACGATGAGTCAAGATCAGACAAGCGCGTAAAAGAAGCTCGTTTTTTCACCGAAAATAATGGTATCGACTCTATTAGCACCTCTGCTCTAAGAAAGTGGAGCTTTGTTTATAGCAATAAAGGCGTTCTGGAAAGGGCGATTTATACTGTTTCCAGTATCAATACTATGTATCTTGACCTTTACTACGACGATCCTCATCAGCGCAGTGGACTCGATCAAAAAGACCTGGATAAAAACCTTTATCCAACACGTGTCGTAAGGTTTGAGTGTTCAGAGACTGAATGTCGCAATAGAGCACGTATCCCATATAACCAACTTCCTGAGCTTTCAAGTGCAAGTAGACAGCAACATGGTTCTTATGGAGTGAGTATTAACCGCTCAGAGGGTTATCCATACTTATTATCCTGGTATACGATCAGTTATAACTATGGCAGTGATAAATACGGCTATATTAATAATCCACAGCAAGAACGCATTACTAAGTACGACTTTTATCAAAACTGGTATGCTGGCGATATGTCTGAGTCCCATGCTATTGCACCGGGTTACATTCAGTTTGTGCGTGGTGAAGGTAATTTGCTTAAAGCCAAAAAAGTTTTTTCAAAAAACGCAACCGTAAGTACAGGTTATCCACAGACCCAACAGGATAACTTTACGTTCAAAAAGTACCATGGGAATAACTTTTTACATGAAATCAATGTTGATTGGTGGGTTAACGATGCTGATACCACCAAAATAACCAACCTAGTACAAGTAAAACCTATTTATATGCCTGAGCCGTCCAGTTTAACCAATAGTGATTTTCGATTTAGAGATATCCATCCTATTGGTGAGATTATGCCTATTCATGATATGTGGATGACTGAGAGAGAGGCTTCATTAACCACGATAGCTGATAGCTCACCAACTGATGATGCTGAGGATGATGGTGACTCCCTAAGTGATCAGTTTATCAATATTATCAAAACCATTATGGACCAGTAGGAAAGTTAGAAATTGAGGTAGCTTTTGATGTACGTTAGTAACTGATAATTACTAGATAATGCACATCCAACGGTTTGCTGCAAGGACGCAGTAACCAAGCCAGCTCAATTTGAATAGCGATATTCTAGAAAAAACTACCAAATTACTTTTTATTATGTTTCTCTCGAAAAGTGATTTTTGAAGACAACACACTCAAAAAAATCCTTCACTGTGGGTATAACATCTCCTTTATATCAAACGTTTGTATACCTTTCACGAATGATTTCTAGGTTTTGTTATCTTCACTCCTCCCCCCAATCACCTATTAATATAGGCTCATGGGTAATATAAGCTCATAGCTCTTTGTCACTCGATGGCCGCACCTAAAAACCATTCGTATTGGGTATATTTTCACTTATATCTCATAAAAAGACCAACGTACGACTTTATTTAACAATTTTTATTTGAATAACATCTCATTATTGATAAATATCTTATTACTGATAAAATTGCTCAACTTTTAATAGGCTTACTCACTAAAAGCGTTATACATGCTATTAATCGTAAAGCACTATCATATCGTCACTGGATGACTTCATCAGTGTTTATGTAAGGTCAAAAGTCACGTCTAAGCCACTTCAAATTGGTTACAATAATGTTGTTACGTACGTTTACTACTACTTTAATTTGCTTATCTCTTAGTCAGGTTGTTCGTGCGAGTGAACCAGAATTCAAGCTGGTGACGGAGAACCTTCCTCCCTTTAACTACAGTGTTCGAAATAAAAGTTTTGAGCATAAACAGGAAAATATTAAGGGTATTTCTGTTGAAATAATTACCGAGTTATTTAAACGTACAGGTTTCAACTACTCTCTTAAACTAAGACAATGGAATCTCGCATATTCGTACGCACAACGAAAGCCTTATCGAGGCGTTTTTGGTACAGTAAAAACTAAGGAAAGAGCAGATTCATTCCAATGGGTTGGCCCACTGCTTGATAATAACTGGGTTGTTTTCGCCAAAAATGACTTCAAAGAAAAAATAAAACATGAACACCAACTTAAAAAATATGAAATTGGTGGTTACAAAGGGGATATACGTGTTAGCTACTTAAAGTCAAAGGGCTTTAATGTCACGGCTATCAGTAATGACCGTTATAACCCTCAACTGTTGGATAATGGTTTAATTGACTTATGGGTATCTGGTAGCTTTTCAGGTCCCCACATTGCCAAACTATCAAAAATTAACGTTAAGCCTGTTTATACAATCCGTAAAGCAGCTGTTTACTTAGCAATGAATAAAGACACTCCCAAAAAATATATTGATGCTTTAAATGCCGAACTTAAAAATATGCATGACGATGGTTTCATTGAACGCGTTATGTCCTCTCATAAAGACGAATTGACTGTTTCTCAGAAATAACTGCACATCAAAAACATATTTAAAATAAATTTGGTAGACTACCTTAAGGAAACTTCTAAAAATAAGTAATTTTTTGGAAGAGCAAGGAAGCTTCTCAGGAAAGATCACCGTATATAAAGACTATATTTGGGCTAAGCAACTACTATATGCTTATCGATAGCAACTGCAGCTTTTTAAAAGCACGAACTAGAACAAAAGTACGAAACCGACACACCTATCACGAAAAAAGTGCACTTTTAGAGTCACCTTTAATGGTATTCCATCTCAGTAATGCTGTTTTAATCAGCTAAACGATCAAGGATGATCTTTTAGCCCCCCTCTTCTCCCCTTTACTTACTTATAACTGTAGCCACATCAATTAACTATAACCACATCAATTTATCTCTGCGAAATATGCAAGATATTAATTCGCATTTTTTATGCCAAACAATACCAAAATAAAAATTTCGACTTACTCAATGTATATTATGTACTTTTACTGATTTTCTAATAGAGGCAATTTACGAAAGGGCTGTTATCTATTTCGCTAACTTCTAAACTTACCCAAACATATCTAACGATTGTGATTAAACCCTTTTTTTAATGATAATTTTTTTGCTTAAATTTATTACAGTAGAAAACAGGAATCATGGTTTATTTTAAGTAAACATTACTTTAACCATATTATGGACAGATTCACGGAAGGGCACTCTATAAATAGTGCATTTCTAGAGGTGCCCGGAATATAAATAAGGAATGAAGACAGATAACTACGGCGTAGTGATTGCTAACAAAATAAGTAGGTATCAAGCATATAGCCACACCATACAACAAACTGTTGTTTATTAGTTCACATGTGTTTTCTAAAAAATTCACACTTTTAATATCTAAAATCAACAGCAAGTTTATCGTCAGCAAACTATGCACTGTACATCAGAATGATGTCTTTATTTTTGCTATACCAGCAACAAAATTGACACCAAATTAATAGAACCAGTTAAAATATTCAGGTTTTTACATGAATCCCAAACTGTCCAAATTACTCATTTACAGCACATGCTTTCTCGCATTGACAGCATGTGACGATGACGATAAACCCAAGCCTCCTGGTGATGGTGACCCACCTCAAACCAATCAAACACCTATAGCATCAGTAAATTATCAGTGTCAGCAATTAACATGTAGTTTTAGTGGTGCTGACAGCAAAGACCCTGATGGGCAAATTGTTAAATATGTCTGGCAATTCGGTGATGGCCAAGGCTCTACAGAAATTTCACCACAACATACTTATACTGAAGCTGGCACTTATAAAGTCTCACTCATGGTAGCAGACGACAAGCAAGCTGCAGATAAAAAGACGATTGAAGTTACTGTCAAAAGCGATGGTCCTGGTGATGATGGTGACACACCAGATGATGATCCCACAAATGCTAATAATGAATGTAACAACTGGGAAGCGAAACACAAAGACTGGATTTGGTGTGACGATTTCGAAGGTGGTCTCAGTTTAGCTGAAAAATACGGCAAAAATAGTGTTCAACAAGGTGAGCATAGCGATTCACTCACAACTACAGACAATGATGCTGCAAATGGTAAGCATGCCCTGGTACTCAAATGGGGTAAAGACCAGAAAAATGCGGGATCATTCCGTCGTAACTTTGGCTTAGTACCTTTCAACTCATCGGCTGATGATTTGGGTAAAACACCCTATCAGTCAGATAAATTCGAAGAAATATACTACCGTTTTTATATTAAATACCCTGAGAAACAGCAAGGATCACCTAAGAAACTCGTTCGTGCTGTTGGTGTTGCTGATGGTAAAAGTCAGTTTGGTCCACAGTCTTTTATAGCTGGCTTAATTCATAGTCCATCAGATGAAAAGCTAGCACTTGATACATGGACCGGCTTTGATCCTGCAAATCCAGACTCAACACTAAAGACTGTCAAGTGGGATGATATTGATAACCTGACAGCACTTTCTGATACTTCAGGCGATGATGATATTCCTCCACCACCACCTCCAGGCCAGAAAAATGTAGCAGACCCTGACGATGATGGAGACATTCCCCCACCTCCGCCACCGCCTGGTGATGGGGATGATACATCTGATGATGGGGATATTCCTCCACCTCCACCGCCAGGAGATGGCGATGATGATGGTGATAAACCTGATGATCCAGATACTCCAATTCCTCCACCACCAGGTGATGGCGATAAGCCAGGGGATGGTCAAAACCCATTAACAAAAGGTCAGTGGCATTGCGTTGAGGTTAAAGTCAAGCTCAACTCAACAGAACCATACGCTAGCAATGGCACTATGCAGGTCATGATTGATGGCAAGCCGCAAGATGAATTAACGGCTGGAGATCTCAACTGGACAGGAAAATGGCGTAATTACGGTATTAATGCAATCCAGTTTGAAAGCGTTTGGGAAAACAACAGCGATCAGGAACGTCAAAGCTATATCGATTCCTTTGTCATTTCAAAGGCACCCATAGGTTGTCATAAAGGTGATGGTGATGACGACGGCGATAACCCTGATGATCCAAATATTCCACCACCTCCGCCTCCTGGGGATGGCGATGACGATGGTGACAACCCTGACGATCCAAATATTCCACCACCTCCGCCTCCTGGGGATGGCGATGACGATGGTGATAACCCCGATGACCCAAATATTCCACCACCTCCACCTCCTGGGGATGGTGATGACGATGGTGATAACCCCGATGACCCAAATATTCCACCACCCCCACCTCCAGGGGATGGCGATGACGGAGATGATTCTGGGGATGATGACTTGCCACCTCCACCGCCACCGCCAGGAACCCCTGATGATGACGGTGATAAACCCAACGATCCGGATATTCCACCACCTTTACCGCCATCAGGGCCTGATAAGGGTGACGAAAAACCCACTGCACCCACTGGCTTATCGATTTCAGTTTCAAGCGTAAATGGTCAAAAAGCAGTGACGCTGCAATGGCAAGATACAAGCAACAATGAGCTTATGTTTGTCATTCAAAAGCGTGAAAAAGGGAAGGACTGGCAATACCTAAATACTGTTGAAACCAATACAACACAATTTATTGATAAAATAGTAGAGGCCGGAAAGACCTATAAATACCGGGTAAAAGCCACCAATAAAACCGGTGACTCCAACTTTAGTAATGTGGTATCTGGATCTGCCACTTAGTCAAAAAAATACCCACGACAGTGGGCAGTGAATAACTATAAAAAGGGCTGTTAAACAGCCCTTTTTTTATCAGCTATATCTATTGAGAATTATTTATGGCGATAACACAGTTGTCCGACTACTCCGCCCATTTGTGGAAAATGTTTTTAGTTTTATTTGCCCTGCTACTGGGTCAAATGGTTGTTGATACTTTTGAGACTTCAATGATGGCTCACTGCCATCAATGGTATAACGTATAGTCAAACCAGGAAAAGCTGTATTAGCATGTATTTTACCACCAACCAATTTAGCACCAGGCAACGGTAAGCGATAATGGTATCCTCCCTGCCAACGATCCAAGCGTGGTAATTCATAACTACCCATACGAAGCGCAAACTGTTGCCAATGTTGATTTAATTTTGAAAAGCGTTTTTTTCTATCTTGCTCGTCAGCCCATGTCGGCTGATTTGCCCATGCTCTTTCAGCCAGTGCAATTAATTTAGGTAATGCTAAATACTCTAGTTGCTCAGCAGATTTAATATTTTCACTCCATAACTGTCCCTGTATTCCCAAAATATTATTTCGTTTATCTACTTGTAAGCGTGTACTATTTTCCCACTGATTATCATTTAATGAATTACCCATCCGGTCCTGCCAAGCCGATTTAAAAATATCAAATGGAGTAAACTCAAAGACAGTACGCGCATTCACAAATCCTGCCCAATAATAACCTAATTCATCTGGATCTTTTTGATATGCTAAATCAAAATATAAATTTGTAGCATTGGCGAGCACAACAGGAAACCCTGCGTTAGCCAGTCGATATCCATAGTCTTCTGTACCCCACCCCCAAACATTATTCCATACATAAGGGCGCATAGAACCTGGTTCGATCATTGGGTTAATGATTACTGAATCATCATCTTTAGCAAAAGCAAGCTCTTCCCAACCACCAGTTTGTTTACGATAAACTTGTACCATTTGATGTACATTATAAACAAACTGACGCTTAAGTCTTTCAACCTGCTGATCAGAAAGTTCTTCAGTACCACCATATAATGCCGTACACGCAGGTGATTTCCGCCAAACACCTTCAGGTACTTCATCACCTCCTAGATGAATTACTGGCACCTCAACACCCGCTTCCTGATACATCCAGTGCAACTCAGCTAATATTTTATTAATGAATAAATAAGTAGAAGATAGGCAGGGATTAATAACATTGTCATGCCAACCCTGAACAGATTTATAAACAGACATATCCTGTAAATCACTGAGTAAGAAGCGAGCAGCTTGATCTGTCAACCCTTCCTGCTGTAAACGAGCATAACGCGCTTCCATTGATTTGATTGCAGCACGAGCATGCCCAGGAAAGTCTATCTCAGGTATAACGGTAACGTGATGACGCTGGGCATAACGCAGCAGCTCAATAAATTCTTCTCTTGTGTAAAACCCTGAACCATTGTTGCTATCTGGAAATGGACCTGATCCAAAAGAAGGCACAAGATGTTTTACTTCATCAAGTGTATGCCCTCTTCGACCACCAACATCGGTTAACTCTGGAAGCCCAAGAATCGCTATGCGCCAACCTTCATCATCCGTCAGGTGCAGATGCAATTTATTTAATTTGTATAGCGCTAACACATCTATCAATCGCTTAACCGTTACTAAAGAGCTGAAATGTCGAGCCACATCAAGATGTACACCACGATATTCAAACCGAGGATAGTCTTTAATATGCATTACAGGAAATAATAAATGCCTGTGAGTTTCTTGTTTAACGGTATTACTTAAATAATTTTCTACTGGAGCCAAACCTAATAATGTTTGTATACCATAAAAAATACCTGCAGGTTTTTCAGCATAAATATTTATACCTTGCAGTTTATCAATTGTTAGCTCATAACCATCATTAACAATCTTAGTTGATTGTTGATTAATTGTTGGTTGGTTAATTAAACAAATACTAAAAGGCTTATATTCACATCGCTTTGCAAAACTGACAGGCCAGTCTAACTCAACAGTGAGCATTTTTCTTAAATACTCAGCTTCATTACGAAATTCATCACTAAATGCAATCGTTATTGGCTGATTGATCATCAGTTGTTGATTCTCTGTCTTTTGCACTTCAGCAGGACTTGGTATTACCAGTGACGTACTATTACTGTGGTTATTTGCAAGTATTGGCGTATCTATAGCCAGTAGTTCACGATTTCTGTCAAAACGAACCTCAGCCGTATCAACCGGCCAACGGTCCCCATCAAACCGCTTAGTTTGCTTGTCTGAAGTATGATCTGCAATAACGACATCGTTAATCAGAATAGGTTGGCTATTCTTACTGGGAACAAGATAAAAACCCGCAGGTGCATCTGATTTACTGATTGCCCAATACTGTGCGGTTAGCTGAACTGTCAGCGCTTCGCCAATACTTATGCCTGTAAATCTAGATTTTGGCTCAATATAGAATAAATCACCATTAACATGTTTAATGGAAAGCGTGTCATTAGGCGAATATGCTAGTATTTCTCGTACAAAGTTAAAATAGATACGCCAGTTTTGGTGGGTTAAACTTTGGCTACCATTATTCTTTATGGTTAATTTTGCTGTAAAACTATTTGCACTGTCTTGTAAGTTATCAATTACTTGCCAGTGAATGCTTATATCGTCAGTAGCGTTTTTTATATTTGAATTGTCAGCTGAAGTTGAGAGTGAAAGAAAACTTAGTGGAATAATTATAAATAAAGCTTTGAGAATGTATTCGTACTTTTTTAGGCACTCTATAAATCCATTTGCCCTTATATTCATAATTTCACCTATAGGTCATTTTTAGACTTATTGTAATGATTTATTCATTACAACTTAATTATTATACCTATAAGTAAACTATTTTATATGCTGAAACATTACGCCTATTTTAAGCTACTTGTCGAAACTTTCTCCAAAAAGCGTTGCTACAATTCGATGACTACTTCCATGGGTATGATGTTCTCCAAGATAAATGCCTTGCCAGGCACCTAAAGCCAACTGCCCTTGTGAAACAGGCACAACCAACGAAAAACCTACCAGTGAGTTTTTTAAGTGCGCTGGCGTCGCATCAGCGCCATGACCTCGAGACTGAAAGTGTTCAGCATTTTCGGGTACTAAGTAATTTAAGTGTGACTCAAAATCAGCTCTGACTGAAGGGTCTGCATTTTCATTAACCGTTAAAGATGCCGATGTGTGCTGCATAAACAAGCTCAATAGCCCTACCTTCATCATGCTTACTTCTGGTAGCTCATGTAAAAGCTCCTCAGTCACTATGTGAAATCCTCGTTCCCTTGGTGTCAGTTGAACAATTTTCTGTACCCACATAAAAACCTATCCTGACAGATGAATATGAGCACCTAATAAAAAAGGAGGCATTAGCCTCCTTTTATAATAACTAGCTTAGTAGCTGTTATTATTGCCTCAAACGATCATTAATGATGATTCATTAAAGGCCATCCCATATTCACAATTTTATTTACTGGTAAATTCAGGATAGGCTTCCATACCACACTCCGCAATGTCGGCACCTTCGTATTCTTCCTCTTGACTGATACGAATACCCATTATTTTCTTCAGGAAAAACCACACCACAAAGCTACAGCCAAAGACCCAGGTAAAAATCGTCACGATCCCTAGTAACTGCTTAAGCAATGTTGCATCGCTATTAGTCAGAGGTACAGCTAATAGACCCCAAATACCAACCACACCATGCACAGAAATAGCACCAACTGGGTCATCCAAGTGAAGTTTATCCAAGGCTACGATAGAGAACACCACCAGTAGACCACCAATGCCACCAATTAATGTTGCACCTAGTGCTGATGGTGTTAAAGGTTCAGCGGTAATTGCTACCAAACCTGCCAGCGCACCATTCAAAGCCATGGTTAAATCTGCTTTACCAAACAGTAAACGAGCCGTTACCAATGCTGCTATTACTCCACCCGCAGCGCCAGCATTTGTATTAACAAATATTTGGGCAACCGCATTAGCATTTTCGATGCCTGTCAGTTTGAGCTGAGAGCCACCGTTGAAACCAAACCAGCCCAACCACAATACAAAGGTACCCAACGTCGCAAGAGGCAGATTCGCTCCAGGAATGGCATTCACCTCACCTTTCTTTCCATATTTACCATTACGTGGTCCCAGTAAAATGACAGCCGCGAGTGCAGCTGCAGCACCACACATATGCACTACACCAGAGCCAGCAAAATCTTGAAACTTAGCTTCTTGCAAAAAGCCACCACCCCATTTCCAAAAGCCTTGAACGGGGTAAATAAATCCTGTTAGTACTACCGCAAACATTAAAAATGCCCACAGTTTCATACGCTCTGCAACAGCACCAGAAACAATGGACATTGCAGTTGCTACAAAGACAACCTGAAAAAAGAAGTCAGAACGTGCCGCATAATAAGTTGACCCCTCACTAGATAATACAGCTTCTGCTGTATGCTCATCACCGATGAGTGTCCCTAATACAGGTAAAATACCACCTGCAGCATCTTCTCCTGGATACATAATGGCATAGCCACACAACAGGTACATTGTGCATGCTACAGCGAAAAGTGCGATATTCTTGGTTAGAATTTCGACGGTATTTTTAGCTCGGACTAAACCAGCCTCTAACATGGCAAAGCCCGCAGCCATCCACATGACTAGTGCACCACATACTAGAAAGTAAAACGTATCGAGCGCATAAGACAGTTGAGTTAAGTTTTCCACAATCAGCCCCCCTTTTAGGCTTTAAATAACGTTACCCGGTGACACGCTCAGATAGCATCCGTCCCTGTCTCACCAGTCCGAATCCTCACTGCCTGCTCAAGGGCAACCACAAATATTTTGCCATCGCCAATTTTTCCCGTATTAGCCGCACTTGATATCGCTTCAATCACTTGGTCCAGCATCTCGTCACCAATCGCAATTTCAATTTTGACCTTAGGTAAGAAATCCACAACATACTCAGCCCCTCGATATAATTCGGTGTGACCTTTTTGTCGTCCAAATCCCTTCACTTCAGTAACTGTAATACCTTGAACGCCAATCTCAGAAAGGGCTTCTCGCACATCATCTAACTTGAATGGCTTAATGATTGCCGAAACTAATTTCATTTTAATCTCCTGCAGTTTTATGTCTTGCCCATGGGGGGGCTGGGGCAAGTTATTTATGCAATTTATATAAGCCTAACACCTAAATACAAGTAGATTTATAACCCTTCACATAACTTAGCGCTAACAGCACAAGGCTTCCTTTGCCAAACCCCCTTGTTCCATCAACATCAAGTGGTTATTGATTCGTTTCCTACTCGTACACTCAGCAGAGATAAATAAAGTCATCACATAAAGCTGAGCACTTCTTGAATAAGCATATGTTTAACAACAAGTGACCAGCAGGATATGTGCCATCTATAAAATTCATACTTTTATTTCAAGGAGTTAGCCGATATTTATTAAGCCAACAAGAGGGGGAGAAGCAGAGAATATGCACCAATTTGGTTCAAGCTAAAAAGCTTTGCTCTTTTTATGATCACTCAGCTCTATAGCTAATAATTTGAAGAGGTATAGCCTGTGCCATGCACTCTAAATGATCAGCTACACATAGTTTCTTGCAACATGACTATGCTAAAGTAACAACGCATTCATTACTGCCCTGTAGCATAAGTAACGTATGTTTCCTTAATCGTGCACACTCAACAGAACAGGCTTAAGCATGATCAACAAAGCATTTATTCAATCTCTTAGCGAACAAATCAGCGGCACTGTTGGTGAAAAAGTGCAGCAGCTTATGTCAGGTGAAAAGCCACAAATTCAAAAAGACCTTGAGAATAATATTCACATCCTTCTGCAAACGGCTTTTGCTAAATTAGACTTAGTAACAAGAGAGCAGTTTGAAGATCAGCTGGCGGTATTACAACATACCCGAGCAAAGCTGGAAGCGCTTGAAAAGAAAGTTGCTGCCCTAGAAGCACACCTAGCCTCAGAAGAACAATCAACACTTATTATTGAAAATGCTTCTCAACCTTCATCGCCAAAAGAAAAAGACCATTAATTTGGCTTTAAAAACTTAGTAAAGCGTTTATTAAACTCTCTCAAACAGCCACTAATTCACATTTTTTTGTGGCTATTTTACGAGTTCACAGTCTTTCATCCTCCTATTAGCAGTCTCACTGTACAAAATTTAAACTACCCTCCTCTTTATTAGTGAGCCTGCAAGGATGATTTATGTCTCTGGCTGTTGTGTATACACGTGCTCAGTTTGGTATTAATGCCCCTCTTGTTACAGTTGAAGCCCACCTTTCAAATGGCCTACCTGGCTTGGCTATCGTGGGCTTACCAGAAACAGCGGTTAAAGAAAGTAAAGACCGCGTGCGCAGTGCCCTTTTAAATACGCACTTTGAATTTCCTGCCAAGCGTATCACTATTAATTTAGCGCCGGCCGATCTTCCAAAAGAAGGCAGCCGCTTTGACCTAGCTATTGCTTTAGGTATCTTAGCTGCCTCAGGACAAATTGCCCCAGCCAAACTGGTAGATTATGAATTTATTGGTGAGCTTGCTTTATCTGGAAAGGTTCGCCCCGTCAAAGGTATTTTACCCGCAGCCGTTCAGTGCCAGCTCAGCAATCGAAAACTTGTCATTCCTGAAGAAAACTGTGCAGAAGCCAGTCTTGTTAAAAACTGTACTTTGTTAGGCATTAACAGCTTAAACCAGCTTTGCCAACACTTGCAGGATGACGAGGTGATTACACCATTTACTGCAAGTACTGCAAGCTATACACTTACTCAATCAAAGACCTCCTGTGATATTGCAGAGGTAAAAGGACAACCTCAGGCAAAACGTGCTCTTGAAATAGCCGCCGCTGGTGGCCACAACCTCCTGTTTTTTGGACCTCCTGGAACAGGAAAAACCATGCTAGCCAGCAGATTGCCAAGCATTATGCCTCCCTTAACAGAAAAAGAAGCACTGGAAGTCGCAGCAGTTAACTCAATCTCTCAAAAACCTCGACCTATTACCGAGTGGCTAAATAGAAGTTTTCGAGCACCACATCACACGGCATCTGCGATAGCTATGGTGGGTGGAGGCAGTAGCCCCAAACCAGGAGAAATATCGTTAGCTCACCATGGCGTTTTATTTCTTGATGAGCTACCAGAATACGACCGAAGGGTATTAGAAGTCCTGCGTGAACCAATGGAGTCAGGAGAAATAGTGATTTCTCGTGCTAGCCGACAGGTGACTTATCCTGCCAGGTTCCAGCTGGTTGCAGCAATGAACCCTTGTCCCTGTGGATACCTGGGTGATAGTCGTCAAGCATGCCGCTGTACTGCTCAACAAATAAGCCGCTATCGTCGTAAACTCTCTGGCCCATTACTGGATAGAATTGATATGCATATTGAGGTTGCCGCATTGCCAGATAGTTTGCTTACTCAACGTGCTTCACAACTAAATGTAGAAAGTAGTTCACAGGTTCAGCAACGTGTAATAAAAGCAAGAGAGCTACAAATAAACCGACAAGGAAAGGCGAACAACGAGCTAAGTGCAAAAGAAATAGAGCAATATTGTTCGCTTACTGGAGATGCTCAGCACTTGCTTAATAATGCCTTGAAAAAGCTGGGCTTATCTGCTCGGGCTTATCATAGAATATTGCGAGTATCTCGTAGTATTGCTGACTTAATGGAGAGTGAACAGTTACAAGTGAGTCATATCACAGAAGCTTTAGGCTATCGAAAACTGGATCGTACCGTTTCAATGTAAAAGAGTTAAACTATACAACCTACTAACTCATCAGTACTACGTTCGCAAAATGTGGTAATGGGTACTGGAGGGCTGTAAAAAAAACCCTGAAGCTGATCACAACCCATTTTGGTCAGTACATCAACTTGAGCCTGGTTTTCGACACCCTCCGCCACAACACTTAAATTCAAATTATGCGCTAAGTTAGTAATTGCCTGAACTATTACTGCATCATCAGTATTTGAATTAATCTTACAAATAAAACTTCGATCAATTTTTAAGGTTGATATCGGCAACTGTTGTATATGTGCAAATGACGAAAAACCTGTACCGAAGTCATCAAGTGAAAATGTAATACCCAGCTTTCCTAGTGCACTCATTGCCGCAGCAACTGCTGCTTCATCTTGCATCATGGCTGTTTCAGTGAGTTCAAACTCCAAACATTGCGGAGGCACATCAAACTTTTCCAAAGCATGAGAAATCACTGTAAATAACCTGGCATCTTTAAATTGTTGAAATGATAAGTTAATCGCCATACTGACCTGTTCACCACAAACGTCGATTAACTTTAATAGATCATAACAAGACTGATAGATAACCCAGTGCCCCAAAGGAACAATAAGCCCTGTCTCTTCCGCTAAAGGTATAAAATCACTAGGTAATAATAAGCCACGTAGAGGATGAAACCAGCGGAGTAAACCTTCAACACCACACAGCTTGCCTGTTGTGGTATCAATTCTTGGTTGATAAAGTAATTGGAATTCCTTTTGCTTTATAGCTTGACGTAGTTCTGTTTCCAAGCAATAACGCTGCTTTGCATGAGTATTCAAATCATGGGAATAAAAACTGTAACTGCTTCCTAGTTGCTGTTTAGCTTGCTTTAACGCAAGGGTGGCATTATGAATTAAGGAGTCAACATTTCTAGGACCATCCACAGCCAGAGCAATACCTATACTGCAACCTATTGTTAATTGGTGTCCAGAAATAATAAATGGGTTGGCCAATACTTTTAGTAACTCTTTAACAGTATGCACCAGCTCTGCCGTCTGACCAATATTATCAATAACGACGCCATATTCATTATCCCCTATCCGTGCAATATGTTCATGTATAGGAAACAGCCGCTTTAGCCGTTGCGCAACATCACATATTAACTGATCTCCTGCCTGATACCCTAACCACTCATTTACTTTTTTAAAGCCATCTAAATCAATCAATAATAACGCAGGAGGCTTATTATAGTGGTTATCGAGCAACATATTATTCAATCGCTGGGTAAAAGTACGACGGCTGGCTAACCCCGTTAATGTATCAATACCAGAAGAAGAATGTGTTTGTGCATACTGTTCTTCAGCTAGCTTTAATAGTGTTTTTAACTGTTCTTTGTTATAGCTTTTACGCAACACATAATAAGCTGCGCCTTTCTTGACTATCCGCTTATATTTATCTGCCGAAATTGAGTCTACTAACAGTAGAACAGGGTAGTCACAGCTTAATACTTCCAATAAGCCTGGGTACTCGTCCATAAACTCTTCAGCAAGCAAGATGACAAGCCTATCCCCCCGGCAACCTTCCAACGTTTCCATTTCGACAAGAGATGTAAGGTGATTTACCTTTAAAAAAAGATGTGAATCATTTTCTTTTAGCAACGATACCAAGTAGCTTTTCTCAGTAATTTTTTTATCTATTAAATATAATTTGGGTTGCCCCTCATTTTGCTGACCTGCCACGAATGTCGGTCCTCCAGTATACACTTGGTCATCGCGCCAACTTTATTGCCGTATATGATCACACAATCAATGAAAATCCACCAAATAATCTCAAACAACTTATCAATAAACTTGACCTATTTTGTCAGTTCGAACAGAGCTATCGTTCTTATACCAAATCAATGATCATGTAAATTGATATCATTTCCCAGTTTTTATTTTTTGAGTAAAAGTCACTAATCAGTGGTTTGATTGGCATATAACTAGCGTCAAAAGTGTACTTTAACCACTTTGTAATAGCTTGCTATGCCAGCTAGTCGTAAAGTACCTGCCTTCACTTCTTGAAACTTAGAAAGCAAAAGCTGCCAAAAATCCATTCGCGGCCAGGATTCAATTTGCTAAAATACACAGCTATTTGTTAGTCAAAGGAGCCCAAAATCTGTGCGTAGACTTAATCCCAGACAAGAAGAAGCTGTAAAATATATTGACTCACCTTTACTTGTCTTAGCTGGGGCTGGGAGTGGTAAAACAAGCGTTATTACCCAAAAAATTGCTTACTTGATTGAGACATGCGGCTTAAAAGCTAAACATGTTGTTGCGGTTACTTTCACTAACAAGGCTGCACGTGAGATGAAAGAACGGGTTGGTCAGCTCGTCAGTGGTAAAACCGCTAGAGGACTTACCGTTTCGACCTTTCATAATCTGGGCCTAAACATCATTCGCCGTGAACATAAAACACTTGGCTACAAACCAGGCTTTTCAATTTTTGATGAGCAGGATGTCAAAGCATTACTCAAAGAGCTCAGTGAAAAGCACTACAGCGAAGGAATGGATAAAATTGATTTAATCCAACATACCATTTCAAACTGGAAAAATGATCTCATCTCTGCCGATCAAGCAATTAGTCACGCAAAAGACGAAGAAGCAGAAGTTATTGCTACAATCTATCAGCACTATATACGCACATTGAAAGCCTACAATGCTGTTGACTTTGATGACCTCATTTTACTGCCGGTGAAGCTTTTTTCTGAAAACCCTACCGTTCTTGATAAATGGCAGAACAAAATCCGCTACCTGCTAGTGGATGAATACCAAGACACTAATGCCTCACAATACTTACTTGTAAAGCAGTTGGTTGGCGCAAGAGCAGCATTCACTGTAGTAGGTGATGATGATCAGTCAATTTATGCCTGGCGAGGGGCACGCCCAGAAAATATGGCGTTACTCAAGGATGACTACCCTAGTCTGAATGTCATTAAGCTAGAACAAAACTACCGCTCAACCAGCCGTATTCTTAAAGCAGCCAATACCGTCATTGCCAATAATCCTCACGTTTTTGAGAAGCGTCTTTGGAGCGACTTTGGTATGGGCGACGAAATTCGTGTTATTCGTTGCCGAAATGAAGAAGTTGAAGCTGAGCGAGTTGCGGCAGAAATTATTACTCATAAGTTAAAGCAGAATACCAAATTCAAAGACTATGCCATCTTATATCGAGGCAATCATCAAGCAAAACTGCTTGAGTTAAAATTACAGCACCATCAAATTCCCTACTTTATATCAGGCGGCACCTCCTTTTTCTCTCGGTCGGAAGTAAAAGATATCATGGCCTATCTTCGGCTAGTTATTAATCCGGATGACGATAACGCATTCTTACGCGTCATAAATGTACCTCGCCGGGAAATTGGTCCAACAACTTTAGAAAAGTTAGGAAACTACGCATCCCAACGGCATATCAGTCTTTTTGCTGCTTGTAATGAGTTCGGTTTAAGCAGTCACCTTGATGAACGTTTTCTTGAAAAGTTACAGCGATTTACTCACTGGATGCAGAAGATAACCCAACAATGTCATCAAGAAGACCCCGTTACTGCTATCAAAGACATGATTCATGATCTGGATTATCATAACTGGCTACGTCAAAACAGTAGTAGCGAAGGTGTTGCAGACAAGCGCATGAGCAATGTCTGGACTCTGGTCGATTCCCTTGAAAAGTCATTAAAAGTGACAGATGAAGAGGATGATGTAGAGGCTGACATTAAAACAGCCATTGGCAAGCTTGTATTAAGAGATATGCTCGAGCGACAAGAGCAAGAGGATGATAGTGACCGTGTTCAGCTCATGACTCTTCATGCCTCAAAAGGACTTGAGTATCCTTATGTCTTTATGATTGGCATGGAAGAAGATTTGCTCCCCCACAGAAGCAGTATTGAAGAAAATAACATAGAAGAAGAACGTCGCTTAACTTATGTTGGTATTACACGTGCTCGAAAGGCATTAACTATGACATTGGCTGGGCAGCGCAAGCAGTTTGGTGAACAAATAGAAACTACTCCTAGCCGCTTCCTTGAGGAGCTTCCAAGTGAAGATGTTATTCGAATAGGCTTTGGTGAGGAGTTAAGTCAGGAAATTAAACAAGCCGCAGGAAAAGATGCCCTAGCTTCCATTCGAAATCGAATCAATCAATAACAGTACAACATAAAAATAGGGCTAAGCTTTTTTATAAACCAAGCCCTTACTCTTTCAGTGGTAACTATTTACCTGTTTTAATACGTGTCCAAGCCCTATTTATAAAGCGCTGGACACTCTTAGAACGCTCACCAAAGGTAAATAATTTACGCTTTGCTTTTTCTGTAGGATAGATACCAGGATCCTTTAAAATATCAGCATCAATAAATGACTTTGACTCTACATTTGGATTTGCATACTTAACGTAATTAGTAATATTTGCAATAACCTTTGGTTCCATTAAGTAGTTAAGGAATGCGTGAGCAGCTTCTGAATGTGTAGCATCCTTTGGAATTGCCAACATATCAAAGGAAATTGGCGCTCCCTCTTCCGGAATATTGTACCTGATGTTAATGCCATTCTTGGCTTCAGCAGCTCGGTCTGCGGCTTGATACATATCACCTGACCAGCCAATAGCTACACATATATCCCCATTAGCTAAATCAGAAATATATTTTGAAGAATGAAAATAAGTCACATGAGGGCTTAATTTTTCAAGCAGCTTAACAGCTTCTTTGTAATCATTTAGGTTCTGAGTATTTGGATTTTTACCCAAATAGTTTAAAACTATAGGAAATACTTCCGTTGGTGCATCTAAAAATGCTACACCACAAGACTTAAGCTTAGCTAAGTTCTTTTCATCTAACAGTAAACGCCAGCTTTTAACAGGGGCATCATCACCCAATACTGCTTTTACCTTTTCAGGGTTATAGCCAAAGCCAGTCGTAGCTAACAAGTAAGGAATAGCAAACTTATTATCTGGATCAATAGTCGCAGATATCTCCTTCATCATATCACTATCAAGATTTTTCAAATTTGGGAGCTTGCTTTTATCAAGTGGTTGAAAGGCTCCAGCCCTAATCTGTACCCTCAAAAAGTCATGAGAAGGTACCACAACATCATAGCCTGTCTTACCTGATAGCAACTTTGCTTCCAGAATTTCATTACTATCAAAGACATCATATTGAGCCTTGATACCTGTCTTCTTTTCAAAGTTCTGTAAAGTATCTTCAGCTATATAATCACTCCAGTTATAGATATATACCTGCTTGGTATCATCTGCTTGAGAAATGAGAGGAAAACATAGAATTGAAGTACTAAGTACCAGAGAGTGTAAGCGTTTCATTAATAGCCATCTCCAATACACATGTCAGTATTGTTACGACAGTTGTTGATGAAATATCCCAGACTTTATTTTAAGCGTAAAACAAAGAAAGAAGACAGGTGAACGAAACCAGCTGAGCATCCCTAACGATTATCTAAGCCCTATGTCATTTCAGCTTAGTAAACAGCCAGCTTTTTTACGCGTTATCCCTAAAAAGTAAAAAGCCCTGGCACGATGTACCAGGGCTTCCAATAAGCGCTTGACGATGTCCTACTCTCACATGGCGAAACGCCACACTACCATCGGCGCTGAGCAGTTTCACTTCTGAGTTCGGGATGGAATCAGGTGGTGCCCACTCGCTATCGTCGTCAAGCATAAACCT
>NZ_JAEVHG010000019.1:0-99185 GCF_018263875.1 Zooshikella ganghwensis
GAGCACTTGGATATTTGATAGTTTTACATTACCACGCTGAACAGGTAGCAAGTGTTCTATTATTTTAAATTGTTCTGTTGTAATTTCCATGAGCCTATTGTAACAGAATTAGTGTTAACAGGCCCTAACTTAAGAGGTAGTGGTTTGCTTTTTCTGGGGCAAAAGGAAATACTGAAAATCCAATTTTTGCTATATCCAATCAGCTCTAAAAGAACACTAATGGGATTTTTAATGATGATGGATTAGATCGAACAAAGGCATTATCCAGCCTTTGGGTTATATCAATAGTGTAGAGAGAAGTAGTTGGCAGTTATTCGATTCTCTTAGAATGTGCATGAAAAGCTACGACACTAATTGTGACCTATATGCTGTATATTTTATCTATATCTTTTAAAATACGCCGCGCAACAGTAAGTACTACACCTCAATCATACCTATAAAAATCAAATTAATTCGCCTGTTTTTAGTTAGTATTGAAATTACTGCTAATTATATTTTTGGCGAATATGAAATTGCATTAAATAAAAGAAGAGAATGTATAGAGAGCTTTTTAGACTCAGCTATATCCTTTAAACCCTGCGTTTAGGATATATAAGCTCAATTTTTGGTGAATAACTACAGACGAAATGATCATGTAGTTAGTATCATGGCCTGTTATGGACGGCAGTTGTAAACAATGTGGAACTTTCTTAAACGCTGGATTTTAAATAGCCATTTATCGACTACATTGGCTTTGCTTTTTTCCTTTAATATCTATGGATTGAGCTTTGATTCTCAATCGGTGAACAATTCACACTTTAATAGTGATCAAAAGCAAAATTCTTTTGATATTAGTTATGATAATCATTTTTTATCCAAAAATACTTCACAACGAAGTGAAATTTTTGACCTTGATGAGTGGGTGCATGGTTTAAAAATAGATTTTCAATCACGTTATTATTTAAATTTTATTGGAGTGGATGTATCTCTTGGTAGTGCGACCTATATCAACAATGGTATAGCCCAGGGTGGGAATAATAGCAATGGTTCAGGGAGCAATAATGTGGGGGTTGGTCAAAATCAGCAGCCAGGAACGGTTGAGGGAACCGGGGGGGAGCAAACATTTAATTATGTGAATGCAAGTTATGAAAGCCTGACAGGCGCATTAGGTGATGAAATTAAAACATGTAGTGCTAACCCAACTATAGGTTGTCAAAACATAGTGAATTCCACCAGTCAAGAGCGCGTTGACTACCTCCGTCAACCACAATTGGGTAACTCTTCTGTCAATGAAGTCTCTGCGGTAACCCAAGCTTACACGAAAATGCGTTTTGGCTCTGAGCAGCAACCATTTAATCTTCGTTTTGGCTTACAAAGTCTACATTTAGAAACGTTTTCTACTTCCGGGTCTTATGTACTGCCTAGCTCAGTATTTGGTACATTAATAAGTACTAACCTGTCTGGGGCTGATGTGTATTATGGGCGTTTTAATCAATATCATCAGCGAGGCTCAAGTCAGTTTATTCAGCCATTTACCAGCTACTCACAAGAACAGAGAGTGAAATACATTGATGTATTAGGCACCCAGTATACTTTTGAAAATGGCTTGGTAGGCCAATTTGAGATGGGGCGTGCAGGTAATCAGCTAAAAAAATACTTTGCCAAGCTTTATTACCTGATGGATGTAGCTGAAGGCATTTCATTGTCTCTTGATGGTCGGGTCGGGTTAGCACAGGGTAAACAAGCCTATGGTTATTATGACTGGCTTTCTCCTCTCAATCAGTTTTTCTATGTCCAGCATGAAGATTACAAAAGTCGTTATTACAATGTCACTGCCGCACTGCATACACAAAATAGCAAGCTCTACTTTGGCGTGAATAAAACTGAGTTAGCTGATTGGGGAAGTGGTTATTTTTATGATGACCAAAGTGCATTTAACTCCACATTAGCTTTGTATAAAAATTATAACCATAAAAATGAGTTGGCCTGGGTCATTGGCTTAGACTATGACTTTTCAGGTATAAAGTTACCAGGTCTTAATCTGGGAATTCATTATGCTCGAGGGAAGCGACCGGGTGAAGATATTGTCCTCGAACTGGATGAAAAAAATACTGAACAGGAAGTGGGTGGTTATATTGCTTATACCCTTCAGTCTGGCCTGCTTGAGGGCTTAACGTTAGGATGGCATTTTGCTCGGTGGCAGGGCTTTGAAAATAATGAAGAAAGTAGTCGTTTTCTTCTGACGTATAATTTGGCTGATTTTTAAGCAGTTTGGGTAAGTTGAGACTTAAACTTGCGATCGATAAAAGATTTGCCTAGCATATAGATCCGTCACATGCCGTATATACCCTTCGCGAATTCTGTTACCAGAGATGAGTGAAGGGTTAACGATTATTGGCTTTAAGGATCACATGGATAGGTGTATAACATGAAGTTAACGGTCTTTTTGCAAGGTCAGCTCCGTCATCTCATTGGTAAAGATGAAGTTGTTTTGTCACTTCCAACCCCTTCTCTCTCAGTGGCATTACATATGCTTTGTGAGCTTCCATTTGGCAGTCGCTTATTAGCGCAAGACGGCTCAATTTCTCCTAGCATCCTTTTTTTTCTTGGCGATCAGCAAATATGTGCAACTGATGATGTATCGTTCAAGCATGGAGATACGCTTACCCTGCTTTCTCCTATCTCTGGGGGGTAATGCCATGCAGCAAGAAAAGATTGACTTGTCTGATCAGACCAAAACATTGCCTGAATTGACGCCAGAAGAACATGCGATCTATGAATGGCAGATGTGGACGCCGGGTTTTGGTGAGTTAGGGCAACAAAAGTTAAAGTCCACGTCAGTACTGATTTCTCGAGTGGGAGGACTAGGCTCGATAGTTGCCTACCAGCTTGCTGCTGCAGGCATAGGTAAGTTAGTGCTGGCCCATGGTGGCCAAATTAAACCCTCCGACCTTAACCGACAGATTTTGATGACCTATCAAGGACTAGGCCAATCCAGGGTTGATTCGGCTAAAGAGCGGTTATTGCAGTTAAATCCCCGGCTTGATATTCAAGCATTTGATGAAAATATTAGCCGGGAAAACTGTGAGAGCATAATGGCCGAAGCAGACTTAGTCATTGATTGTGCTCCGCTATTTGCTGAGCGGTTTGCCATGAATGATGGTGCGCTTACTAAACGCATTCCGCTGATTGAATGTGCAATGTATGAGCTTGAGGCACAATTGACCACCATTATTCCAGGGAAAACGCCGTGCTTACGCTGTATTTACCCTGAAACACCACCCTTGTGGAAACGGGAGTTTCCTGTTTTTGGTGCGGTTTCTGGGACTGTAGGTTGTTTGGCGGCTATGGAGGCTATAAAGCTTATTAGTGGACTAGGCGCTCTACTCACTAACACACTGCTTACCATCGACTTACGAACCATGACAACGCGTAAGCTGCAGCTTAAACAAAGTCAACAGTGTCAATGTCAAGTGCTCACCAGCGCTCCACTTAGGTAGATTTTTTTATATAGTAGAATTACGCATATAAGGTGTCTTTTTATATTTCAAACTTATTGGTATTGGCTGGTGACTAACTTCACAAACAAGTTAATTACGCATTTGAGGTTGCAGCATAACACCGTATAGTGAGCGCCAATCATTTATGACGGGATATGTCATATTAATAAGACGCTTAGAGGTCGATGGATCATGTTAATGTCATCAAAAAAGCTTAAAACTTTAGACTATATTACTGCTTTGACAGTACTTTCCCTTGCCCTCACCTTTGCTTATTCTTCTATGTCAGTTAACTCTTTACAGTCTTCAGCATTAAGCTTTAATTTAGCTTTAGATACTGCATCTCATCAGGATACGGCCGTTCAACCATTAGCTTCCATCAATACTGAAATACCAACCGATTTATTTGGCGTAATCACCCAAGAGAAAAAAATAACTACACCCAAAATAGAGCCTAAAGAGACTAAGCTTGCGCTTACATTAGAAGCAGTGTTTCATTCATCGAAAGAGGCAGATTCTGTTGCTGTTGTTAAAGTGAATAAAAATGAAGAAAAGCTGGTTAAAGTGGGAGACGAATTACAAGCAGGTATAATTGTCAAAAATATTAATAAAAATCAAATCGTTTTTTCCCATAATGGAAGCCTAGAACGCTTAGCTATGGCAGATTATGATCATGGAAGCCATGCTGGTTCAATGGTCGCTTACCAGCCTACAACAAATGCAAAGAGAACAGCACAAGCGCCATTAAACCTCGCAGGTAAAATGACTCAAGAAGAAAAAATACGAGCGCGATTGCTTAATCTTCGTTCTAGCCTTTAGTCTACAGTTAAACGCTTATTAAACAGGTTCTAATAAAGCGCCACGCGAATATTCACCTTGCCACTTTGCTGACGGTCAACAGAAAGGCTTTTAATAACTAGCATATCTTGCTGTGTTAACTGCTGAAGCCAGCTCATACTTGCATTAAAAGGGACATTATTGAACCACACAGTGAGTTGCTCTTCAGCAGGTTCAACTCGCTGAATCGTTAATTTTAATTCCTCTGCTCGTTTGATTATCTGTTGGCGTTTTTGGGTAAGACTTACCAAATGTTGTGTTGTTTTTTGTTGTTGGCTGATTTTTACTAATTGTTGTTTGTGCTGTAAAACATAATGTGCATTTTCTTGCCAGGACTGCCACTCTTTATTTGCTGAATCTACAGCATTAAATGAAGGTAGAATGATGTAGTCAATTAAAATATAAAGAAAAATAAAAAAGCCTAGAAACCTTAAGGCATTTTTTTCCTGTAGTGAGAGTCCATTCCAGTACGCTTTAATCATAGCACCATACTCATGTACACAATGGCTTTAACGCCTTCATTTTGCTGGTTTGCGGACTTGAGCTCTATAGAAATATTTTGTTGCTTACTGGCTTGCTCGATAAACTGATCAATAGTTTTAATTGTACTTGCTTGTAGCACCACATTGATTCCGCGATCTTCATGAAAATTAAGTGACTGTAATGAAACACTGGTTTTAGGTAATTGTGTTATTGAATGTTGAATGTGCTTTAACAAGACAAATAGCGGCTGCTTTTTGGGACTTCTGCGATTTATGAGTCGTTCTAGCTGTAACTTAGGCTCGGTAAACTCAATGTCAGGAAAAAGCTTGCGAGTAAATTGTATGGTTTCATCTTGTAGAGCGATTGTTTTTTGCTTAATTTGATATGCCTGCCAGTAATTAAAGCCAGTGATCGCCAATAAAACAATGAGTGAAGCCACCAGTGATGTGCGAAACTGTCTTATCAATGAGGGTGTTACAGTGCCTTCACCGGAAAATGGTTTTACTAAGTCTGATCGATGTTTAGCATACATATCCAGCAGTTGTTGGAAGTACTCATTATCATCCAAAGCAACAGGCACAGTATTTTCTAATTCAGCAAATAAACCTAGGAGTTGTTTGTCATTGGGTAAACAAGTAAACCCTTTACTGCAGTTTATAATATAGTGGTTGTTTAGCTGGATTAGCTGCCACCCTAAAAGGCAGGTAAAGGGTGATTCTGGCAGTACTGTGCAATTTGGTAACGGTACTAAGGATAGCAGTTGTTCAAGACAGGATTTTTCTATTGCACAAATACATAAATAGGTTTTATCAGCGCTGTAGTATATAGAAAAAACATAGTGTTCAAGCGTGCCACATAATTTTTCCTCAATTAAAAATGGTGCTGCTTGAATATTGTGCTTTATGTTTTTTGAGGGAGGCTCACTAAACCAAACAATGGTATGGGGGAGAGGAAAAAAAATAATTACTTCCTTTAAGGTAGCTAAGGCTACATTCTCACTTAGTTCGCTCAATAAGCATTGGTTATACTGTATTTTCTTATCATGCCGGTCATCAATAGCATAGAAAACCGGTTGTTCAATGAGTTCATTGAAAGATTTAGGCTGTAAGGGAAAACGAATATAAAGCTTGCTCATGATTCGTTAACGATCCTGAGTTACTCGCATAACTTCTTCAAGTGTCGTAATTCCCTGCCTCACCTTACCTAAACCATCATTTCTAATCGATAAACTATGCTGATGAGCATAGGCTTGCATGTCTTGTTCTGCGGCCTGTTCGTAAATCATTTTTTGCAATACGTGATCTACCATAATAATTTCATAAATGGCAAGGCGCCCACGAAAACCTGACATATTACACTGATCACAGCCGACTGGAATGTAAAGAGCAAAGGATACATCAGTATCTGCAAGTCCGAATTGTTCACGAGCCAAAGGCGATGCAGGTTGTTGTTGCTTGCACTGATCACATAAGCGCCTCACTAGCCGTTGCGCAATTAAACCAATTAAACTGGTCGCTAATAAAAATGCTTCAATGCCCATATCACGCAATCGCGCGATAGCTCCAATGGCTGTGTTGGTATGTAAAGTCGATAAGACTAAATGACCTGTTAAGCTGGCTTGGACAGCAATATGGGCAGTTTCACCATCACGAATTTCTCCAACCATAACTACATCAGGGTCTTGTCTTAAAATTGAGCGTAACCCTCGTGCAAACGTCATATCCGTTTTGGGGTTCACCTGGGTTTGGCCAACACCTTCAAGATAATACTCAATAGGGTCTTCTACGGTTAAGATTGTCCGACTTTCTGTGTTTAAAGTGCTAAGTGCGGAATAAAGTGTGGTGGTTTTGCCTGAACCTGTTGGCCCTGTTACCAGAATAATGCCATGTGGCGCGTGGAGTAATTTACTAAAGTCCTGAAATGGCTGTTGTTCCAAGCCAAGGTTGTTGATATCCAGTCGACCAGCTTGTTTATCCAGCAAGCGGAGGACAATACGCTCATTAGCAGTTGCTGGTAATGTTGAAACCCGGATATCCACTTCACGACCGGCAATTTTGAGAGAAATTCGGCCATCTTGCGGAATGCGCTTTTCAGCAATATCGAGCTTGGCCATAACTTTAATGCGGGAAATCAGCAAGGGGGCCAGCTGTCGTTTAGGTTCAAGAACTTTACGCATTACCCCATCAACCCGAAAACGGATAACAACACGTTTTTCAAAGGTTTCAATATGAATATCGGAGGCTTGTTCATGGATAGCTTGCGATAGTACCGCATTAATTAAACGAATAATCGGGGCGTCATCCTGTTGTTCTAAAAGATCTTCACTTTCTGGCACTTGATCCGCCAGCTGCGCCAGATCCACATCATCTCCCAGTTCTTCCATTGCCTCACGGCTTTCTGCGGGACCTTGGTATAGCTTACTTAGTAATGCAGTAAAGTTTGCTTCTGAAACCTGGGCATACTCTAAAGCTTGCGTATTGGGCTGCGGGTCGTGTTTTAACTCATTAATAGCAATACGCAGTAGTTCACTATGCACCGCAGGACATAAAAATGCTTTGTACGTACACAACAGTGGCGCTGCTTCAGCCTGCTGAATAAGCAATACACCATGCCGTTTAGCGTAACTGTAGGGTACGACAGGATCTTGAACGTAACCTGACAGTGCTGCTGGGTCAATTTCATGGATCATGGCTTATTATTCGACTTAGTAGAGGTGTTATTGGAACTCCTATAAGCATTACCAAACCGTGATGCTTCAAAGCGTTTAAATACCTCATCCAAACGCTGTTGGAATGGTTGATTATTTGATTTTAGGTTCTGATAGCGAGTCTGTGTGATGTGTTTAACTTGCTTCTTGTTTTGAATAATCGTCGGGCGAAGAAATACCATTAAATTACGTTTTGATTGTTTAGTGCGTTCGCTTTTAAATAAATAGCCAATCACCGGTAAATCCCCTAAAAAAGGGACTTTGACTTCATCCTCTTCCTGCTCGTCACTGATTAAGCCTCCAATAACGAGCACAGTGCCACTTTCAACTAAGACACGGGTTTTGATAGAACGCTGATTAGTAATAATATCTGAGGCTTGGGTGGAATCCGTGACACTGGATATTTCTTGGAAAACTTCAAGAGTGACGGCATCACCTTCATTTATTTGTGGGGTAATTTCCAATTGAATACCGACATCTTTACGTTCAATGGTTTGGAATGGGTTGGATGTACTGGATGACTCGCTGGTGGATCGTCCTGTTACAAAAGGAACGTTCTGCCCTACTGTGATTTTAGCTGTTTCATTATCCAGGGTTGATACGGTTGGGGTTGATAAAATATTCACGGCATCATCACTTTGCAGTGCACGAACCAGAGCGCGCAGTGAACCGTTATGGTAAATACCCAATGACAGCCCTGAACCGAGGCTCACAGGATCACCTGGAAAAACATCTAATGATTCAATATTGTTGAGTGGGTTGCGAGTTCCACCAAATACACCCTCATTATTTAATGCACCAGGTGATGTATTCCATTGAATACCCAGCTCATGACTGGTTTCTTCCCCAACCTCTACGATCAGTGCTTCAACCATTACTTGAGCACGTCGAATATCAAGCTTACGCACCACACTCTTGAATTTTGCCATCAAGGGTGGTGGTGCAGTGATAACTAATGCGTTGGTACTGTCATTGGCTTGAATAGATATTTCCGCACGCTCAATACCAATATCTTTTTGTTCTTTTTTAAAACCTCCGGCCAGGTTTTGCAGTATAGGTGCCACCTCTGAAGCTTTAAGATAATAAAGATAGACGACTTCAGTATCACCACTGCCTGTTTGTGGCTTATCAAGTAAGGCGATAACATTTTTTAGTTGTTGTTTTTTTACCTGTTCACCGACAAGTAAAATACTGTTGGTTCTGTCATCTGCTGCAAAGCTAACCCCTAGTGCTTGGGAGGTATTTGCACCTCCACCTTTAGGTACCAGGTTAGTTAAAATGCCCACAATAGCCTTGGCTTCAGCGTGTTTCAATGTAATTATTTCAACATCTAGCCCCCCTTGTTGATCAATGTGTTGGATAATTTTGAGTAGTTGATCAATGTTGGCTATACGGTCTGATAAAATTAAAGCATTACTTTCTGGGTATGCGACTAACAAGCCTGACTGGGGAATAAAGGGTTTTAATAAACTGGCAAGCTTATCAGCAGCAATATTTTTTGGTTTGAGTACACGTACTACCATTTGATCGTGTTGAGGAGATGAGGGTGATTGGTCGATCATGGGCAGAGCTGAGTGCTTAGCCTGAGTATCAGGAATAATTTTGATGACCTGGCCAGTGGTAACGGCGGTAAAATTGTGTACTTGTAGGACAGATAGAAAAACTTGATAGGCTTCTTCTGGCGTTAAAGCCTCATGAGAAATAACATTGATTTTGCCTTTTACGCGTGGATCAATCACAAAGTTTTTAGCTGTACGTTCAGCAATCCACTTAATAAACGTACGTATATCAGTGTCCTGCATATTGATAGTGACCGCTTCACTACTGACTTCAGTGTCAGTGTTAGCAGGAACCCCGACTAAAGGGTTTATCACAAAAAATGCACAAACTAATCCGCAAAAAAACTTCAAAGTACACAACTTCATAGAACTACATACCCTTTACCAGTAACATGCAGCACTTCATTTTGTCAGGGTATTGCCTGGATAAGCCATTGATTTCAGGTTAGCAATAAGGTTCTGGTATAGCCAATTAGTCAGTGTTGGTGTTGTGGGGTATTGAATGAGCGGTATACGACAATATTTGAGCTATGCGTCACTTTTATTATTGATGATTACTATTAATCAGTCTTACGCGAGTGCCTGGTATCAGCAGACGTATAAAGGTCAAGCAAGTTATTATCATGCTAATGGTACAGGCAACTGTAGCTTTTCACCCTCCCCGCAAAATCTCAATGTTGTCGCATTAAATAATCGTGATTACCAACGTTCTAACAGTTGTGGTGCTTTTATTGAAGTAGAAGGTCCCAAAGGTAAGGCAATTGTCCGTGTGGTTGATCGGTGCCCAGGGTGTAAGCCTGGTGGTTTGGACTTAAGTAAACAAGCCTTCCAACAAGTAGCGGATTTACGGCAAGGTCGTGTCCCCGTTCGCTGGCGATTTATACCTGGTAATGTCACTGGTAATATTCAAGTGAAGTTTACAAAAGGTACAGGGGGACGTTTTTTAGCACTGACTGTATTAAATCATAAGTACCCAGTACGTTCAGTCGCTTTACGCAATGGACAAGGCCAGTGGTTTGAGCTTCAACGAAAGCCTTACAATATATTTGTTCGCCGTGCACGCTTTGGTCAAGGCCCTTTTACTCTGAGGTTAACAGATATACGTAATGAAGTGCGTTTAACACCAATACATATCAAACGTGGCCAACATGTAACAACAGAGGTGCAGTTTTAACTATAAAATATTGTTTCTTATCCCATTTGCAGGTTAAATGTGCGTTGCAAGGATTGACGATAACTGTCGTATAAAAGTTGTTCAATAATAATAGCCCCATATTAAAAGAATAATGGGCGATCCTGCTTGGGAGAATAATAATGACACCGTTTATTGCAGAATTAATAGGAACGTTCTTTCTTATACTACTAGGTGCAGGCGTAGTTGCAAATGTGAGTTTACAGAAAACCATTGGCCATAATGCGGGTTGGATTGTCATTACATTTGCATGGGGGTTAGCCGTTTTTACTGGCGTAATTGTTGCCGGACCTCATAGTGGCGCTCATTTAAATCCTGCGGTAACAGTTGGTTTAGCCATTGCTGGGTTGTTTCCCTGGTCATCTGTCATAACTTACTGTATTGCACAAATGTTAGGTGCTGCCTTAGGAGCTTCTGTCGTCTGGTTAATTTATAAAGACCACTTTGACGCCACTGAAGATGACCAAACCAAACTGGCTGTTTTCTCGACAGGTCCTGCCATACGTAACCTTCCCAGGAATTTTTTATCCGAATTGGTGGGTACCTTTGCTTTGGTTTTTGTCATCTTATATATGGCAGGACCCAGTCTGCAGCTGGATGGTTTAAGTCAGGCGAAGATTGGCTTAGGGTCTATAGGTGCACTTCCTGTGGCATTATTAGTAGTGGTTATTGGTATGTCACTGGGAGGAACAACTGGCTATGCGATTAATCCCGCCAGAGACTTAGCGCCGCGGTTAGTATATTCAGTTTTACCCATTGCAGGTAAAGGCAGTAGTAACTGGAGCTATGCGTGGGTTCCAGTGTTAGGACCTTTAACGGGAGCAGGGATCGCCAGTATGCTCTATTTGCTGCTTTCCCATTAACTAAGTTAAAGTTAAGTCTTCTCTTCTAACAGTAACCTCTGACGTTAATACTTATGGCTAGAGGTTACTGCACTTCCTGCAACTTTTGCTCAAAGCCTGCATAACTCCCATCGAACTACAGACTTTGTTTACCACTGGTATACATTAGAATATTAAGCACGCAGCCTATTGGTATACTCTTTATCTGCATTTAACTCTTTCGATAGCACTTGCCTCAGTATAAATAACTTTGTTAAGTTAGCTGGCGCAGTACACCCTGTTTATTAAATTGACTTTGATAGAGATTTTCCTGGTCATGCCTTCTTCCCTCGACTCGACTCGTTTTGCTGCTGTGCACAACAATCCTGATCAAATCAATCTTATTGTGGTGCTAGGACCTACCGCTTCAGGTAAAACACATTTAGCGGTGCAATTAGCAGGTTGGTTGCAAGGAGAAATTATTTCAGCTGACTCACGACAAGTGTATCGTGGTATGGACATTGGCTCAGGTAAAGATCTAGAGGAATATGGTTCCTGTCCTTATCACTTAATTGATATTGTGAACCCTGGTGATGAATACAATGTTCATCGTTATCAACGGGATTGCTTTAGTGTTATACAAGGCTTATGGCAAAAAAACTCCTGGCCTGTGATGGTTGGTGGTACAGGTTTATATATTGAGTCAGTGATCAACGGTTATCGCTTTGTTGATATTCCAGAAAATCCAGAACTTGATGAGGAGCTTAAGGATCTTTCAATTGAGCAATTACAGCAACGACTGCTTACATTAAGTCAACATCGCCAGCAACCATTACATAATTCGTCTGACTTACAGCACCGTGCTCGCTTGGAACAAGCGATTAAAATTGCAGAGGCTGAATTGGCAGGCTTCTCTGTACCTAAATTACCCACCATTAATCCCTTATTAATAGGTATACGCTGGGATCGACCTACTCTACGTAAGCGTATTACTGAACGCCTAATGCAGCGGCTCAACAATGGCATGATTGAAGAAGTGGAAGGCTTACTGCAACAGGGGGTGACCCACGAAATGCTGGATTGGTGTGGTCTTGAATATCGATTTGTCAGTTTATATTTGCAAAACCAGTTGAACTTTAATGACATGAAGCAAAAGCTCAACTCGCAAATCCACCAGTTTGCCAAGCGGCAAGATACCTGGTTTCGTCGTATGGAGCGTCAAGGGTGGACTATTCACTGGCTAGAGGCTAAACAGGATATTACCCAACAACTGCAGTCTGTTTTAACGCAAAATCAGTTATATATGCCTTAAGTATCAAATAAAAGTCTAAGCTTTTGATGTGGACATAACAGCGCTTTATCATTTAATAAATATTTTTTATTGATTAAGTGTATTCAAGTAATCATGCCCCTAAGTAAAGTTAAAAAGTTTGCTTTACTTAGTCCTTAGAATTCTTTATTTAATTATTTTTTGTATTAAAGTTTTAACTCATGTTTTTTATCTGATTTTATTAAGTAAATTCTTTTCCTAACTCTTGACACTCCTGGTGCTGAGGACACATCACCAGATGGTCGTTGATCATACCTACCGCTTGCATAAATGCATAGCAAATGGTGCTACCGACAAATGAAAAACCGGCTTTTTTAAGTGCCTTGGACATTGCGTCAGACTGGGGAGTATTTGTGGGGGCTTGATCCAAGCTTTGCCAGTGGTTTTGAATAGGACGTCCATCGACAAATTGCCAAAGAAACTCACTGAATGATACGTTACTGGATTGGATAGCCAGAAATCCGCGCGCATTTTTGATGATTGATTCAACTTTAAGCCGATTTCTGACAATACCTGGATTTTGTAAAAGTTGTTCAACTTTCTGTTGATTATAGCGAGCGATAATTTCTGGGTTAAATTGGTCGTATGCAACTTCGTAATGTTGTTGCTTTCGTAAAATAGTAATCCAGCTTAATCCGGCTTGTTGTCCATCCAAGCAGAGTTTGGCAAAGAGTTCTTGATCATCTTTAACAGGACGCCCCCAGACTTCATCGTGATAACTGACATAGAGTGGATCGGTACCACACCATGGGCAACGTTGAGGCTCATTGCTTGCAGCGATGGATGCCTTTGAAGCTTTAGATTTTTTATGCGTCGTTTGTTTTTTCATTTTTTTCATCAACCAACTGATTACTGCAATAGTCGCCTAATTGGGTCAACGTAGAGATACAAGCTTGCCCTGACTGGTTTTGCTCAGCACAAAATGTCGTCGCCCAAGTCACCATGGTTACACTACCCTCTTGGTATGGGATTGATTGACAAAAGACTTGAGTATCCTGGGTATTATCAAAGCATACTTGCATAAATAGTTGTGCTTTTATTAAACAACTCATACCAAATGAACCACAATCACCAGCTTGTTTGGCAGACTCTGTTGCGCAGTCTGATGCTGTACGGTTTTCTGCAAATTGAGTTGCATAATCCATCATCTCAGTAAAGTCATCTTCCTGACTTTTAATCCAGGACGTAAACCACCAAACACCAATACCCGCTAGTACCACAATGACGAGCAAGATACCCAAGATCCACTTAACCATATTGCCTCTTGTATCTGTTTTGATGGATTGACATATTTGTCATGAGCATGTTGTATACGGCTAAATCAGACGCTTTTTATATCAGTAAAGTGAAGCTAAGGCGAATTAATGAGTTACCTTTTGTGGAAACATATTCATTTAACCTGTGTGGTCCTAACCTTTATTTCATTCAGTGTACGAGCCTATGGCATGCTGACGGTGTCGCCTTGGCTCAATAGCCGTATAGCACGAATTTTACCACACATTATTGATACAGTGTTGTTAGTGAGTGCCATCGTTTTGACGATAATACTGCATCAGTATCCTTTTGTTTATGGCTGGCTAACGGCAAAAGTCTGTGCATTAATTGTTTATATTCTATTAGGTACAGTTGCGTTAAAACGCGGTAAAACCTATCAGCTAAGGCTGTTTGCACTTATTGGCGCATATTTAGCCTTTTTTTATATAGTGGCTGTGGCATTAACACGTAGCCCCAATTTAGGTTTACTGCCATTCTAAAAAGCAAAAGGCGACTGCAGGTAAGCTGCAACCGCCTTTTATTGTTGCTTTAAAACAGGTTAGTTACGGCGTGGTGGTCTTGCTGTACTATAGCGACGTTGCTGTAGTGGAGAATGCGCTAAACTATCCCGTTTGTGATATATGGTTGCCGCTTGTAAATCACTGGCTACATAACGGTCAGCTGCAATCATAGGACTTGATTGTGTAAGTTTGCTATCGCGCCACGTAGTGAATTTATCACCAAAGTGTTCACCCAATTTTCCTAAACGCTCTTTGTAGATTGCTGAGTCTTTTTCACGTAAAGCACTGGCCAGATCTAAGTATTGTGTAGGAGTGTTTTCATCTAAATACCAGTGGAGTAAGTAAGACCAGCGATAGACCATATCATCACCCTGATCATACGACGTTTGTGCGATATCGGTAAAACCTGGACGGCGTGCAGGTGTATAACGTTGCATAACACTCATACCACGTTTGTTGCTTTTACCATGGGCCATATATTCTGCCAAGCCTTCTGCCCACCAAGTGGTCAATTGCAGTGGGTGATGACCAAAACGACCATACTGGTTGAAACGGCTATCCAGATAGTGCACATATTCATGACGTAAATTCCAGACTTGCCATTCACTTAAGTCATGGCGTTCATAAGCATAGAAACGTGCCTGATTACCTTTTTTAGAAGGATCACCCTCTATATAGATACCTCCATTGTCAGTGGACACCTGGAAAAGCACACCACCGTATTTATGCCAGTCATCTGGACTGTCAAAAATCACCAGCTCTAAGTTTGAGTTATAGTCATCAGCAACAGGCTGCTGTTTAGTTGAGCTGGTGAACTTCTGATGGAAGGTGGCTTCCATATCTTTTAGTTCACTACAGATGTAGCCCAGTTGTGCTGTGGTTAACTCTTGCGCTTTGACTTTAAGTGTGGAGCTACAGGTATGCTCAACAGGTAGTATTTCATCAACTTTGTAAATATGACACAGACCAGAGAAGTCTTTTTCGCAAGCTTCCTCTGCCGTAGTATTACGATCATAATAACGTGTTTTATTTACGTAGTAGACGTAAAAGTTACTTTTTAACTCTTCCTGGTCTGCATAGTGTTGATATTGGCGTACTAAATTTGCTGCATAATTATCAAGTTGCTTATTCCAGTCGGAATCATCACGTAAATACAAATTTCCCAGAGCTTCAATGGCATTAAAGAGTACGAATGCATCTTTACCTTGCCAAAGCCCTTGTTCGCTTCCCCCTAGTTTGGCAACACGTTCTGCGAGATTGGCTTGTTTAACCTTTTCTTTCACTGACTTATAAGCAGTTTCGCGCATATTTTTCGAGTGATAACCCAACTCATCAACAATATTAAGGGTCTCGAAAATGCTGTCGGCATGGCGCTTAATCTTACTGATGCCATCCTGCTGAAAATGAGTCAATAGCTGAGCAACAACATCAATATGTGATAAGAGTTGTTCTGCGATGCGAGCTTGTCGGAATAAACCGCTTAGTGCGACAACGTAACCTTCTTGAACGGCAGCTGCTGATTCCTGGTTAGTATAAAAGTCTGACATTTGTGTTACAGCCAGAAGCGCATTATTAAGTAACGCTAAATCTGCAACAGGTATTTCCTTCATATTTCCATAGTAATTGAAGGCACGGATGTAATAGAGCAATTTGTCTAAATCACCATCTGTGGTATCACCGTTGCGTGCAAGAAAGTCGATAGCAAGTGCTACATCATGCAAGCGATTAGTGGCACCATGGTTAAATGTTGGAGAAAAAAAGTCATTACTTAGCACTTCTTTTACATTGGCAGAGAAATCGTCTTTTGATCGATACTGGTCAATAGGTTTTTCGGGGGTTTTGGTCGTAGGCGTTGATGGTTTATTTGGTGATTTATTACCAACTGTAGGCTGCTTAGGTTCTGTTGGCTGTTTTGTTGTTGGTTTTTTAGCAACAGGTGTCGTAGGTTGTTTTGGGGTATTTGGATTATTGGTGGTGGGTGTCGTGGGCGATACAGGTTGTGTAGGTTTGAGGTCTACATAATTAAGCATTAATTGTACGGTGGCAATTTTAGATGTGCTTTGACCATCCGACACTTGAAACTTAAATTCATCATAATTCGCTTGGTTACTTTGAGGAGTATAGGTATAGCGGCCGGTTTTACGGTCAAGTTTAAGCTTTCCATGTTTAGGTGCTTGTACTACCTGAAAAGTCATTTGATCCCGGTCTTTATCTTGAGCCCAGACATGGCTGTGATGAGGAGCAAAAGACGTCAGTTGTTCAGCCTGGCCCCTTGCTTCAGGTGCTTGGTTGTTACTGTTATTAGTGTTGTTTGTATGTTTAGGGTTGGTGGGCTGTTCTGGCTGTTTCGTATGGGTGGTTGGTTTATTGGTTTGCTTAACCGTAAAGTTAAGTTGGACGGGTGCTGATGCAGACCACTGCTGTCCATCAAATACCCGAAAAGAAAACTCGTCATAATCTGTGGACTGACTTGGCTCATAGGTATAACGACCAAGTTTGGGGTCTAATGTAACCTTACCATGCCGTGCAGGTTTGACGATTTCAAATGTCAGTGTTTGACCTTCTGGGTCTTGTCCCCATACCCAGCTTTGATGCTTACCTGCTTGACGAATGGTTTCACTTTGACCGCGCACTTCAGGTGCTTGGTTAGCAGCCCATACTGCTACAGATAACTGACTAAGACCCACTAATAACACTGTGGATATTGATTTATGTACCATGATGCAATTCCTGCTATTTCTATCTATACCCTTTGTTAACGATTTAACACATCGTTAGGAGTATTTTGGGCTTGTAAATATCTAGAAAAGAGTGCCAACCTACTAATATTCTGAGTCATACTGTTATAAACACGTAGGCGTCACTGGTTGTGCAAGTTAATCAAACCACAAAAAAAATGTAATCTATGTTTTATTAATAATGTGAAATTGAGCAACTTTATGGTGTGGCAATTGTTATAGCTTGAACAATAGTGCTGTTGATTACAGAGTCAAATACCGCTTTGACTGGAGCTGATTTGGTCATTAGCAAGTAAATTTTGGACACTAAAAGAACAGTTAGTTTTGAGCTGAAATACAGGTTTAACAGGAGTGGACTATAGTGTTAACTATAAGGTTAAATTTTAACCACACTTAGGCTGTTTAATTTATATGCTAAGCTGATGAACCTTGTGATGAAAGTAGCCATTATGCAACCTTACCTGCTACCTTATATTGGTTATTTTCAATTAATAAACGTTGTTGATCAGTTTGTGATTTATGATCGTATTGAGTTTACTAAGAAAAGCTGGATCAAACGCAATCGTTATTTATCAAATCACCAGGCAAAGTATTTTTCGTTGCCAATAAAAAAAGACCATGATCATTTGTCTATTATTGAGCGGCAGCTTGCGCCAGATGCACAACAAGACTTAAATAAGTTACTGCGTCAGTTTGAACATGCCTATCATAAAGCGCCCTATTTATTGTATGTTAAGCCATTAATTAAGGATATTTTTACTGTAAAAAATTACAATTTATTTTGGTTTATTTTTCATTCCTTAACTAAAGTCTTAAGTTATTTGCATATTAAGACGCCCCTGATTGTTTCTTCAGATATTAAACAGATTGACCACAGCTTACGATCAGAACAAAAAGTAATCTCTATCTGTCAATCTTTGGGGGCTACGCAATATATTAATCCAATAGGAGGAAAACAGCTCTATAATCATTGTGCTTTCAACGCAGCAGGTATCAAGCTGGCTTTTTTAAAGCCCAACGCAATTGAGTATACCCAGCTTGGTAGTACTTTCGTGCCGTGGCTATCGATTTTAGATGTAATGATGTTCAATTCTATTGAGAAAATACAGCAACTGTTGCAACAGTTTACTTTGGAAACAGAATAATATGAGCAACCCACTTGATCAACTTGTTGCAGCCTATGATGATAGTAACCCCTACGCTTTTGATAATGAGATTATGCTGCATTGGTATGCCCATCGTATTGCCAAACTGGTTGGTGTTGTGCCGAGGCTTTTAGAGCTTGGTATAGGACATGGTATTGCCTCTGAAATGCTGTCTAAACAGGCTAGTTCTCATACGATTATTGAAGGTTCTGAATCGATTATTCAACGTTTTAAAAAGCAGTACCCTGGATGCACCAGCAATATTATACTGAGTTATTTTGAAGACTATTTGCCTCTTCACAACACGCTGTTTGATGTCATTGTTATGGGGTTTGTTTTGGAGCATGTTGATGATCCCCATGCTATTTTAACAAAATATAGACATTACCTTGCTCCTAGGGGCAGACTATTTATTGCTGTACCTAATGCAGATGTATTAAACCGGCGATTAGGTTTTTATATGGGGCTGCTTGATGACTTAAAGGAGCTGTCACCGAATGATATAGCCCTTGGTCACCAAAGATTTTATAACATAGACAGTATTTGCCAAGAAGTCCGCAAAGCAGGTTTTATTATTACTACGAAAGAAGGCATTTACCTAAAGCCGTTCACCAGTGAACAAATGAGATCCCTTAAGTTAAATCGTTCAGTTTATCATGCACTTTGTCAAGTTGGCATCGAATACCCTGAGTTATGTTGCGGCTTACTGATAGAAGCCTGTGTAGAACCATCACCGTAAAAGGAATTATATGGGTTATGAAGATTCTACTGACCGGTGGCAGCTCTTCATTAGCACAACAGCTTATTCCTTATTTGTCACGTTATGCTGATATTATTACGGTAGGACGGCGCCATTGTGATATTTATTTTGATTTAGAAAATCCTGTAGAAGACGGTATCGTAGATAGTATGGGTAACATATCAGTACTTATTCATACAGCGGCTTATTTTGGAAAGTCCGTAAAAGATAATCCAGAAGATGTTCTGAAAGCTGAAGCAATTAATGCTATAGGTACCTATAAAGTCTGTTTGCTTGCAGAAAAATTAAAAGTACAGCATGTTATTTATATATCGACTATTTTTACACTACTTGACCGTCACTCCCCCTTTTTTAATAGCTATGCATTATCTAAAAAGCATGGAGAAGAACTTGCTGCCTTTTTTTGTGCCGGATATAAAATTCCAATAACTATTTTGCGCCCCGCCCAGTTTTATGGAAGTGCTCAGTGTAAAAAACATCAGCCTTTTTTTTATAAGCTTTTAGATGATGTCTTTTTAGGTAAAACCATAGCGCTTTATGGCACAGGTAAAGCAAAACGAAATTATATACATATTGATGATGTCGCTCAAATTATTGACAAAGTGGTAAGACAACGGGTTGTTGGAACTTATCAATGCCTTCATCCTAAGAATATAAGCTACAAAGAGCTTGTCCAAACAGCCGTTGAGGTATGCCAAAGTAACAGTAAGCTTAAATTTAACCCTGATCAAACAGATGGACTGGATAATATATTTAGTTATGCGCCTACGCTCTATCAGCAAATTGGATTTGAACCCCAAATAACCCTTGCTGCAGGCATTAAAGATTATTATAAAAACTATGGATGAACAAACTGCAATCTTAGTCACTGGTGCCAGTGGCATTGTTGGGTATGGTATTCTTAAAACGCTTAAGGAAGCCCCTTTTCCTTTAACACTATTTGGATCATCAATTCATCCAGTGTCAGTTGCTAGTAAATTTTGCCATACCTTTATACAAGCACCAGCTACCAGTAATAGTGGTTACTTAAATTGGTTGTTGGAAACCGTCACAAACTTTAATATTCAGGCCATCATACCAGGAATAGAAGCTGATGTATTTTTTTTAAACAAGCACCGCCAACAACTTGCCGATAGTAACTGCTTTCCTTTACTTAATCAGGAAAAATTAATTAACCTTTGTCGAGATAAATGGCTTTTTTTTGAGTTTTTACAACATTATAACTTACCTTGCCTTATCCCTACCCAAAAATGGAACGGTAACATTAGCTCACTTAATCATGCCTCTTATCCTATATTGTTTAAACCAAGAGAAGGCTATGCTGGCAGGGGACATCAATTGGTTGAAAATAAAGCTGGCCTTTCTTCATTACCACCTTCATTTGTTGATACTTATATTGTTCAACCCTATATTGGAAACAAAGCGAAAGAGTATAGTGTTGCTGTATTTGGTGATGGTCAAGGTGACTTCTTTAATAAACTGTGTTTAAAGCGTACATTGTCTCCAATGGGATACACCGACTTCGGCCAATTTGTTGAGCTAAATGATATTGATAGCACTTTAAAAGCGCTATGCACTATTTTAAAACCATTGGGTCCTACAAACTTTCAGTTTAGGCTTCATAAAGGAGAGTATAAGTTACTCGAAGTTAATCCGAGGATATCATCTTCCACCTCAATACGTGCTTTGTTGGGCTATAATGAGGCTGTAATGGCACTGAATTACTTCTTAAAAGGACACAATCCACCATTACCTGTCATAAAACCTGGCTATGTTGTCCGTTACATTGAGGACTGTGTATTTTATGAAGATGGGAGTCATTTCTGACGTACATGGCAATTATGTAGCATTACAACGCGTTCTTAAAGCGTTAGAAACTGAAAGCGTTGATGCTATTTATTGTTTGGGTGATATTGTTGGTTATTACCCGCAAGTCAACGAGTGTTGTAGAGCGCTCAGACAACAGCATATCCATTGTATTATGGGAAATCATGACTGGTACATGGTGGGTGGATATTGCGCACGTTCGAAGAGTGTTAACATATGTATTGATTATCAACGTTCGATTATTGATGAAGACCATTTAAATTGGTTAAGCACGTTACCTCTGTATAGAACTGTTAATGACATACACATGTTGCATGGTGGATGGACAAATCCTCTAGATGAATACCTAAAACCTGAAGCAGCATATTTTTCCAAGCTTCGAGGACAGTTTTTTTTCTCTGGGCATACTCACAGGCAAATATTGTGTGACTATGGTGATCAAATTTATTGTAACCCTGGCTCAGTAGGTCAGCCTCGAGATAATGATCCAAGGGCAGCATATGCCATTTGGGATCATGGGGATATTCAATTATTCCGTATAGAGTATCCAGTAGATGAGGTATTTAAACTTATGAATAACGCCGGTTTTGATGATTATTATTATGGGTGTTTGTTAACAGGTGCTTCTCATTTATGCAAATTGCCTCCTGATTACAGAATATCGTAGGTTTAGTATGTTTGTATGGCAAAAGCTAGGACGCATTTTTGACCCTCAAACCGTTTACACTCTTTACTGGTTAAAACATTTTGCCCAATCCCCTACCCTTTTAAAATTAGGTGATCGTTTTCGTATTTTTTTTTCAAGTCGACCTGATCCTGATGAGTTTGGTAATTTTGTAAGTTACACAGGTTATTTAGACTTAAATAAACATGACTTTTTTGATATTCAATGTATTTCCGCTGAGCCTGTATTAAGTCTGGGTAAGTTAGGCTGTTTTGATGAGTTTGGTATTTACCCTGCCTGCATCGTTGGTCACGACAACCGTTATTGGCTTTTTTATGCGGGCTGGACCCGTTGTGAGGCTGTTCCATTCAACGCCGCTATAGGGTTGGCAGTCAGTGATGATGGACAACACTTTGAACGGCTGGGTGATGGCCCAATTATTAGTTATAGCATTGATGAGCCCTTTGTTATTGGTAGCCCTAGAGTACGCATTTTTAATCATCAGTGGTATATGTGGTATAGCGCCGGTGTTGAGTGGTTGCCAGCTTCACTACAGTGTTCGCGTCCTGAGCCTATTTATAAAATTAGGATGGCAGTTTCTGATGATGGTATAAATTGGCTGAAGCAAGGAAAACCTGTCATTCCAGATATTTTGGATGAGCACGAGTGCCAAGCCAGTGCTGATGTCACTTTTTTTGAGGGACTATACCATATGTTCTTTTCATACAGGTATACGACTAATTTTAAAAATGCAGCACGTGGCTATAGGATAGGATATGCTTATTCTGCAAACCTGTATGATTGGACAAGGGATGACTCTAAAGCAGGCATCAAACCTTCTACAACCGGTTGGGATGCTGAGAGTGTCAGTTATCCGCACATATTTGAGCATGATAATACGCTATATATGTTGTATCAGGGCAATGGCATTGGCAAAACAGGTTTTGGACTCGCTAGGTTGATTGATTATAAGGCTTTAAAATAAATCATATTATATGAAATGGCGAAAGTTAGGATTAATTTTTAATCCGTATAATCATAATTTACCTTTCGGATGTTTTGGTTATGCGCAAGCACCACAGGTATTAATACGGGAAAATAGTATCCGTATTTACTTTTCTCTGCGGAAAGTTGATCAGAATAATAAATACCTCAGCCATATTGCGTTTATTGATATGGATGAATCATTAACAAATATAACAGTGTTATCTCAACATACCGTGCTTGAACTTGGAAAACTAGGATGTTTTGATCAACATGGTATTTTTCCTCTTAATGTGCTCCATCATGGCAATAGAATTATAGGTTATACCAGTGGTATACATCGAAAACAGTCGGTGCCGATTGATACCGCTATCGGTTTTGTTGAAAGCTTTGATGGTGGAGATACGTTTCAAAGAGTGGGGCTTGGGCCAATACTCTCAGCTACACTTCACGAGCCTTGTATTATTGGAGATCCTTTTGTAAAGGTTATAAATGGTCAGTTTCATATGTGGTATATTTTTTCACCTGAGTGGCTACCTGCATCTAGAAAAAATATGATGCCTGAAAGAGTCTATAAAATAGCATATGCATACTCTGATGATGGACTCACCTGGCAACGAAGTGGAAGACAGATTATACCAGACAAGATTAATAAGTATGAATGCCAAGCACTACCTTCCTTGTTTTTTTTTAATCATCGTTTCCATTTGTTTTTTTGTTATCGACATGCCACAGATTTCCGCACAAACCCTTCATGTAGTTATCGAATTGGTTATGCTTATTCTGATGATCTTGAACATTGGTATAGAGATGATGAGAATGTAGGTATAGATGTGTCTAAGACTGGTTGGGATTCAAATATGCAGTGTTACCCTCATGTTTTTGTTAACGATGGAAATGTCTATATGTTGTACAATGGCAATGACTTTGGTAGGGAAGGTTTTGGTTTGGCGGTATTAGAACAGATATAGTTTTAGTTAAGTAATTTTTATTAGAATAAATGTTAGGATGGTCTATATTACATTTAGATTCACTACTTTGATAATGTTTTTATGGCGCGAATACGTCTTACTGGTAAGATCTGTGTAAAGAGAAGATAAATGAAACGGTTAGGAGTTTGCTTGTGAGTTCATCTTTTCAACTCGATGATTCTCGAATATCACTGCGCTGGGCAAAACCAGAAGACATCCCTCTTATTCACTCCATGATTAAAGGCTTAGCTGACTATGAGCAGCGCCCACATGATATGATCGCTAAGCCAGAAAACCTGCATGACTGCCTATTTGGAGAGTCTCCTCTTGCAGAAACAATTCTTGCATTCAATCAAAGTCAACCTGCTGGTTTTGCTTTATTTCAAACCTTATACAGTACCTTTTTAGGGAAGCGTTATATCTATTTAGAAGATATTTTTATTCTCCCTGAGTTTCGTGGCAACGGTATAGGTAAACATCTGTTTACTTCACTAGCGAGAGTTTGCTTATCGCGTGGTTACGCCGGTATGGAATGGAGTGTACTTGATTGGAATGACCCGGCTATTAGCTTTTATAAAGCCATTGGTGCTACTAAAGCATCGGGGCATTTACATTATGCGTTGACAGGTAATGCTCTTCGTCGGCTAAGTAAATAAAGCCGTTAAAAGTTTATTTAATCCTGTTTACTGTAACAGCAAGCTATAAAAACAAGGTGTATTGCAAATACACCTTGCTCTACTATATAACATTTACATGTAACACTTACTGCATACAGGCTTTTTTCCGCTGAGGACACCAAACCAACAAAACTGACAGCATAAGGCCTAAGCTCAATGGTTCACTGACCACACTGGCGGTGAGCAACTGTACCTCATCAATGAGTAACTGGCCTTTACCAGGCATACCAAATCCTTGATAGCCAAATGCCTGGTTAAAAGGAGTTCCATCGCTGTCAAAGGTGTATGTAAATGTATGCCATTTTCCAATTTCACCTGTCAGATCTAAGCGTTCAGATACCGATATACCATTGTCCAGCATAAGAAAAGTAGCTGCGACATTGGCATCAGTAATTAACCATTTAAACTGAAGCTTATCACCAGCATGCCACGTCAGCATATTGTTGAGTAAGGCACTGCTAGTAGGCAGGCTAGCCATATACGCCCCTTCGGCAGCTTTGTAATGCCTTCCATCTTGCGATATTACATCTTTAACAGCAGCTACTGGTTCGGGGTTAGCATCATAATACCAGCCATCATCTATATCTGCTGACTCAAAACCACCATTTCGAATAATCCCAGCCTGTACTGTTGATGCACTCAAAAGTGCTACAGCAATAACCACAAAGCTGGCAAGTTGTTTTTTCATGATCCTATCTCAAGGTAAAAAGTCCATATTGAATACATGAAACCAACCCAGGTAAAACGCCACCCGCCCCTGCCAGCATTTAATTTTTATCATCATCCTTGTTGGCAATAATATAGTATGTGGCTTCATCCCTGATGTTGAACATGTAACCACGCAGTTTTACTACCATTGAATTTTTAAAAGTGTGCAGGCAACTTATTACAGCTTTTTATACAGCTTTGTTTATATACCCTTCACTCACTATCTTTATAATTCAGTAGTAGTACTACGCGTGTCAGTATTTCATAAGTTGTAGGAAAAAACTGTCGTAAATTCCACATTTTAGCCTTGATACTTAATAACTTGCTTAAATAGTTAATATCAGTGCTTGTAGCTAAGTTGTTATTTAAAGGTGCGCTGTCAACTCGCCTCTTAAATTCTGTTGAATTAACTGCTCTACTTGCTGAGATGAATAACCTTTACCAAATAAGTAGAATAATTTTGTGAGCGCTGCTTCAGGCGTCATATCATAGCCACTCACCACCCCCGCAGCAGCCATACCTGTTCCTGTCGCATAACCTGTGATATTTACACGTCCCGACCAACACTGCGTGCAATCAACTAATACCACACCTCGTTGATGTGCTTCTTGCAGTGCTGCCACAAACTGGGGATCTGCACTAGGCCCATTACCCACACCATAGGCTTGTATCACTGCCCCTTTGAGGGGAGCCTGTAAAAAGTTACTGACGACCTCTGCCGTGATTCCAGGAAAAAGCCAAAGAATCCCTACATAAGGATCCATTTCTTTGTGTAGGCTTAAGCCACCATGTTCAATTGTTGGCTCTGCGCGAACTAGTTGTTGGTTAACCTCAATATTGATACCGGCAACAGCCAATGGAGGATAATTGGGCGAAGCAAAGGCTGACAAATTATCACAATGCGCTTTAACTGCACGACAACCACGGTATAAATACTGGTCAAAGTAAAGCGATACTTCAGGAATTGATTCATGAGCTGCGATGAGGAGGGAATTGGTTAAGTTACGGATGGCATCTGTCCGAGGTTCAACCATAGGTATCTGTGAACCTGTAAATACGACAGGTTTATGTAAATTTTCCAACATAAAGGATAGTGCAGATGCACTATATGCCATTGTATCCGTACCATGCAAAACAATAATCCCATCGTAGTCATCAATGCGCTGTGCTACCTCTTCAGCAATCATCACCCAATTACGTGGAGTCATATTTGACGAGTCTAACAAGGGTGAAAATTCGTAGATGTCATATTGAGGCATAATATCACTATGAAAAACCGGGTTATTTTGCATCATCTCAGCTAAAAAACCCGGTGCCGGTGCCCAACCACTGGCCGTCTTTTTCATACCAATGGTGCCACCAGTATAAGCGATAAAAACTTTCTTCTTGCAAGACATGCATTGCTCCATGATTAATGACTTACCATTGTGTCACTGACACGTAAGGCATAACCTCGTCACGGTTATTATGGCGCGCATTGTAAAGAGGCTAATAATAAATTCCTACCCTCTTATGAAAGGCTGTATGCCAAGTCTATACCTGAACTGCTCGCCCCAAATAAACCGAGCCTTCATTCACACGGATCGCCAACTCTGGCAAAATTTTTAACAATACGGCTTGTGGCGACAGATTTTGTTCTCGAGCATGATCCAGACGATGAAACAAGTCTTGTAACTCTCCCTCCAGAACATGAACGCCATCACCCGCTAATGTAAAGAAGAAGTCATTACCATATTCTTCTGGCTCATATTCAATAGCATTAAAGTATGAAAAAAAACGCTGAGCACCTGCCTTTGCTAGCGCTTGAATTAAATCACTTGAAGCAATTCGACCACTGTCCAATTCCCACCAAATACATGTCAAACCACTCTCTCCTACTGACTCTATGCAATCCGGACAAGGTACCTCTGCAATTTCAAGAGGACGAGGGTTTGTTTTTTCTGAACTGTTTTTATGCTGTAACTGATGTAAAAGCACTGCCACGCGGTTACGTGTGACGTCATCATTAAAAAGTGCATGAAGGGCCACCGATAATGCAGACATAATGAGAGTCTTCCCTATTTTCAATTTTTTGTGGTAAGTAGACGTCCCTGTTCAACAACTAAGAATTTACCTCTTTTGTTTATTAATGACTATATCTGCCGTGTAACAACTAGGCATTTCCTGTAAATTTGCCATAATTACACTCGCTACCTCATCAGGATTCATATAGTGTGAATACTGATCATGGTTAACGCTATGCGCTTGCCAAAAGTCTGTTTTCATACCACTGGGATACACACCCACTACTTTTATATTAGTATCAGCAAGTTCCGCTCGTAAGGCCTCAGTAAAGCCTCGACATCCCCACTTCATTGCACAGTAGACTGTTTCATTGGCTTTTCCTATTTGAGCAGCACTGGACATCACGTTTATCAGTAATCCTGGTGTATGCTGACGACACATTAAACCTATAGCAGCTTGTGCTACTAGCATCATGCTGAGCAAATTATCATTTACCATTTGCTGTATCGCTGCTTGATTATACTCCCCTATGGGACCAAACTTGCCCGAACCTGCACAGCAAAAAACCTTAGTAAATGGCTCTTGCCAATTAGCCAGTGTAGAAAATATTTGCTTCACATCCTTTTCACACGATAAATCCACTTGAAAGGGAGTAACCTGCTTATACTGTGCGGCTAACTTCTCAAGCTTACTCTCAGTTCTTCCTAGTGCTGCCACATGATAACCCTGGGTGGTTAACTGTGCTGTTAGCGCAGAGCCTAGACCACTTCCAGCCCCTGTAACAATTGCATTCTTGTTTTCCACTACTGACATAAAAAGGCTTACTCCACTTACATTTCAGTCAATCTGTCCATGATGCGAGGTGCTTTACTTCCTTTCTTCTTTTTCTACGCTATGCCACATCTTATGTATAGTTATTTCTATATCAGTTAATCCATTTTAAAACTACTTTCTGGATCAGTAGATCTACGTTACTGTTTTGTGAATTCAACCAGTAGCTGTTCGCTAATCCCTTATTGTGTTAGTGAAGATAGGTACATTACTATACACCACGCTTCACTTCCCTAGAAAAACTGCTATGGACCTGTTTTAGATAAGCACTAAGTTTTCATCTATTTCATCCATTGTTAAATTAAATATATCTTTACAAATACCTCGCCTTTTTTACGTTAGCATCTTCTAAGCAACAAAAAAGATGCTTTGTCTTCCTTTGTAATATTTCTGTTACAAAGCTAAGTTTAGTTGAGTATATCCTTACACTTTGTTTCTTAGCTCATCCTGCTTAATTGCGATAAATCAAGTATTTTAAGGGTAACGGTGCCTACACTGAATTTACTAAATTAAGCAGCAATCAAGACTGTATATAACAATATCCGCAGCATGCCTTGCCCAAAAATGGCTTTTAATCCGTGTGGGTATGGAAGGAGATGTTAATAATGCCCCAAGCAGTTTCTGCCAAGAAAATTGTCCTTAAAGCCCCCTTTACGGGATATTTACTTCCCATTACCGAAGTACCAGACCCTGTGTTTTCACAAAAAATGGTTGGCGATGGTATTTCAATTGACCCTGTCACTAATTGCTTACTGGCACCTTGTAGAGGTGAAATAAGTCAGCTTCACTCAGCAAATCATGCAGTCACCATTGCCACTGACGACGGTATCGAAGTCATGATACATATCGGCTTGGAAACGGTAATGCTGAAAGGAGAAGGCTTTAAACCGCTCGTAAAAAAAGGCGATAAAGTAAAAGCAGGTGATGCTCTGATTGAGTTTGATATGGATATTGTAGCGACTAAAGCTGCAAGCCTACTCACTCAAATTGTTATCACAAATAGTGATCAGGTGGCTAAGTTTCAATACGCCGAAGGTCCTGTTGAAGCTAACCGTGACACCGTATTAACTCTTCATCTAGGAGAATATACTGAATCTGCCGCCGCAGCTCCTAGTGAAACGGTTACTACTGAGTCTTTTCCAATCCCTAACCCTTCTGGCTTGCATGCCCGCCCCGCGGCAGTGCTTAGCAGTATTGCTAAAAAATATAAGTCAGCCGTTCATCTCCATAAAGGAGACCAGCAAGCTAATGCCAAGTCCGTTGTAGCCATTATGGGACTGGATGTTGGCAACAATGAAATCGTTTACCTTTCTGCCTCTGGTGAAGATGCTGAAGCAGCCTTAGCAGAAGTCAAGAATGCCATGTTAGACGGGCTGGGAGAAAAAGGTGCGGAACCTGTTAAGAAAAAGCGGGTACCACATGGTGTCAAACCTCTCCCTGAAACCAGCAATGATCCTAACCTGCTATGTGGAGTAAGCGCCTCTCCAGGCCTGGCTCATGGCTTTATCGTTCAGAAAAAACAGCAACAATTTGACATTCCAGAAAGAGGTGAAGCACCTGCTATTGAACGTCAAATGTTACAAACGGCTATTGAGCATAGTAAGCAACAGCTTTTAGCTCTCCAGCACAAAATGGCTGCCGATGGTGATGCTGAAAATGCCAAAATATTTGAAGCCCATTGTGAGCTGTTAGATGACCCTGATTTACTTGATATCGCTAATGACGCTATTGATCAAAACAAAAGTGCTGCTTTTGCCTGGCAAGGTGCTGTCAATACGCATGTTAAAGTACTGTCCTCTCTTAGCAATGACTTAATGGCTCAGCGTGCTAACGATTTAAGAGATGTTGGTCGTCGTGTACTGAGCTGCCTACTGGGTGAAGAAGAAAGCCATATAGAACTACCTGAGAATGCTATCTTAGTCGCAGAGGACTTAACTCCATCCGACACCGCAAACTTAGACCGTAGCAAAGTTATTGGACTTTGTACCGTACTGGGTGGAACCTCCTCACACGCAGCAATTATTGCCCGCTCTCTAGATGTGCCCTATGTTGCTGGCCTGAATGAACGCTTACTCGAAGTGGCTAACAACACTCCAGCGATCTTAGATGGTGGAAAAGGTGAGCTTCGCCTAAACCCTGATCAAGCAACAATTGATGAAGCTATTGCTCGCAAAAAGGCTATTGCTAAGAAGCGTCAAGCAGACTTAGCAGCCGCAAATGACCCTGCAGTAACCACTGATGGCCATCGTATTGAAGTGGCGGCTAATATTGGTAATGAGCAGGAAGCTGTTGAAGCCGTTAAAATGGGCGGTGAAGGCGTTGGTCTATTACGCTCTGAGTTTCTTTATCTTGACCGCACTACCGAGCCTAGTGAAGAAGACCAATTCACTATTTATAGCAACATCGCTAATACCCTTGGAAAGAATCGTCCACTTATCATCCGTACGCTGGATGTAGGTGGTGATAAACCCCTACCCTACTTGCGCTTACCTGACGAAGAAAACCCCTTTTTGGGACAGCGTGGTATCCGGATTGGCCTTGCCTACCCAGATATTCTCCGTACTCAAATTCGGGCAATCTTAAAAGCCGCTAACGGCTGTAAGATGCGCATTATGTTTCCAATGATTGCTAACCTTGACGAACTCCGCCAAGCAAAAGCAATGATTCGGGAAGAGCAAGAGAAACTAAATGTTGGCTCCGTTGAAATAGGAATCATGGTTGAAGTGCCTGTTACTGCAGTGATGGCAGAGCAGTTTGCCCGTGAAGTTGACTTTTTCTCAATCGGCACCAACGACCTTACTCAATACACCCTCGCGATGGATCGGGGACACCCCGAACTGGCAGCGAAAATTGATAGCCTCCATCCAGGTATTTTGCGCCTGGTAAAACAAACGGTTGAAGGTGCTCACCAGCATGGCAAATGGGTAGGAGTATGTGGTGCTGTTGCTTCTGATCCTCAGGCAGTACCTCTACTTGTCGGGCTAGGTGTTGATGAGTTGAGTGTCAGTGTTCCTTGTATACCTGAAATAAAAGCTCAGATTAGAGGCCTCAAACTTGCTGACTGTCAGCAGTTAGCAGAGAAAGCCCTCAATCTTGAGTCTGCAGCCGAAGTAAGAAAAATTAATTTAGAAAAATGAAATGAGCAGTACAAAACAATTTAAATAAAAAAGCAGTTTCCTTGAAAAAGGAAGGAGGACACAATGATTGACTTCAAGTCTTCTTTTGCATTCTTGCAAAAGATCGGTAAGGCGCTGATGCTACCAGTATCAGTACTACCGGTAGCAGGTATTCTGTTAGGCGTCGGTGCCGCAGATTTCACTTGGTTACCAGAAATGCTCTCCAGTGTAATGGAGCAAGCGGGTGGTGCTATTTTTGGCAACCTGCCACTAATCTTTGCCATCGGTGTAGCATTAGGCTTAACCCAGAATGACGGGGTTGCCTCTCTAGCAGCCGTTGTAGGATATGCTGTACTTCTAGGTACGATGGGTGTTATCTCTGGTGCTAACGGTGTTGAAACCAAAGCCATTATGGGGATCAACTCCATAGATACTGGGGTATTTGGTGGTATAGCCATAGGTGGTATTGCGGGAGGCTTATTCAACAAGTTCTACCGCATAAAGCTTCCCCAGTACTTAGGCTTTTTTGCCGGTAAGCGCTTTGTGCCAATCGTGACCGCATTTGCTGCCATCGCATTAGGTGCCGTCTTAAGCTTCATTTGGCCTCCTATTGGCGGCGCGATCAAAAGCTTCTCTCACTGGGCAGCGAGTGAAAGCCCTGGCCTTGCCTTCACCATCTACGGGGTTGTCGAGCGCTCATTAATTCCTTTCGGTTTACACCATATCTGGAACGTACCTTTCTTCTTCGAAGTGGGTGAGTTTGTTAACAGCGCAGGTGAAACTGTTCGTGGTGAAATCCACCGTTATATCGCTTATGATCCAACCGCAGGAAACTTAGCGGGTGGCTATCTGTTCAAAATGTGGGGTCTACCTGCAGCTGCTATTGCTATTTGGCATACCGCTAAGCCTGAAAACCGTGCCAAAATTGGCGGTATCATGATGTCAGCCGCGTTGACTTCATTCCTGACAGGTATCACTGAGCCTATCGAGTTTGCCTTCCTGTTTGTTGCTCCTGTTCTATATGCTATCCATGCTTTATTAGCTGGTGCAGCTTTCTACACTTGTATCGCTCTGGGTATCAAACACGGTACTACCTTCTCTCATGGCTTGATTGATTACATAGTACTGTTTAATCAATCTTCAAATGCACTGTGGTTCTTAGTAATTGGACCTCTCTGGGCAGCTGTTTACTACTTCGTATTCCGCACAGTAATCGTCAAATTTAATTTGAAAACACCTGGTCGTGAAGATGAAGTTGTGGGGCATACTCTGGAAGAAGCTCATGCAGATGGAGCCTTTGCCTTCTCTAAACAGCTTGTTATCGCTTTCGGTGGTAGACAAAACATCACCAGCCTTGATGCATGTATCACTCGTCTACGCATCTCAGTCAACGATGTAGCGAAAGTTGATCAAGCTAAACTAAAAGCCTTAGGTGCTGCTGGCTGTGTTGTAGTCGGTAACGGGGTTCAAGCAATCTTTGGTCCTCAGTCTGAGAACTTCAAGACAGATATGGAAGAATATCTGAAAAACTCATCAGCCGATGATGAAGTTGTTACACCTGTAGCTGCAACTTCAGCTGAAGGAGTACCCACCAGCCCAAAGGCGCATGACCCCAGCGTACCAGAAAAAGTTAAAAACTTTATTCTAGCGTTGGGGGGAGCCTCCAATATCAGTAACGTTGAATGCTGTGCAACAACACGTCTACTGATAGAAGTAAAAGATGGTAACGCTGTTGATACAGCTACCCTTGAACAAGCTGGTGCAAATGGGGTTGTTAAACTTGATAACAACAAATTGCACTTACTTGTTGGCTTAAATGCTGAAGCATTTGCCAAAGAAATGAGTAACCAACTCGTATAACTACTTGGAGCATTAACCTTTGAGGGGCATTTGCCCCTCTTTTTTTTGCTTACGTATTTTTATGCCACCTCATTTGTAATTTCCAAGTAAATGTGATTACATAATGGTGTTCATTTGTTAGGTCAAATATATTAAAGCGGGTGAAGTCTATTACTCCATCCGTTATTTTTTTATTCATATTTTATCTTTCCCTGGTTATCTCCTTTCTCCTAATCTAACCCTAATAGTCAAAATGGAATCAAAGAAAGCACCTGATTAATCACAGGGAGCAATCGTGCGTATTCCAGAAAATATTTCTCAAGAAACCTATTGCCAACTCTGGCTCACAGCGAATCAACAGCGCTTCACTAAAAGTTATAGCGTTGCCAATATTCCCATCATTGTTTATCAACAAGTTTTTTGTCCAAGCACGGAGCTGACCCACTCTACTAGTTTTCTATTAACTAAACTGCCTGACCTCTCTGAAAAAGTTGTGCTTGATCTTGGAACTGGTAGTGGTATTTTAGCGCTTTACTCAGTATTTCAGGGGGCCAGAAAAGTCGTTGCTTGTGATATTGACCCAGTAGCCATTGCAAACTGCAAAGAAAATATTGCCCGACACCAAGTAGATAATATTTGTGTTTATCAGGGTTATCTCTTTGAAGCATTACCAGCAAACAGCAAGCTTTTTGATGTAATCATTGCCAACCTTCCAATCCTTGAAGGTGGCTGGGATTATTTAACTATTAACATAAAAAAACTATATGATGACTTTTTAAGTCAAGTCCACTTTTATCTAAAGACTAACGGTCAATGCTATTTAAGCTTCGCGAGCTTTGGTGACTATCAGACATTAAGTGGATTAGACACATCTCCACTTTATTGGCATTTACACCAAGCCTATCGATTTGGTTGCTATTGGCAGGTATTTGAAGCAACGAAAACCTAGTGCCTAACAGTAAAAACTGAAACTATTCTTATACCTTGCTTTTAACCAATCCATTTTTTCAAAGAGCCATTCCTAAAACAGCTGCATCTAGTTGCCCCGAAACAGTAATTGTCCTGCACATTAGAAATGTGTGGATACATCCAGGCTTATAACCATTCGAGCCTTGCAATATCGCAGATATTACGAGACTTAAGTTGCAAAATTTTAGAGACATCAATAGCAGATTGATTAATAAGTTTTATAAAAAAATAACAATTGAACAGTCTGTTACATACTTCATATACATTCTTTTCTTTTATTTGCACTCTATACACCTACCAACTCAATCAACACTACACGTATCAGTAAAAGCATGCATTTACCCCCATATGGCAAAAACCACAAGCAATACAACACAGTTAAAAAAATACGGGGGATTTGTCGTATCGTTTTTCTGGGGTGTTCGCGATTTCAATTATTTTTCAAACATGAGTCGCTGTTGGCAATAGGTCTTAATTTATGCAAGTGAAGTTAACTGCTAGCAGAGCATTACTACAAAAATTAACCCTAGTATTGCTGTATTCTTTTAGCTTAATCAGTGTTAGCGCATATGGTGGTCAGAGCATTAAGGTCAACGCGACAGCACTTAATGTGAGAAGCGGGCCTGGTACTCAACATAAGATCATCGGTCGTATCAGTCAAGATCAGGTCTATGTATCCATTGCTAAAAGCAGTGGCTGGCACAAAATCTGGATTAATAATCAGGCTGGCTGGGTTTATGGTCAGTATGTTGTTTCAAGCAGCTTACCAAATGGCGTTGTTACCGCAACACAGTTGAAAGTTCGAAGTGGTCCCGGCACCTCTTATCGTGTTGTAAACTTAACGAGCAAAGGGGCCGAATGGGCTTACTCTATAAAACGCGGGCCTTGGTTTAAGATATTTTTTAATGGCAATGAACGTTGGGTTCATGGCAAATACTTAAACGGTGTTAGCTCCTCCCGTCCTAAATCCAAAACCAGTTTTATCCAAATGCCTGCAGGAGGCCGTGGCTTTTATACTTATACATCAGCTAAACGTGCTTGGGGAAAGCCTAGATTAGTTTATGGACTGCAACGTGTTGCCGCCGCGTGGAAAAAAGAGAAGCCAACCTGGGGAGAAATTGGGATTGGTGATATATCCTTTCAAAAAGGTGGTTTTATTCGAGGCCATGCAAGTCACCGTAAAGGTATAGATGTTGATATTCGGCTTATTAGAAAAGACGGGCTTCGCCAAGGCTCAACGATTTATAAAAATAGTTATTCATACAAACGCAGCCGAGAATTTCTTAATAGCTATCTGCAAAAATACTTCAAAGTTAACTTAGTCTTTTTCAATGACAAAAACATGTTCAGCATGCTACCTCGTTATGCAGGTAAGCGAAGAGCTGAATGCCGGCAGAAACCCGGTAAGTCTGGCTTATCATACGTCATGTGTTGGCCAAACCACCATGATCATTTTCATTTAAGAATAAATTAACACGTTATGACAGTTTTCAGGATGAACACTCAACGCATGTTCATCTTAAGCATATATCTTAAAGGAAGAGAGTGTCTCAGTCGTAGGAGATTAAAATGAACCTGAACATGAAGCTTAGCGCAACTGTGTTATGCTCTTCGTTGATCAGTACTGTAGTTGGTTTTTATTTGGGACATTCAAGCACTACCACAACACCAGCAGTCCCTCCCTCTCCTGCTGTAGTTCAATCAGATACCACTATTAATACGTGTTCTGATCCTAACATATCGGCTATTACTCTCGCTGAAAACAAGCCAGATTTAACAACTCCCATCCCCAAGCCTGAAGTTGAAGCACAAACATCAGAAGTGACTGAACCACCCAAGGCTTTAATGGCTAAGGATTTATTTGGTCAATTAGAAGAAGCCCTTAATCAACCATCACCTTATGCAGAAAGCATTCAAAGTGCGCTTCAAGCACAGCTGTTGTATGAAATGAGCCATAACCCAGCTGCACTAAAATGGGCTATTACACAGTTTAAAAATGGGTTAAATTCAGAAACAGGTCAGATCTTAGGCGCTTTACTGGGTGTCATTCAAGATCCTGAAGTTGAAGCGGCATCCCTAGAGCTTGTGGAAGGAAGCACATCAGAAGAGAAAATTGCCGGGTTAGAGCTAATGGCAAGGCTGGGTATCTATGGAGAAAAACAGCGAGGCCATGTTATCAAGCTTCTTTCCAGTACAGCCAATAAAAACGTTATGGGGGCAGCCCTTTATGCGTTACCAAAACATCCTGCAAGCCCACAAGAAACAACTCAAATAATTAATACCTTAAAACCATTAACGCAAAATGATGATCCTGAGTTACGTCGACGCGCAATGATCGCTGTTGCTAACTGGGCTAATGATAGGGAAAACCTTGACCCGGTTGTTGACGCATTACAGGACAACTCAGCAGATGTTCGTGCTGGTGCCGCTTTTGCCCTTGCACAATCTCGATACTCAGATCAATCTGTTGCCAGTGCACTTGCAGATCTTGTTAAAAATGATGATGAAGACTGGGTTGTACGAGAAATTGCCTGGCAAGCACTTGCTGACCTTCCCATGTCAGAAACTCACTATAAGGTCTTTGAGAAGTTTCAAGCAGAGTTAGATGCTTCTGCTGAAGTGGAAACTGCATCGACCACAGAACCTGTGGCTCCTTAAACAGGTAAAGCAAGCTACCGCTAGAATTAACTGCTACTCTGATTACTCATGGAGGTGTGGTCATTATTAGTATATATACCCAATACGAATGGTTTTTAGGTGCGGCCATCGAGTGACGAAGCCCCATGAGTCTATATTACCCATGAGCCTATATTAATAGGTGATTGGGGTGAGGAATGAAGATAACAAAACCTAGAAATCATTCGTGAAGGGTATAGTTAATTCATGAAGCCGTTTATTACTGAGCCCCTGAATGAGTACTCATTGGCTTTACATAGCTTTGCTTCTAATCGTTTCATCAATAGGTAGTGCAGCAACAACTGATAAGCCTGCTACGATCAGTTTCTGTTACATACCTAAAGCAAATTTTCCTTTTGTGCTCAATACAAAGGACGAGCCTATTGTGAGCTCAAAGCCAGGTATTAGCCTGCAAATCATCCAACATCTGGCCGAGAAGTATCATTTTAATGTGGTCCATGTCCGCTCCCCATGGAAACGTTGCCTAATGCAACTTAAACAAAATAGTATTGATGCCACCTTCCACTCAGTCTACCTACAAAAGCGTTTAGAATTTGGTGTTTACCCTTTCAAAAACGGCCAAATCGATACCACTAGAAAAATGATTAGCAACAGCTTTCATCTATTTAAGCTAAAAGATGCTCCAATTACGTGGGATGGTGCAGCCTTTGAAAATTTAAATGGCCCTTTGGGAGCAACACTGGGTTTTTCTATTGTGGATACACTTAATAATATGGGTATTGATGTTGTCGAAGACTTTAGTCAGGAAAAACTACTATTAAGAGTAAAAAAAGAACACCTAGCGGGCTTTGTTGGCTTCTATACAATCGCAAAACCACTTTTGGAAAAGGATGACCGCTTTAAGGATATAGTGATGGAACCCATCCCTGTCGAAACTATTCCAATGTACTTGATGTTTTCCAAACAGATGCAAACAAAGTACCCTACATTTGTTAAGGAAATATGGGATGAATTAGGGGATATTCATTCAAAAGGACTATACCGCCAGTGGATGCAAAGCTATTTTGACTATGATGCATGCAGCGACCCTGATTCCGTCAGCAAATGTGTCAAGCAGCTTGGCGAATATTAAATTAAGGCCTATACAAATTATTTATAGTATTCTTGTGGTTCAGCTGGCATCTCTCTAATATAGAATACTTCGAGAGTCAGTTGATTTATAGCTCAAACCAGAATGAAGCCACTTGAATTAAGCATCACAGCTTTAGCTGAGACATCCACCCTATCACATTTACCCTCACCTCCCTCAAATAATGGTATTGGTGCAAATAATGATGTAGAAGCAATCGCTATTTTTCTTCAAGCGCGTGGTGGACGCTCTGAACACACTTTGCGTCGCTACCAACGAGAATGCCAACGTTTCCTGGCCTGGCTCAATTGGCAACAAGGTATAACACTCAAGCAACTTACTTTGAAAGATCTACAGCAGTACTATCCCTTTTTGCAAGCGCCACCCTCACATTGGCGCTGTGCTCCAAACCAAGCCTCGTATACCATTGCAGAGTTATTTCCATTTCCTGTAAAAAAAGGCAGTGGTTTTGACAATATTATGCGGGTTATTGCCTCGCTACTGAGCTTTTTACACCAACAGGGTTATTTAGATCGGAATCCTGCTTCCGGGATGCAAAAACTCGGTGAAAAGTATGCACAAGGCCACGGGTCTCAGGGGGCATACAGTTTAGATGAATGGTCTTTTATTTGTCACGCAGTACAACGGCTACCCAAGTCAACTCAACGACAACAGTTGTATTATGAGCGGGCACGCTACTTTATTAGTATTGCTTATGGTACTGCCGCAAGGGAACATGAATTATGCACTCATACCCATGACTCTATTTATAAAACAGACTTTGGTTATACATGGGAAGTGCTGGGTAAAGGCTCAGCAAGAAGGAATATTCCACTGAATGATATGGTGATGGAAAGTATTTATCGATTTCGTCGAATCCATGGAGCACCAGAGCAATTAACTGCATTTGATACATTTCCTTTTGCCCCTTCCGTTAAGCCAATTAAACAACACACACCTCTTCTCTACGGCAATAATATTAGTACACGCCAACTGAGGACCTTTTACAAGTCTTTGATTATCAGCTTAATAGAGCAGCAAGCAGGTATTGACTCGCATATGGCGCAGTCAATTGTTAGTAAGGGGTTTCATGCATTACGTCATACTGCACTGACTCACTTGTTGAATCAACACAAACTAGATCTCGAAAAAGTCAGAGTGTTTGCAGGCCATAGTAATGTAAATACAACGGCAGGGTACATCTTAACAGAGCGAGAGGAATTAGCTAAACAAACTCAATATCATGGTTTAGATTGGATATAACAGGTTTTCCTACTTGTGTTTAGACTTAATGTGTTTAGTGGTATGGATATAGGTAAGTCTTTATGTTGGGATGGTCTAAAGATGTTAAATATTAAAAGACGTAATACATACGCCTTTTTTATAAACAAGATACAGCTAACTACTCTTAATTACTCTGGCTATTAACTAAACGCCGAGAAATCAAATAGTCTAAAGATAATGCACCCCCACCACGAAACCATAAACTTGCAAGTATCAGCAACCAATAATAATGCTCTGTAGTATTTGGATAGACAAAAATCTCAATAACCAGTGTCATGATAGCTAAGCCAGCAGCCGCAAGACGAGTACCAAGCCCTAGCCAAAGTAATACAGGCAATGCTAACTCAGCAGACATCGCTAAATAAGCGGCAATATCAGGCGATAGTAGTGGTACATTATACTCATATTCGAAAAGGAAAATCGCTTGGTCAATACCATTAAACTTAGTCATACCTGACTTCCAAAAAACCCAGCCGATAAATAAGCGCATCGCCAAGTCCACCATGGGAGCCACATAAATATTACTCTTTTGGCATAACCCGCAATAAACACATAACAATTTATTCGACATTACCCGTACTCCCATTATTATCTGCCACTACTGGCAGTACTTCAGCAATAACACCAGAGCCAACATACTTTTGTAAGCTTGCAGCTAAATCAAAATCAGCACTACTCACAAAAGCATGCTCAGATGCCTGGTTTAGAGAAGCTGTATGATCTATTGCATGTAAAAACAACCACTCACTTGATGGTATTGGCTCAATAACAAAGTGATCAGCCTCTCTAAAAACAACTAGATATTCGTCCTTTTCTACTAAGTGCACTGTCGGCGAGTTAACAACGGTTGGCTGATTAGCCTGCCAGATTGACAAAATTGGAAACTTAGACTTCACAAGCTGTACGCTACTGGCTAAAAATAAATGAATATCCAGTAAATTATGGTTTACCAAAGACGCTAAAATATTTGAGTCAATGGATTTTAGCTTAGGTTGTAAAAATGCCCTATGTACAGCCCACTCAAGCCTTGCAACATCTGATAAATAAGGATATTCATTAAATGCAGCCTGGCATGAAATAAAATCAGCAAGCTGGCCACCATAGTGATTAAGTGCTGCTTTTTCGGGAGGACTCTGCTGAATAAAGCAGTGGCATAGTGACGAAAAACAGGATGCTCCAAGTAGTCGCTCCAGCACAGGAAAAATACTCTGCAACGAATGCGTTATATTAGCAAAGACATTATTGCGATAGAGACCTAATCGCTCTAGATGCCCTATTGTTAACGCTGATTGCTGGATGTTGCCCTGCTGTGTATCGCTTGATAATAACCATTGAGCAAATTGACATTGCCAATCATGAAGCGCAGTCATACGCATTATCCAATATATATTGTGCTTTATTCGCTTCACCGACTAAGCAGTTTAAAGAAGGCAGGTCTGTATCCCATTCGATTAATGTCGGTTTAGGACCATACTTTGCGATAGCATATCGATAAAGCTCCCATACCTCATCACACACTACATCACCATGGGTATCCACTAATATTGTTTCGGATTCTAAAGTCACAGAGGTATGTCCAGCCAAATGTATTTCTGCTACCCAATCAGCTGGAATTGCATCAATAAAGGTTTTAGCTGAAAAACCATGATTCTGAGCATTTACATAAATATTATTAATATCCAACAGAATTAAACAGCCCGCTTGTTTAGCGGTAGATAGTAAAAATTCCCACTCTGTCATTTCACCACCAGGTACTTGTATGTAACTGGATACATTTTCAATCGCAATTGGCCGCTTAAGATAATCTTGTACCTGCCCTATTCGCTGAACAAGATGTGTAATAACCTCACTGCTTTGAGGCAATGGCAGTAAGTCTTGAAAATAAATGCCCTGCTGGGAAGTCCAACATAAATGTTCAGAAATCAGTGCCGGTTCATAAATAGCGATCAACTCTGCCAGCTTAGCGAGATGCTCTTCAGATAATGGATCCGTCGAACCTAGCGATAGTCCAACGCCATGCAGGCTTAAGGGATACTGTTGCCGTATTTTTAATAACCACTCAGCAGGCGGGCTATGGATATCAAAGTAGTTTTCAGGATGAACCTCAACCCAGCCTACTTTTGGCTGCTGGCTAAAAAAATCATCATAATGAGGCTGTCTTAAACCTATACCCGCCATTGCAGGAAGTTTCCTGCAATGGTTTTGATAAGAAAGTACGCTCATCACTTCTTATCTTTAGGCTCAGTACTTGATCCAACAATTTTGTCACATGTTCCTTCAGGCACTAATATCCACTCATTAGCGTCACCATCCTTTGCAGCTTGTCCTGCACAGGAGTGTCCATTAGCACCACAGTCATTTTTACCCGCTTTAACAATACCGTAACACTTTTCCATGCCTGGCTTTCCTGCAACAGCTGTTGTAGAAATGCTTGACATTGCGACAAGTGTACCGACGGCTAAAGATAATGCTGCTGTCTTTTTCATCATAAGGTTCCTATTGAATTAATACTTCACAATGCAGTGTAGACAATCAAATAAACGTTATTGACTGAAATCAATAAAAGTCAGTACTAAGGACCTGCCTTTATCAACAAAGCTTTCACTGCACAAAGATTTTTTTATTGCCTCTGCTGAGTGACATACTCTTCAGGGCGTTCAGTAAAGGTTTAGTTGATATTTAAACAGTCCATTACACGGCAGCGTCTTCAACACACTGAAACATCAAAACCCACTAAAAAAAACAACATGTTTTTGTTAGAATCCCACTTTTTATAGGTTTGTTTATGCGCTTATTCCTTGCGCCAATGGAAGGTGTTGTTGACTATTTAATGCGTGATCTGTTGACATCATTAGGCGGCATCGATTTATGCATCACTGAATTTGTTCGCGTTGTTGACCAGCTTCTCCCTCCCCGTGTCTTCTATCGTTTATGCCCCGAACTACACCAGCAAGGAAAAACCTTGTCAGGCGTTCCTGTTCGAATCCAGTTACTGGGGCAACACCCTGAGTGGCTGGCTACCAATGCACTACGCGCTGTAGAGCTTGGCTCCCCCGGTATTGATCTTAACTTTGGCTGCCCTGCCCGTACGGTTAACAACAGCCGAGGTGGTGCAATTTTATTGACTGACCCTGAGCTGTTGTACCGTATCGTTGCTACAGTGCGCAGTGCTGTACCAGAGGAGTTGCCAGTAAGTGTAAAAATGAGACTCGGTTATGAAGACAAGACGCTTGCCTTAGAAAATGCCTGTGCTGTTGCCGAGGCAGGAGCAACGGAAATCATCATACACGCTCGCACTAAAACAGAAGGTTATCGCCCTCCTGCCCATTGGCACTGGTTGGCCAAAATCAAGGCCGTCGTTAATATTCCCTTGATTGCCAATGGTGAGATCTGGACTGATCAAGATGCCAAACAATGCCAGACGTTATCCCAGTGTCATGATTTAATGATTGGTCGTGGAGCCTTAGCTTTACCCAATCTACCAGCCGTCATCAAAAAACAACAGTCGCCAATTAACTGGGAACAGATAAAAACCCTTTTATGGCAATATACCACTTACGATCTCCAGCATGACAAATGCCGCTATTACCCGCAGCGCATAAAGCAATGGTTAAGTTACTTACGGCTTCAGCATACAGAAGCACAATGCTTATTCGAACGCATTAAGCGGCTAAAAACCACCGATGAAATCGTCCAGATAATCAACGCATAAATATTGGTTGACGCCTTACATACTATTTCGATACAAAAGTGGATGATTTATAAACTCAAAGAATCAATGGAAGCAAAACTGATGGACATGGATCGTCAATCGATAATTACGGAGTCTAACGCCCAGCTCAAAGACTCTCGCAACAACACTAAAAAGCCACCTAAACTAGATAGTCCAGATCAGCACAAACCTGTCAGTTTTTTTGGCGTACTACAAAGTGTCTTTGCGGCTGCATTTGGTGTACAAAGTCAGAAAAAAAGACTACAAGATTTTAGCCAGGGCAAACCATTTCATTACGTGCTGGTAGGTATTCTATTTACAGCCGTCTTTATTCTAGTCATGGTAGGCTTAGTTCAAGTCGCTCTCAAAGCACTCTAGACTATAAGAAGTTAACAAACCTAGATAGATACAACAGGGAAAGTCCTTAATTAACAAACTATTAACTATGACAAGGCTTTGACAACATTGCAGATATTTTGCAGTGCATCATATCTGTCGTATCTATTGATTAAATAATTATATTTAGCAATATACCCATAGCGAAGAATTTTTAGGGAATAATAAGAGCAAATACAGCAAACCCTATAATTGATTCGCGAAGGGTATCGTGCTTTAAGGGTAAAGTGTTTTATTGTCCACTCACCCAGTAGACCATAGCGGTAACCGCAATGATGATTAATGCAATAACCGCAATTGCGTCGATACGACCATCTGTGTTTGATGATGTTTCCTCTTTCATCGGCTCTTCTCCTTGACCTGTTTTTTTCATTATTCCTATACCCTTACCCTTGGGTATGCTATCTCCTTAAGCATCCTCGACAGTGTATCTTAGATATACGCCACATGTACACTACCTATCCATAGCTAGATTGATCCATTGCTAGTAGATTGCTATGCGTCATCTATATCAATTAATTCTAGATATATAGAAAAATATTCATTTATCGAATATATAGGTTCTGCTAAGTTACTCATATTAATTTTGACTGCCGCCTTGTAACTCGTTTGGTACTAATAACGCTTTAGGCAAACATGCCTTGACTTATTATACCCATTCACCAGATTGTACAGGCTGAAAGCGAGCATTATGTATAAATACGACGCCTACGATAAAACAATCGTCGCTGAGCGAGTCGCTCAATTCCGTGATCAGACCCAGCGTTATCTTGAGGGAAAACTGACTGATGCTGAGTTTCTACCATTGCGCCTGCAAAATGGCCTGTATGTCCAGCGCTTTGCACCCATGCTGCGTGTCGCCATCCCCTATGGCATGGTTTCAGCTCCACAAATACGTAAGTTGGCTGAAATTTCCCGTCGCTACGATAAAGGCTACGTTCACTTCAGTACTCGACAAAACGTGCAATACAACTGGCCTAAGTTAGAGCGAGTCCCTGACATTTTAGCGGAGCTGGCTACTGTTGAAATGCACGCCATACAGACCAGTGGTAACTGTATTCGTAATACTACGACTGATCAGTTTGCAGGTGTAGCGGCTGATGAACTGGTAGACCCTCGGCCTTATTGTGAAATTATTCGCCAGTGGTCAACATTTCACCCTGAATTTGCTTACTTACCGCGTAAATTTAAAATTGCAATCAATGGCGCCAAACAGGATCGTGCTGCTGTTCAAGTGCATGATATTGGTTTACATGTCGAGCAAAACAGTCATGGAGAATTGGGTTTTCGTGTGCTAGTCGGTGGCGGCTTAGGTCGTACGCCAATGATCGGTACAGAAATCTGCAGTTTTCTCCCTGAGCAGCACTTGCTAACTTACTTAGAAGCTATTTTGCGAGTTTACAACCGCTACGGTCGTCGAGATAACAAGTATAAAGCACGTATTAAGATTCTAGTCAAAGCGCTAGGTGCTGAAGCCTTTCGGGCTAAGGTTGATGCTGAATGGCAACATCTCAAAGATGGCCCTCAGACCCTGACCGAAGCAGAAATCAAACGAATCAGTCAGCATTTTAGCAGCCCAGATTATATTGACTTGCCTGCAGAAAGTGCCTTGCTCCAGCAACACCTTCAGCAAGACCCAAACTTTCGACACTGGTATCAACGTAATGTAACTGGCCATAAAGTGCCAGGCTATGCCATCGTCACTTTATCACTGAAAGCAACAGCACAAGCACCTGGTGATGCCACAGACAAACAACTTGAGGCTGCTGCAGATCTGGCGGAGCAGTATAGTTTTGGAGAAATCCGTGTCAGCCATCAGCAAAACCTAGTCCTTGCTGATGTTCAGCAGGATCATTTATACACACTGTGGCAAGAAGCCTTAAAGTTTGGCTTTGCCACCCCCAATATCGGCCTACTCACTGATGTTATCTGCTGTCCTGGCGGAGACTTCTGTGCATTAGCCAATGCCAAATCCTTACCCATTGCCGAAGCAATTCAGCGTCGCTTTGATGATTTGGATTATTTACATGACATTGGTGATTTAGACCTCAATATTTCAGGCTGCATGAATGCCTGCGGTCACCACCATGTGGGTCATATTGGTATTTTAGGTGTTGATAAAAAAGGTGAGGAGTTTTATCAAGTCCAACTAGGTGGCTCAGCTTACAATGATGCCAGTTTAGGCAAAATTTTAGGTCCCTCCTTTGCCCGTGATGTGATGCCAGATGTAATTACATCCATTATTGATGTTTATCTTAAACACCGTACGCCAGAAGAACTTTTTATTGACACCTATCGTCGTATTGGCATCCAGCCTTTTAAGGATCGCGTTTATGCCAGTAATAATTAAAAATCAAACAGTTATCAGTGATACTTATACCTTTTACGCAACTTATACAGAAGGTGATGTACTTGCTAAACACAGTATCATTCCTGTTGATGACTTTTTAGCAAACCCTTCACTGCTTGAACAACATCCAGGCACTATTGGTGTCTGGCTTGACAGTCACCATGAACCCGAAGCACTCTCGCCTTACCTTCACCAGCTTGCAGTTATTGCCGTCAACTTCCCATCATTTACCGATGGCCGAGGTTACTCTATTGCACGGATTATACGTGAACGCTTGGGCTATCAGGGAGAGTTAAGAGCTATTGGTGAAGTCCTACATGATCAGTTGTTTTATCTAAAACGTTGCGGATTTGATGCTTTTAAACTTCAGGCAGAAAAAGATCCAGAAGAAGCTTTACGAGGGCTTAACGACTTCTCCGTTAGCTATCAAGCGGCCACTGACCACCCCCAGCCACTATTTCGCCACCGTCTACACTAAACGACTCCTGCCTTAGTTATCTGTTTATTATGACAATAATGGTGCCATACCCAGTATGGCACCATTATCTACTACAGTTAAAAATGCCTGCTAGGTAGTAGCAACTTTATGTACATTTTGTTATTAAATAATTTCTGTACACTAGGAATAAACATAAAGACCAAGGGTAACACTCACTATTGCGAGTAACGAGGCAAGTATGGACAACGGGTCGCTAGTATTTTCTTTTTTCCTCATTTTTTCTGGCGCTGCGTTGTTAGCCACCATAGCACTTTATACTCGGCAACCACTACTGGTGGCGTATATTGTCCTGGGCGCTTTACTTGGACCCTATGGTTTGCAGTGGATCGGTGATACCCGACTATTATCAGATATTTCCCATATTGGCATTATCTTTCTGCTCTTTTTATTAGGGCTGGATATGCAACCGAGTCATTTAGTAGGCATGTTAAGTAAAAGCGCGGTTATCGGTATTGCCAGCTCAATTATTTTTGCCGCCATGGGCTACTTTATTGCCATTGCCTTTGACTTCTCCACACTGGAAGCCGTCATTATCGGCTCTGCCATGATGTTCTCCAGTACAATCATTGGCATCAAACTGTTACCTACGACGGTGCTTCATCATCGTCATACTGGTGAACTGGTAGTCAGTATTCTGTTACTGCAGGATGTCATAGCCATTATTGTGCTGCTCTTTTTATATAGCCATCAACAACAAGACAGTAGTGGTGTTCAGCTAGCGATAGCACTGGCAGCACTTCCAATATTAATTCTTGTGGCATGGTTGGCGGTCAAGTTCATTATTTTACCGATTATGCAACAGTTTGACCGTATTCATGAATACTTATTTTTAGTGGCTATTGGTTGGTGTCTCGGACTCGCCGAGCTTTCAAACTATGTTGGCTTATCGGCAGAAATTGGTGCATTTATTGCGGGGATTACCATCGCGACTAGCCCTATCGCACAATACATTGCCATCAGCCTTAAGCCATTACGTGACTTTTTTCTAATTTTGTTTTTCTTTTCTGTCGGCGCCAGTTTTAACTTATCCCTGTTAGATGAAGTAATCATACCGGCATTAATCCTCAGTATTGTGGCCCTCATACTAAAACCTTGGGTATTTCGCTACCTGCTACAATGGCTCAAAGAACCCTTGCATACCTCATGGGAAGTGGGATTTCGTCTGGGGCAAGTCAGTGAGTTTTCCATACTCATCGCTTATATTGCAGCCAGTACACAGCAAATTGGTACCGAAGCGTCTCACGTCATCCAAGCAACGACAATCATTACCTTCTTGGTTTCTTCTTATGTGGTTGTCTTCAACTTCAAAAGCCCCATAGCGGTTTCAGATCACTTGCGTCGTGACTAAAAAAAGGAGTCATTTTGATCAAGCCATTTAGGAAGTATTTACTGAACATCTGTAGTCTATACCTTGGATCAAGTGTTAAGGTATTAATTTGAGTTTTATCTGTTCACTACTTGAGAAAGTTTCCTTAATTCGCCTAGGGTAATTTGGTTAGCGGAAATATTATGGATTTTTCACTTTTAAACCAGCTACTGGTTATCTTTATCTGCTCTGTTATCGCTATTGCTGTTTTTCATCGCTTACGATTACCCGCTACCTTAAGTTACCTTATTGTGGGTGTATTGCTGGGACCTGCGGCTACAGAGACCATCGCTGAGTCAGAAAATATCGCACTATTAGCTGAGATGGGTGTGGTCTTCCTGCTTTTTTCAATTGGTTTAGAGTTTTCATTTGCTCATATGTGGGCATTGCGGCGTATTGTATTTGGACTGGGTGGTTATCAAGTCTTACTTTGTGGAATAGGTATTGCCATTGTCGCCTTCTTACTGGGCCTGCCACTTCCTATCGCACTCATTTTGGGAGCAGGTTTAGCGCTGTCTTCCACGGCCATTGTTTCGAAAGAATTAACCAGTCGCAACGAGCTTAAATTACCTGTTGGCCAGCAAACAATGGGTGTCTTAATTTTTCAAGATATTGCTGCCGTTTTTTTCCTGATTCTTGTCCCTGTACTCGCCGGTAATGGTGAACAGAACCTATGGTTTGCACTTGGTTCAGTGCTTGTCAAAAGTAGCTTACTCCTGGGTATCATGCTCTTGATTGGACGCTGGATCCTACCTCACCTGTTTCATGAAATAGCCAAGGTTCGTTCTGAAGAATTATTCGTACTAACCGCACTGGTTATTGCCTTGCTGGCAGCCTGGGTTACCCACTCGATGCATCTTTCTATGGCCTTAGGCGGCTTTCTTGCCGGTATGATGCTGGGTGAAAGTCATTATCGCCATCAGGTTGAACACGATATCCGGCCTTTCCGTGATGTACTGCTGGGCTTGTTTTTTGTGTCTGTGGGTATGATGCTAGACCTTTCGCTCTTTCTGCAGCACTGGCTCCTTATTTTAGTTCTCACTGTACTGTTATTGGCCTTTAAAGGGATTGTCATTACCTGGCTAGCTCGAAAACACTCTGACACGCCAAGCACTGCATTAAAAACGGGACTATACCTTGCCCAGGGTGGAGAGTTCTGTTTAGCATTGATTGCCCTGGTCAACCAACACACATTATTAACCAATACCCAAAGTGCTGTGGTGCTATCTGTCACTATTCTCTCTATGTCAGCAACACCCTTCATCATCCGCTATAGCCACTGGTTTATTAACAAACTTACTAGCCAAAAGCTACCCACGCTTAATAGTGAACCCAGTGTTATTGCTGCCGCCATAGAGTCCGTTACCAATCACACGCTGATATGTGGTTATGGTCGGGTAGGTCAATCCATTGGCCGCTTTTTAGATAAGCAAAATTTACCTTATGTCGCCATGGATGATGACCCTGTCCGAGTTAAAGAAGCCTGCCAGGCTGAGCGTAAAGTCTTTTTTGGTGACTGTCGCCGTCCAGATTTATTAGAGGCTGCAGGGCTTGACCGTGCCAACCTGGTTGTGATTTGTGTAGATGTTGATGAAAATGCAGAAAAAATCACCCAAGCGATCCGCTTAAAAAATCAGCAAATTCCAATTATTGTGCGTACCCGTGATGACTCAAGCCTAGAATCACTTCGTAATACGGGTGCTACAGAAGTTATTCCTGAAATATTTGAGTCCAGCTTAATGATGGTAAAACATGTATTAGTCATGCTGGGTACACCTATTGAACAAATTCGTGAGCAAATAGATGCGGTTCGTCAAGAGCGTTATCAAATGCTACATGGCTTATATCAAGGAGAGCGCACATCCATTACTGATAAAAAAGGACTTCCCAGAACATTCCTGCATGGTATTCAGCTTGCTGCTGATGCCAGCAGTATTGGAAAAACACTGGAACTCATCGATTTAGAAGCTCGCTTTGGTATCGAAATTCACCACCTGAAACGTCATGATATTGAGCTAGACGACTGGAGAAACCAACCCTTACTGGCCAATGATATTGTCGTTATCTCTGGAAATCACGAGCAGTTAGAACAAGCAGAAAACCTGCTATTGACCGGCTATAGCTAATCTAGTCAGGAAATTTACATGCGAGAGGCCATGGATGGCCTTTAGCTGACGAAGAATAAGTTGATTTACTTTAGTAATTTAGTACTCAGTACAAAAAATTATGGCCGATACTTGCCGAGCAAAACATCCTCCATAATTTGATCATGTGTGCCATTAGCAATAATCTTTTTTAAACCTTTATTGAATTTCTCTAACCAATAAGATGCTTTAGGGCTTTTTTTAGAAATAAGCAAATACCAATGTCCTTCGCGTAATGGACGAGAGTGGTTGGTCAATAAATCACGACTGCTGTCTGGAAAATTCTCTGCGAGTAACTCATAGCCCACTTCAGGCTCTACAACAAATAGCTGAATACGCCCCGCCAACAGTTTATGTAGATTGATAACATCCGAGTTTGCTATATCCACTTCCATAATTTTTTGCTCGATTGCCTTTTTTAACCCATCACCATAATAATACCCTCGTGTCACACCCAGCTTATATCCCTTCAAGTCTGACCAGTCCTGCCAATCAAAAGGCATATCTTTACGATGGAAAAAGACGGTTCGTAAAGTCATTACAGAATCACTATAGTAAAAAAACGCCTCCCGTTCTTCATTCTTACTCCATAACAAAGTCGCATCCCAATTGCCCTCTTGGGCTTCTTTCATGGATCGTTTCCATGGATAAAATCCATACTGAACTGCGATACCCTCTTGCGCAAAAGCTTCAGTGACCAGATGAGAGCCTGCACCATAATGCTTATACTTCTGAGACATAAATGGAGGCCATTCACCACTGGTAATACGAATAACCTCCCTAGCAAGCGCCGATTGAGAGCCAAAGGATAAAGTGATAATAAGCGCTAAAAAAGTATATATTACTGTTCCCATGTACAATAAATTCAAAACCATGTTGATTAGGGACGGTATTTACCATCAATACTGTCACTCAACAATTGCTCATACTTACCTGATTCTTTAAGCTTTTTGAGTCCACTATTAAATGCATCAACATATTTTTGAGCATCTTTAATTTTTTTATTAATAATCAAATGATAATTGGTTGTTCTTACTGGACGAGGATGATTCGTCAGCACATTTTTGGTGCCTTCGGGTAGTTTATCTGCAATTAATTCATATCCTACTTCCAATGTAGCTGGGAATAAGTCTATTTTCCCTGCTGCCAGCTTTTTCAGGTTATTTTCATCCTTTGAAATACGAGACACTTTGATTTTTTTACTCTTTTCAGCATCTTCAAAGTCTTTACCATAAAAGTAACCGATGGATGCACCGATTTTATAATTTTTCAGGTCATCGATTGTCTTCCAGTCAAACTGCAAGTCTTTACGATGAAAAAAAACATCTTTTAGTTCAATAATGGGTTCAGTATAAAAAAATGTTTGTTCACGTTCTGCATTTTTACTCCAACCAACTGAGCCTTGCCATTCTTTCCCTTGCTCGGCTTCTTTAAATGCACGTTTCCATGGAAAAAAACCATATTCGACAGTTATACCTTCCGCTTTGAATACCTCTTCAACAATATGAGAGATCAGCCCTTTGTGTTTATAATTCTCAGACATATAAGGCGGCCATTCACCATTGGTTAGCTTAATCTTGCTCTCAGCAATGGCAAACAGACTGTTAATTAACAGAAAAACAGAAAATAGTGTTTTCAGAAAGGTAACCATCATAACCCTAACTCCAGTTAAACCTTAAACTCGCTCTGGTCTAAGTGTAGCCTCATTAACAGGAAATGATGTCTAAATTTTATGCGCTGGCAGATAACTGGAGGATAATAAAAAGTATTTTGCTAATGGTTAAAATTTATTTATTCTTGTTCAACCGATAATGACCTTGTATTACATCATCCAAAATACGATCGTAGTCTCCCCTATTTTTTAGCTCCTTAAGGCCCACATTAAATAAAGACATCCAATATTCGCTCTGCTTCACACTTCTGGTAAGCAGTAAGTGAAAGCTCGTCTCACGAAGCGGACGAGGATGGCTGGTGACTAGCTGACGAATACCTGATGGAAAATGGGTATTCAATAATTCATAACCAATTTCTGTATCAACGACAAAAAGATCTATCTTTCGTCGAAGTAACCGCTTGATATTTTGCAAATCAGTATCTTGGCGAACAACCTCAATCAGTTGACTTTCTTCTGCCTGTTTAAATCCTTCTCCATAGTAATACCCCCGGGTTGCCCCTACTTTTTTTCCTTTAAGGTCTGACCAGTTTTTCCAATCAAACAAAGTATCGACCCGATGAAAAAAAACGGTTCGCAACGTTATCACAGGATCACTATAATGGAAGAGTTGCTCACGCTCTTGATTCCATGTCCATACTAAAGAACCATCCCAATGCCCTGCAGCCGCCAATTTCATTGCTTTATCCCACATAAAAAAACCGTACTCAACATTAATACCTTGAAGTGCAAACGCCCGCGAGACAATATCAGATGCTGCACCATAGTTTTTATAATGCTCAGACATAAAAGGTGGCCACTCACCATTGGTTAAGCGCACCACATCAGTATTTGAGGTTTCTGCCTTAGCGTCACTGAAAAACAGCACCCAACCACTGCTCACCAACGCTATGACTAATAGCAATAACTTCACAAGCAAATCCCAGCTCATCGAACAATATACAGAAGTATAAACCCAAATAATCTGACACTGAGTGCTAAGATTGCTTACTTATACATACCAGGGCCATTTCATATATACCCAATACGAATGGTTTTTAGGTGCGGCCATCGAGTGACGAAGCCCCATGAGCCTATATTAATAGGTGATTGAGGGGAGGAGTGAAGATAACCTAGAAATCATTCGTGAAGGGTATACATTTGCTGCACATAACCTTTAAGTTTGTATGCTAATGTTAATAATGACCTTTTTTAGCAGTAATATTGAACAAAGCGAATACGGCAAATCCTTAGCTTGTTTCGCTTCCAGCATCAAAAGCAGTATTATGTGTAATGAATGAGTCTTCTTTAATTCGCCTTATTGACACGAGCAGGCGCAAGGAAAAAAAACGTATAGAAGATTTGATTAGAGAAAGTTTTGCTCATAATTCAACGACACTTTCGTATCAAAGCACTTCTTCCTATCAAAGCATGTTGGCTTTGCCTACCAATAGCATTAGCTGGGGAATATATCGTAGACAACAACTACAGGGCGTGATTTTTTGTGAGCAGATTGCGCCAAGACTGATTTATATTCCTTTACTGGCCGTGCAGCCAAGCTATTTCCGTCAGGGATTAGGATATGCGTTATTTAACTTCCTTTTAAAACGCTTCCCTACCAGTCAATTTTATGGGGAAGTCGCACAGCGAAATGTTGCCGCGATGAGTCTTTATACCCAGCAGTTTAACTGCCAGGTGTTAGCAACTTGGGGGAACACCTCATCTGATCAAATGACCACACTGTGGCATCCTCCCCGAGTAAAAGAGTTATCTTGGAAAACGACTAGTACTGTACACCAGACATTGGCAGCAAGTTAATCTCTACACGGCGATTTTGCGCACGCCCTTGGGGATTACCATTACTGGCTATGGGTCTATCTGGTCCCACACCATAGTAGCGGACACGGTTAGCAAGTACGCCCTGATTTATCAAGTAACTAGACACACTACGCGCACGGTTTTCAGAAAGCTGCATATTATGTGCACGTCCACCCGTACTATCCGTATGACCTACTACTTCAACTACCGACTGATCAAACTCACGTAAAACCATACCCACTGAGTTTAGAGTACGATAAAAGCCTGCTTGAATATTATAAGAGTCAGTATTAAATGTAATATTTCCGGGCATAATCAACGACAGCTGATCACCATTACGAACGACTTTTACGCCTGTACTTCTAAGGTGTTGACGTAATGCATCTTCTTGACGGTCGACGTAATAGCCCCATCCAGCACCCGCTGCAGCACCAATAGCAGCACCCGCTAAAGCACCACGCTTACCATTTGCCAATGCTCCTACAGCCGCACCTGCCAATGCACCGATTCCGCCATACTTTGATGTTTTATTAAACTCTGATTCACCAGTATAAGGATTGGGTGATTGACATCCTGTGGTAAACACGGCAGCGGCCGTGAGTGCTAAAACAGTTTTCTTCATTGATAATACCTAATTCATTTAATGCACGTTATTTATATCAAATATTTGGTCTCAGCGGATAGACCCCAAATGATAGTAGAATCCGAACTTGTAGCTTACAAAACGTGTAGTAGTTCACTCTATTATAAACATGCAACGTTACCGCACAGCGTTTTGAACAAAAGTAAAACAGATGTTTCAAAACAGTAGTATAGCGAGTCAAATATAAGCTTCCGCCAATTTACATGACATATTTATAAATTCAATACAAGCCAACACTTGTATATCCCTTAATCGTTAACACCTTAACAATTATACTCAATCAAACAGGTTTTAACGGGCTAGTAATACCTAATTACTCTTGTGAGCGCCTTACACAAATAGCCTGTGCCTCAACAAATGCCTTGCCTAATGACTGCTCTATGGCACTTTGCAGCTCATGAGACGTCTTGCCAGTCGTTTTGGCTAGTTGTTCTAACATAGCGTCATGACTTATTGAGGGTTGTTGTTGACGAATAATAAACGCCTGTTGTAACCAATCATGGGTTTGTGCAGGTAATTCGTTCAACATACGGTTCGCTACGCAAGGACATACCCTAGGATCGCCCGAATTATCAGCAGCGCGTTTACACTGCCGCTGATGGTCCTGTAAAAAGTAATCTCTATAAGCAGGATCTAACGTGGCTTGTGTTGACAGCAAATGACAACCAGAAACAAGCAACATTGTGAGCATACTCACCATTAACTTCATATCTATGACTCCAGTTCAGGCTTGAAACACCTTTGTGACACATTAAAACACTCGTCTTATGTGATGAATAGTCTACCATTTAATGAATACATATTAGTGAACAGCAAATGATGTTAGGCTCATCCTCTTTCAAACGTATATGCATACTCATAGCTTGCTGCACTTTATCAGCACAAGCAGAAACCATTAGTTTTGCGGTCGCTGAATGGCCACCCTATTTTACTAAAGAGCCACCCCATGGCTACCATGCTATTGCGTTGAAAAAGCTTTTTGCGACTGAAGATATTGACGTAAAATTTATGTGGTATCGTGACTGGAAAGCAACACTTTCAACAACCTATGCGGGTCGCCATCACGCCACACCATCCTGGTTATGCACACCAGAATATATCGAACAGTTTAGAGTTTCCGAGCCGATTTTCGAAACACATATTGTGTTAATGCATCTTACTGATGAATCTATAAACTGGAATACGCTTGATGACTTACGGTTTTTAGCCCCCATTGGGGTGACAAAAAGCTATACTTATAATTTAGCCTTACAACAAACGATACAAAAATATGAAATACCACTACATACTGTCAGAAAAGATGAATTACTTACCAAGCTACTATTAGCAAAACGAATTAAAGTGGCTGTAGTTAACCGGTTAAATGGTTTATCACTTATTGAAAAACTTCCAGAAAATAACAGAAAAAAACTCACCCTACATCCAAAGCCATTATCTAATGCAATTTTACATATTCTAATCAGCAAAAACATTCCAAACAGCAAGCAACTTACCAACAAAATAAACGAATTAATAAAAGTACAGAAAAATATTTTACAGCCTGACATCACATCTAAAAGTCTTTCTGATAGCTGTTCATTTATTAAAAATAAATAGCACTTAAATCGTCTTATTGTCTAACAAACAGCTACTGCTCAGCCTAATAGACTACAAATAAAGTATTTCACATTTTCTCTTGACACAAATCATAAAACTATTAGGCTACATGCTCTGTAATAATGGGCATCGCAGTGTTTATTAAAACAACTCGATAGGCTCATTATTAGTTTATACATCAAGAGCCATCTAATAGCCTCTGTATACACTGGATAACGCATACAGAGTAGTATTATAAAAACAAGGAGTAGCATAATGAAAACGCTAGCTTTAGTATCTGCTTTAGCTCTATCAACTTCAGCCATGGCATTTGATAGCAACATTGGCATTGATCCTGATAAAGTTCGTTTTCTTGGGGGATGTTCTGGCTTCGTAGATACAAACCCTGATAAATCATTTGATATCATTTTTGACGACCAGCCTCTTGCTGAGTCATACACCTTAAATCGTGTTCGTAAAACCTGTGTTATTAAATTTCCTATTCGAGTGCCAGCAGGTTTCCAAATTGCGATTAGTCGTGTAGGCCTAGAGGGTACGGCTGAAATCAATGACCAAGGTAAAGGACTGATTACTTTACGTCACCGTTTAGCCGGTACTACAGGTAATGCAGCTATTCAGGAGTTTTATCCTGCTGATTTCACTCAAAACCTAGTTATTAGAAAAGACTTTGCAGGCTATTCTTACAGCCCCTGTGGTCAAGATGTTACCTTTAAAACCTCTGTTACTTTAGAAGCTAAAAATGGACGTGTGGTGATTGACGAAGCAGCTGGCAGCAATGCTGTTGTCACCTACGGCTATCAAATGGTTCAGTGCCAAAACTAATTCTAAAGCACAACTAACTTGTTTTCTGGCCAGCATTTGCTGGCCTTATTTCAATCTTTTACAGGGATACTAGAAGGGTAAAATACAATGTCGTATAAAGATTTAATTAAGTACAGTTGTATTCTACTTACTGTACTCGCCACTAGTGCCCAAAGTTACGCAAATGAAAGAACACACTTTTCTTTTAGCGACGGCATTATCAGTGACATAAAATTACTAGGTAAAGGTTGTGAAACAGGCTCAGCCCTAAGTTACGATGAGTTAACGGGTAATATCAACGTATCATTTACTGAATTAAAAACAGTAATCGATGCTGAGATAAACGAAGATCGTTCTGTTTGCCTGCTGAAATATACGGTTAATGTTCCTGCTAATAAGCAAGCCATTATCCCTCCAGCTATTGTCAAAGGTAATGTCAATATAAGTGAAAATAGTAAAACTGTTGTTAGCCTTCGTTATCGTTATGCCGGTGATGTAGGTCCCGCATCCATTTGGGAGTTTAATGGTACAGCAAGTGGCGAAATGTTATTAAAAAAAGGACTTGCTGAAGAAATGACACCCTGCGGAAAAACCAGTTATTTAAAACTCTCTATTATTCTCAATACCCGCAATCTTGATCCCACTGTTGCCTTAACATCAAGCCAAACAACACGTGTTGACCAAGTTACTATCCCACCAGTGACATTTGAAGATTGCCCACTGCCTGAAGATGTATAAAACCATTCTAAGTGTAGTATTTTTTTAAATAGGAATAGTCAGTAGTTACAGCAATTAAGGAAGTAGGTTAATGGTTGTTTATAAGTCACTTTTTGCATGTGCTCTTGCCACATTTTCACTGATGGCTGAAGCGTTTACACCTGAAATTGGCAATGTCACCATTGGAGGTGAAAACGTAGGAGAGCATGCAGAGCCGCCACCAACTCGTAATCGTTTTACAAAGCGGCGGTTAAGCTATTGCTCAAAAAGTGGCACTATTATTGATGCGAATGATGACGGTACAATTGACATAGTTTTTAGTCAATTCTATGCGAAAGCTTCTGGTCGAGGCCAGGCTATTAGCATTTGTACCATAGATATCCCCATCAAAATTCCAACAGGCTATCGCGTAGGATTTAAAAGCTTAGGTGTTGAAGGCACTGCTCAGTTTAATAGCCATGGCGCAGCAAAAGTAACGATTAGAAGACAGCTGAATAATCATCGAGAGCATAAAACTCGACGTTCTTATTATTATGATTACGGCAGCACTCAAGATATTGTTTTAATATCAGAAGGTAAAACGCCATATACTCGCTGTGGAGAACAGTCCGCTAATTTAAAAGCCAGACTTCGTTTAGCCGTTAGAGGCAAAAATTCAATTATTCATATTGATGAAGGTGCTGCAAATATAACGTATAAGCTGGATTATCAACGCTGTCGTTAATACCCCAGGACCATTACACATAAGAATACACCGCTGACAAGACTTACAAGAAGAAAAGTAGCTTTTAAATGTTGTGTCAATGCAATATACGCCACTGACAAGACAAAGGCTGGGTAACGCACGCAGAACTGTTTGCCGCAAGGAAGCGGCAACCAAGCCTCCAGGGAAGGATTAACGGCGTGTTCGGCGAGTGTTATGCAGACTTTGGACAAAGGTGTTTTTTAGCACCCCAGAGTAGCACCACCATCAACACGCAAATCATGCATTGTAATGTGATGAGCCTGATCAGATAATAAAAATAAAATCGCTTGTGCAATATCATCTACCGTTGCGATTTTTTGTAACGGAATACCCAACCGATGGTTTGCTAAATCCCCGTCAATAACTCGTTGCGGACCTGAGTCATCTGTCCATAGTTGCCGCTGCATTTGCGTATCTGTAGAGCCTGGCGACACAATATTACAACGAATATTCGCAGCCGCTAATTCTAACCCTAAACATTTAATAAAACTTGTGACTGCGGCTTTCGAAGCTGCATAAGCACCCATATTAGCTCTTGGTACAGAAGCCGCGTTAGAACTGACAGCCACAATAGCACCTGATTGTCGTTGCTGCATTCTTACCGTTACCGCACGACAAAGATTAAAAACACCTGTTGTATTCACTGCAAAAGTGCTATGCCAGTCTTCATCGCTTAAGGTATTTAAAGCGCCCATTCGCAAAATACCCGACGAACACACTAATTTATTAATAGCGCCAATATTTTCCTCCACATGCTGAATAGCCTGCTCAACTTCGTGACTATTGGAAACATCAACCTGATAAGTATAAAGGTTTAACTTATTCAGCCATTTTTTTTCAGAAAGTACATTAAGTGCAGCTTTGTCATTGTCTAGTGCAACAACATGTGCTCCCGTGTCCAGTAGATGATTTACCGTAGCTAAACCAATACCATTGGCTGCTCCTGAGACAACAATAATATCTTTATTAAAATTCATAGTATTTTTTTGTAACTCTGAAATAGTCCCAATACCAATTTATTTTTAGGTACAGTTATCAAGGGATGAGTAAATAAGAGACCACCGTAACAAAAGCTAGCAATACATTTGTGATGGGTATAAAAAATAATTGAGTGAAGTTAGCCTGATTCCAAAGCCAGGAATATCTCTGCTGAACACGCCGTATATCCTTCCCTGGAGGCTCAGTTGCCGCTTCCTTGCGGCAAATGGTTCAGCAGAAATAATCCAGCCTTTTCCATCCCAGCGAACATTTTGCAATAGCAAACATATTTAAGAAGTTCAAATTGATTCACGCGCGACAGGTATAATTAAAACGATAAACTCACCCCAGCATAAATCGTTCTCCCTCGCTCAGAAAACCCATAGTCTGAATCATAGCCCTGGGTTTTATCTTCAATATTGGTAATACCTGTCCTTAGTTGCAAGTCTTTGGTGAGCTGATATGTCATACCAATATCCGTCAGTGCATAGCCTTGCAAATCAACATCACCTTTCCTCCTGATTGAGTCTTCTTGCTCACCGACATAATGGGTTCTGACAAACGCGCCCATCGCATCCGTTACCTGCCAATCTAAACGCAGGTTAGCATTTTCACGAGGACGTTTATGAAGTATTTCATCGGTGTTTTTATCACGAGCATCGGTATAAGTGTAGTTTGCACTTAGAGAAACTGTGCTTGTTAAATCCACCCCAGCACTTAGCTCTAAGCCATCAATGCGGGCCGCATCCACATTTTCAAAAGTGATTGTGTCACCTACTATTTGTGCACTGGACTGGCGCTGAATCAAGTCATCAATATCCGTCCTAAATATTGTTGCACCCACATGCCAACCTGGCTGCTGGTAATTAATACCCAACTCATAACTGGTGGCCACTTCAGGTTCTAAGTTTGGATTACCCCGTAAAAAACAGCTACCACCACAACTTTTTAATCGATATTCCTCAGTCAACTGCAATAAAGAAGGTGCTTTAAAAGCTTTACCCACGCCCCCTTTAATGGTTAACGCTGCGGTTGGCGTATACACTAAATAACCACGGGGTGAAAAATGGGTTCCAAAATATTCATGGTCATCCAGACGACCACCTAAGGTGAATGACCACTCGGGGTTAATCAACCACTCATCTTGAAGAAATACCGCTTTTTGAGAAACAGTGGCTTCACCAGAGGTTTTAAAATCCCGCGAATTTTCAAGTTCGGTATGACGGTATTCAGCCCCCGTTGTCACCAAGTGATCACCAAACAGTTTAGAAACAAAACCATCCACGGTTTGGTTGGTTTGCTCCATTTTACCTGCCCCTGAAGCACCACGCTCGGTAAAGTTCATATCCTCTCGATAATAACGTAGCTGGGAATCACCCCATGCCCATTGACCAGAGTGAGTTAAACCATAAGTATAACGACGTATTTCCTGATCAGTAATGCTGTTTTTATTACGCTGTAAAAATTCACCATCACGCTCATCTTTATTATGGGTGATATCTAAATCCAACGTTTGCTGATCATTTATTTTCCAGTTTAAGTTACCTGCCACACTGTACAGTTCTTTTTTCTCAATAGGCGATAACTTATCTTCCTGGGCATTCGTTGTAGAAGGGTCATCCTGATAAGGTGTCCAGGCATCACGGTGTTGAGCATCCACACTTAAACTGTAGAATAATTTATTTTCAACCAGTGGGCCTCTTAGACTGACACTGTTGCGCGTTTCATTCCCCCCATCACTACCAAATGGTGATGAAAAATCAATACTGGCATTACCTTCAAACTGATTGGTGCCCTTTTTGGTAATGATATTGACCACCCCACCTAAGGCTTCTGAGCCATAAAGTGCAGACATAGGACCACGTACAATTTCTATACGATCAATATGGTCAACAGGGATTGTTGATAAATCAAAATCATTACCCCTAATCAATGTCACATTAGAGTCAACGCGACGGCCATTAACCAAAACCAGTGTATACGCACTGCTCAGCCCCCGGATATTAATTCCACGACGACCATTACCACCTTTTTGCTCCAGATGAACACCTTCAGTATGTCGTATAGCATCACTAATATCTGATACAGGTGTTTCCTGTAACTCTTTACCTGTAATCACTGACATCGATGCTGGCGCAGTGGTTAGTTCATGGGAAGTTTGTGTTGCAGTAACGACATACTTATCCAGCTGTAAAGTTTCATCATTAGCCTTATTGGCCATTGCAGATTGGTTAGCCACCGTCGCAATTACAGCAAGGGCGACAGGAGACATACGAACTGAGTTACCTGTTTTAGACGACATAAGCACCATCAACTTCTTTGACATGAGCCTTTTTTCGCACTTCTACCTTTCATCATGTCTAACCAGATAAGGCAGTGGCGACCCGGCAATTAACTGCTAAAAAATGTCTGTAACTCAGGCTTTCACGGATAAATTATATTTTATCCCTAATGATTTTAGGGTATCTTTTTTTAATCATATACCCATAGCGATGGGTATAAATGAATTAACTATTTTTTACACACATAATCAGCGTACAAATAAAACCATTCTGGTATGTATATGTACCTTGAAAACAATCACCCGCTTGATAATTTTCAGATAAACTCTGCGTTAGCTGAAGCAGAAAGGATTGTTCTACTGTATTTAGTGCGATGAGCTCTGCTGCATCAAAACCAAAAAACTGATTTATGTGTGGATATATTGCTTTGTAAAGGCTTTCTTTGGCGGAAAAAGCCAGGGTTAAAAACCAATTAAATGGACAGCCCCATTTTGCACAATTGTTTTGTTCCGTCAATGAGATAATTTGCTTAGCAATATCCCTTGCAACGGAAAGTGTAATTTCTTTTTCTAAATCAACTCCGAGTGCAGTTACATATTTTGAGTTAGCGACTACAGCCAGAGCAATATGCTCACTATGAGTAATAGATCCAATGATGCCTGCAGGCCAGCATGGACTTCGGTCACTATTTATGGGAATCATCACCGGCTGCTTAAAGCCTAAGGTATACAACGCCTGTTGTGCACTATAACGGCCCGCCATAAACTCAATTTGACGTTTTAATACCGCTTTGTTTAAGCCATCAGGTAATGTGATACCTAACTGCGAAAATGCTGATAAATAAACATCTTGCACCTTATAGTGACAACCACCTGAAAATAAAGTGCTTGTTGTGCTATTAGGAATAAGACCTGTGAATTTTACCGACTGATCTGCACCAATCATCGCTAATGCAGCAGCACGCGTTAAAGACGCATTGTCCTCTGGCTTATGCCTTTCTTTAAGCATTAAGCCACCTCCCTAGCAGTAAGTGCTTTGGCTACCACCACAGGTACCTCATCATCAGGAGACAGCAAAATATCTGCTTCAATATCGTACAGTTGCCTAACCAGCTCTGAGGTTAAAATTTCCCGCGGGGCACCACTAGCAATAACGCTTCCTGCCCGCATTGCCACCAAATGATCGGCAAAACGGGCTGCCGCGATCAAGTCATGTAAAACCAATACCATGGCTTTACCCTGTCGAGCTAATCCTTTGACTAATTGCAATACTTCCAACTGATGACCAGGATCTAGCATACTGGTCGGCTCGTCCAATAATACGACAGGTGTTTGCTGCGCTAAGACCATTGCCAACCAGCAACGCTGACGCTGACCTCCGGATAACGCATGCAATGAGCGAGTAGCCAAATCTGTCACTCCGGTTTTGGCCATTGCTTCCTCGACTGCCTGCTCATCATCGCTGGACCACTGACGAAATAGCCCTTGATGTGGGTGACGGCCAAATTGAATCAACGTTAACACCGACATTTCGCCGGGAGCTTCTGGCGTCTGAGGCAAGAGGGCCAACTGTTTTGCAACCTGCGCGGGTCGCGCCTGCCAAATATCATGACGATTCACTAAAACACGTCCCTGTTGGGGACGATGTAAACGCGCCATACTTTGCAACAAGGTTGACTTACCACAACCATTGGGTCCCACAATTACAGTCACTTCGCCCGCTTTAAGCTGAAGATCAACATTATTAACGGCAAGATAATCACCATAACTCACCTGTAACTGCTCGACATGAATTGCAACAGCCATCAACGTTTTACTTCCTTTTCCTGCAACAAAACCCATAACAAAAAAGGTCCACCCAGCAAGCTGGTCACAACCCCCACAGGAATTTCATTGGGTGCTAACACGATACGCCCTAAGGTATCTGCCACTATCACGACAATACCTCCCAACAAACAGCTATTACCGAGCCCTAGTACATGAGGGGGTAACCAGCGAGAAATTAAAATAGGGGCAGCAATCGCCACAAAACTGATAGGCCCACCAATCCCCACACCAAGGCCAGCCATTACTAATGCTAAGGCCAAGGCCATAAACTGGACTTGACGAACATTAACACCCAAGGACTGGACATGAGGTTCAGTGAACTTAAATAACCGTAAGTGCCAAGCTACGCCGAACGCGCTCACCAGGCAGAGCATCAGCAGTAAGCTGGCCGGCATCAGCTCGGTGTAATCACTATTGGCTAAATTGCCTAAAGTCCAACTATGCACTGCACTGGCATGCTGGGCTGTCGCCCTGGAAATCACCAAGTCATTCAGTGCTCTGGTAAAGTAGGCCAGGGCTACGCCAACCAATAGTATTTGATAGCCACGTCCTCCAATCCCCCCTGCCAAAAAGGCCAGTATAATTCCCACTAACACTGCTCCTAGTGGTGCTAACCACCAGGGTCCCAGTATATTCAAGGGACTTAACAGTAACCCCAATAATAATAAAAATGTGGCACCTTCATTCACCCCCAATACTTCTGGTGAAGACAAGCGGTTCTGCGTAATTTGCTGTAACAAGGTACCTGCCGCCGCTAGCGCAACCCCCGTTAACACGCCTGCTAATAACCGGGGCCAGCGGATATCCCACACTAAGAGTTGGTGAGCCGACTGCCCTGCTCCCTGACACAACAACCAAAAATCACCAAAGGAGATGGCTACCGAACCTTGCATCAGGGTAAAGAGGCTTGCGACGAGTAATAATAGCCACAGCAGCAAGTGAAGATAGAAAGCCCGCTTGGAGAAGGTTACCGTCCATTGAGCAAAGTGCAGACAAGCACAATCTATTTTTTTTATATTTATACTTTTTAATCGTTGCCTGCCAGCACGACCTGTATCCTTCGTGGCAACTGAATGAGAGCGACTCATGAACGCCGCCCTCCTGGAACCATCATCGGCTGGAGCCGTTTACTCCTCACTAACCAAATCAACAGTGGCGCTCCCACAGCAACCAGCATACTGCCTACAGGCATTTCAAAAGGTTGCATTATCCAGCGTCCTAAAATATCCATGGCTAGCAGTAAAGCACTGCCCAAGCCAAAGGCCATTAATAGCAAACCCTGGGTAGACTCACGCACTAACATGCGGGCTAAAAATGGCGCGAGTAACCCCAGAAAAGCAATGGGACCCGTCAAAGCCACCGCACTCCCTGCTAGCAAAGCAATAACCAACGATAATGCGAGTCGAGTCCGGTTCGGGTGATGACCTATTGCCGTCGCACTGGCATCCCCTAATTGTAATGCTGCCAACGGCCTGACTAATAACAACGCCACCACTATCCCTATTATGGTAAAGGGCAAAACAGCAAGTACCCGGTCCAGTTCAATGCCGGCTAATGAACCCAAAATCCAAAATCGAAACTGATCAAAAACCGTTTGCTTGGTTAGCAAAAGCATGGCTGTCAGGCCCTGGCCTGTTGCATTAACAGCAATCCCCACCAGCACCAAACGTAAGGGCGATATCGGTGCCTGCACACGATGACTGGCAAAGACAATAACCATATTCCCAGCCAGTGCACCGATTAAAGCTCCGACCATATAAGGAAAGCCCGCTTCTGCAGCAAAGAACACAATAGCCGCCACCACCCCCAGTGCAGCGCCAGCATTGATGCCTAACAGGCCCGGCTCGGCAATCGGGTTACGGGTAATACGTTGCATCAGCGCTCCTGCCAAACCTAAACTGCCTCCAGCTAATATTGCCGCCAGCGTCCTTGGCCAACGAATCGTCTCCATCACCACAGAGACTGTGGCTGGCAACTGCTCAGCAGGCTGGATAGTCGCTGGCGCTATCACTAATGACCTGAGATATGACAGGCTATCCTGTAAGCTGATATAGCCCGCCCCCACTAACATGGAAGCAACAATAAGCACGCCATTCACCAGGAAAACCAGCAGCAGTCGGTTGGCCCACGAGCTATGGTCTCTGGACGATAAACCCAATAACTGCTTTAACACTAAAAAACAGCGCCAGAAAGCTGAGCGCTGTGTCATCAGAGAACGATCAACGGCTTTTTCTGTGGACATGGACGAAAACCTTATGACTTGGGTGTCATACTATCCGCCACATCCTTGAGTACGGCCATTGCCGCTAAAGGTCCACCCACACTGGTCCATAGTGAGCCATCTACATTAACCACTTGCTTATTCTGTACCGCTTTTAATGACTGATAAACGGGCATCTGCTGCATCGTCTGCATGGCATCCACTGCTTTACCAGAAACCGTCAATGTCCCCACAAATAACCAGTCACCATCAATTAAAGACAACGCCTCCAGACTCAAAGGTGGAGAGTGTCCAGGTCCAGGCTGACGCTGTGCTGTTGGCCGCTGTAACTGAAGATCAGCTAATACATGGCTAACAAAGGCATCTTGCAACATGTATCCAGGCCCTTGAGGATTCCAGCGTACGACACTTACTGTCGCCTGCTGCTGATCACCAAGCTGCTGACGAATAGACTGAACCTGTTGTTGATAATCCTGAATAAACTGAGTAGCGGTAGCGTCTTTCTTAAGCCAACCTGCCACTCGCTGTAATGCTGTCTGCCAATCATCAGTAGACTGATAACTCACTGCAGTAGGTGCAATTTTCCTTAACTGCTTTAGCTGCTGAGGGTTAATGACCCCTCCTACTAAAATCAGGTCTGGCTGTAGTTGAACCAATTCATCCAGGCTAGGCTGTCCTAGCCGCCCAACCAGGCGAATATCCTGTAACTGCTGATATTGTGCTAAATAGCGTGGAATACCAGGTTGTCCACGACCTGCTGTTGTACCTACTGGCGTAATACCCAGTGCTAACAGCATATCCAGATCCATTTCACTGAGTACCACCAAACGCTGAGGTGCTTGTGATAATGTGACCTCGAATCCGGTAATATCGTTAAAACGTTGCCATTCCTGCTTATGGCGGGTCAGCTGTTCAGTACTGTGCTGTGCACTTTGTTGCACCTCCCCAGAGTTAGACTGTTCATCTGGTTGGCAGCCCACCAGTAGTAATCCTAAGCACAGCCAACATAGTGTGTTTAGTGCGCGGAACGCTGTACTTTCTTGAAAGCTAACCCTATGCATTACATCTCTCATCATCAGGTCTTATTGATTTAATTTAAGGATTATGAGTAGCGGTATTTTTCTGACTGTCAGTCACGTTTGAGGTATCAGGCAGCAATGACTGTAGACGCTGACGAAAGTCTTTAGGCAGCCGCTCTGTGCGCTGCCACATGGTACTTAGCCAAGCTTGGTCAGCCACCACCGATTCAGGTAGTTTTACCTCTCGCGCTAACCCTGAAAGAAATAGCACCCCTTCCACCATCGAGTTAACGGGAGGCACCTGCTCCGCAGAGACTGAAGTTTGAACTGGCAAATCAGCGTTTAAGGCTGCAAAGGGTAACGCCCCTAACCACCCTTGCTCAGAGGCAATGACCTGAGGCCAGACATAAGATGGCTCTGCATTATGGCTAGGAGTACTTAACAAACGATGCCGTAATTCAAACTGCAAGATATCCGTTGTCCACAACATATAGCTGCGTCCAGGCTGCTTTTCTGCCAACAGCTCTCCCAGTGTGGCCTTCACTGCCATTACCGAATTACTTGTCTTTTGCGCTGGAGTTTCAGTATTCGCTGAGGCTACTTGTTTAGCACGATTTCGCGATATCGGCTGTCGAGTGAGATGATAACCACCAAAGATCATCAAACCTTTACGCCCTTTGTTAAGCACCTCTAACTCAATGCGCTGGTAATAGCCTTGGTCACGAGCTGCCTGAAGCGCTTGCCAGTCACTGGGTTGCTTTATCTGGGCCCAGTCAAAAGCAGGCTCCGCAAGCACAATACGCAGCTGTTGGCTTTTTGGTCGTTGCTGGTTCAGCTGACGAACCATTTTAAAAAGCTGCTGATAGCCACTGGGCTGCCATACCACAAAATTCAACGTGTTTTGCCAGGCTTTTGCCAGCTCTGTCTCAGGAACTGGTGCTCCTGCCACGTACTCATCGACCACCGACTGATAGGCCGCATTACCAAATTCAACCACAATGTCATCGACTACCGCAGCCAGTTCATCTGAACGTAACAAGTCTGTAAATGCCGCAATAACGGCAGGATGCCAGTGCATCTCTGACACCCCCACTAAGTCATAGTGATCAAACAGCGCTGTTATTCCTTGGGCTGCAGGTTGCAGTGATGACAGTTTGGTCGCTTCTTCATCGCTGGATGGCTTATTCACAGATGGGATATTCATGACAACATCAGCCTGAGAGTCACTCCCTAAGTTTTGCTGTGCAATAAACTTCATACAGCATGCTTTGTAGGGTAAGGGTTCGTTTTGAGCATCATTTGACGCTCCAGGTAAAACAGCTGGCGATAACGAAGGTGTACTATCTGAGCTAAAACGTACCTGCCACCCTTGCGGTAACACCAGGGATACTGGCCAAATTGCCAGATCCCCTTGATGATTTTCCACCACCTGATAGTGAGCCATAGGTAAATCAAATACACTCATATCACATCACCTCCTTGTATCCACTTGCTTAGCGTATTCCCTATCAGTTCAACCATAGGTGGCTGTAGCATCATGCCATGAGTACAAGGCACATCATGACAATGAAGCTGTCCAGTGACATACGGCTGCCAACCATCACAATCCACACTGATCTCTGGGCGAGGTCCTGTTGCCTGGAAAAATACCGCATCACCCTGAAATACTTGGTGGTTTGAACTCCTTACCAAATGACTGTTATCAATCACCACCTGAGTAATCGCCTGCCAGGTTGCTTCAGATAAACTCGCAAGCGCACTACCCTGCTGCTTTAAGATTGATCGTGTTTGCATCGGCGTTAAGTGGTCAGGAAACCCTGTATCCGGCTCATAGCCTGCAATTCGTAACAATGCCTGCAGTGCTTCCTGCTCACCAACGGCTGGCATATTGCGCCATTGATCTGAGGGGTAAGCATCAACCAGTGCCAGTAGCTGAACCTCTTCACCTTGCTGTTGGAGCTGAGCTGCCAGCTCATGCGCCAACATCCCGCCAAAGGACCAGCCCAGCAATTGATAGGGACCTTCAGGTTGTACCTGCTTAATAACAGCCAAATAGTCACTGGCCATTGACGCTAAGGAACGCTGCTCATTTAAATATGGTCTAGCTTCTTCCGCTGCCAGTAAAGGTGCCTGTAGCCCATAAACTGGAGTATCCACTGGCAGGTAAGGTAACAGTCCGCTATAGCACCAGCACAAGCCTCCGGCAGGGTGAATGGCAAACAGTGGTCGTCCTGAACCTTGAGTGCGCAGTGGCAACAGCATTTCCAAACCATCATTGAGTGGTTTGTCTGCAGCCAGTGCCGTCACTAAGCCTTTTGCCGTAGGTTTCGCAAACACGGTACCCAGTGGTATCTCGACACCCACTACCTGTTGTAAACGACTTATTAATTTCACCACTGAAAGCGAGTTACCGCCTAGGGCAAAAAAGTTGTCATACGGACCCAGCACGGAAACACCCAAGACTTCAGCCATGATTGAAACTATTTGCTGCTCTCTGAACGAAGCTGGCGCATCTTTCAATGCCTGACTGCTCAACACAGGATCAGATAACTGTTTACGATCCAGCTTACCGCTGGGAGACAACGGCAGTGCTGATAGCACTTGAATGACTGGGGGTACCATATAATCTGGAAGCTGATTGACTATCACCTCTCGGACAGCCGTAATGAGTTCATCCTGATCTGCTGCAGAGGCCAATGTTGGCACAATATACCCCACCAGCATCGGTTCATTGCTGGGTGAGTGTTTGATCGCAACAGCCGCCTGGGCAACCAGTGGCTGCTGCGCCATCACGGCCTCAATCTCACCCAGTTCGATACGCAACCCTCTCAACTTAACTTGATGATCCATACGACCAAAATATTCCAGCTCACCTTGAGGGTTCCAGCTGGCCAGATCACCCGTACGGTACATACGCTGGCCATTCTCAGCGAAGGGATCAGGTACAAAACGCTCAGCAGTGAGTTCCCGTTGCCCTAAATAGCCTTCAGCCAGATTACGCCCCGCGATATACAGTTCACCCTTAACACCAACAGGCGTAGGTTGTAACTGCCGGTCTAATACATACATCCGGGTATTCCAGATCGGCTTACCTATTGGCACTGTTGCTGAATCCTGGTGCTGAGGACAGTCCCAATAAGTCACATCCACAGCAGCCTCGGTTGGACCATAAAGATTATGTAAAGTAGCCTGTGGTAAGCACTGATAAAACTGGATCACTGCATCACGAGGTAGTGCTTCGCCACTGCACATGACCTTTTGTAAGCTCGTACAGTTCTGTGCTGCTGGACAATCAAGAAAAGCTTGCAGCATTGAAGGCACAAAATGCATGACCTGGATAGCTTGCTGCTGAATCAGCTGCGCTAAGCCCTGCGGATCTTTATGAAGTTCTGGAGGCGCTACCACAAGGGTTGCACCAGTGATAAGCGGCCAAAAGAATTCCCACACCGAGACATCAAAGCTGGAAGGTGTTTTCTGCAAAACCTTGGAGCCAGAACGAATCACATATTGGTCTTGCATCCATAACAGCCGATTAACAATTGCCCGGTGAGAAACCACCACCCCTTTAGGCTTGCCAGTTGAGCCTGAGGTATAAATAACATAAGCAGGGTCGGTTGCCTGCAATGGCTGCCGCATTTCATTGGCTAAGGGCCAGTGATTTGGCATTGAGTGCCAGGGAACGTTCACACCAGAAGCATTGGCCCCATCATGCAACAGGTTATCAACAAAAACACAAGGAAAGCTGAACAGACTGGCCAGCGATTGGCAGGTCAGAATAAGCACTGGCTGAGCATGGTCCTGCATATAGCGAATACGCTCAGTAGGATAGTCAGGATCAATCGGTAGGTAAGCACCACCAGCCCGAATAATAGCTTGTTGGGCCACAATCAACGCCAGGCTTCTGGGAATAGCTAACCCGACAAATTTACCTGGCCCTACGCCTTGCTGAATAAGATAATGAGCCAGCTGATTCGCCTGATTAGATAGTTCGTCATAACTTAACCTGTGGTTTTCAAATACGACAGCTGTATTACTTGGTGATAAATGCGCTTGTGTCTTTAGTAAAGCATTTAGCGTGGTTTCGGGTACGACATGTGCAGTCTGGTTAAAGCCATTCACCAGCTGCTCAAACTCTCCAGGCAACAACATACCCAAACTGCCCAGAGGCTGTGAGAGGTCCGCTCGGCACCAGTTTTCTAGAAAATGCGGTAACCGTTGAGTCAGTAATGCCAGATCAGCATCACTATAACAGCTAGGGTTGCCCTCTAAGACCAATTGAAAACGTCCATCACGAACAAATAAATAGATTGATAAATCATCAACAGGGCCTGCAGCCAGATTATGAAGTGTCGCCGTTTCACCTAAAAAGTCGCTATCACCTTCAAAAGGCAACACATTGACTAAGGTATTAAACAGCGGACGTCCCTGCTGAATTAAGCCAAGGTCATGTTGAATTGCCTCAAACCGATAGCGTTGATGACGACGCGCGCCCAGAAACTGCTTAACCACTGTGCCCATCAGTTCACCCAGCGAGGTTTCTGCCGTCATAGCAATGCGCAATGGAATAACATTCACTTGCATGGTCGGGGTTCTTAGACTCACTGAGCCAAAACGCCCCATCATGGGTACCCCAAGTACCAGCGCTTCAGTATGCGTCATACGCTGCTGAAAGCCTGCCACTGCAGCGTAAAATACCAACTGCCAACTCACATCTGTCTGCTGGCTGATTGCTTTTAAATTCGCAACCAACTCATTACTCAGGGTAACCTGCTGACGACGTGGGCAAGATTGAGCATCTGCAGCGTAGCGACGGACACTCAACGAGCATGGCTCTGGTAAAGTAGCAAACTGCTCTAGCCAATAGTGCTTATCCTGCTGGCACTTTGCTGACTGCCAGTAATCCTGATCTTCCTTGAGCAGCACTGTAAGCGGTTGAAACAGGCAAGGTTTGATGGTGGAAGCGCTCACTAAAGCCCGATAGATTTCAGCAACGCGGGCAATCAGCAATGAAAAACCATAACCATCGATTGCAATATGGTGGATGCCTTGATACCAAAAATAGCGATCTGGAAATACCTTAATAATGGCCTGGCGAACCAGTGGTCCCTGCTGCAAGTCCATGGGTATTGATACATCATTCTGCATCCACTGCAGCGCATCTGCCACAGGATCAGCAGCACAACTACAATCAATGACCGCTACTTCAAGCTGCCGCTCATGATCAATACACTGCTGTGGCGCACCATCCACTAACTGAAATCGACAGTGAAGCGAATCGGCTTCTGAAACAGCTTGCTTAATTGCCTGCTGTAAAAAGTCCAGATTTAATTGCCCGCGAATATCAAGGTATTCCCCTGTATTGTATACGACACTTTGCGGGAATCGCTGTTGGGCATACCATATCCCAGCCTGGGCACGGCTCAGTGGCTGCCAATGACGTCCAGCCCTTTGTTGTGTATTCTTAGTGGGTAATCCCGCTGCTCCTGCTGTCGACTGCATTACTTACCTCACACAGATGCTGCTTGTGAACCCGTAACTAACTGTTCCCAACCCGCTAAGGTAGGATTCTCTGCCAGGTCCAGTAAGGTGGTTTTTACCCCTTGTTGTTGCCACTGTTCTAACAAAGTCATTACCCGTATGGAGTCTAAACCCAACTCTATTAAGTTATCGTCAGGCGCTAACTCGTCCAGCTCTACATCGAGCCAAGTAGCCACTTGTTGTTGCCAATTAACGATTGTTTTTACTGGTGATTTTTGCTGAGCACTGTGTACTAGAGTACTTATGTTATGTGGCCGAGCATTATGAACATCATCTGTCGTATGATCAATGTTATTTTCAATTAAACTATCCAGTAATGAGGCTGTTGATAGTGTAAAACCACAGCGCTGAGCAACATAATTAACTGCATTAAGATGCTCATCATAAGAAAAATCAGCGATCGCATCTGTGACAAAAAAAGCTTGAATATCATTCATAAAAGCATCTGCAGCGGTTAATTGACAGCCAATATGGGCATAAACACCACAAATAATAAGCTGATCCCGTCCCTGTTGGCGCATTTGCTGCAGCAAATCAGTACGCTGAAATGCACTGTACCGCCATTTTGTTAATACATGATCATCCGCTTCGGGAGCTAATTCGTTAATTATTGCAGTTTGGTTTGGGTCATCTGCAAGTCCTTTACCCCAAAAATCCGTTAATAAAGCACGCTGTTGTGGTGTTTGATTACCAGGCTGCGCTGAGTAGTAAACCGGCACGCCAAGCGTTTTTAATTGTTGTTTAATATGTTGAACATGCTCAATCACAGTGGCAATTAATGATGAATTATCACCATAAAAATCGAGAAAATACTGTTGCATATCATGCACCAGTAATACGGCACGTCTTGGGTCAACAGTCCATTTCACTTTATTTGCACTAAAGCAATCTTGTGATGGAATTTCATAACTACTAATCCGTGGAATAGCCACAGCAGCCAGCCTCCAACAAAAAATATTATCTAATAAAAAAACACTAAAAAAGCTGGAAAAATTATCCGCTCTTAATCCGATTACACTTACGTGTTTTCGCTTTCAAGCAAAGCACGCAACTGCTTTTTATTAACTTTACCAACTGGTGTTTTTGGAAACTGTTTGATAAACACAAATCGGTCAGGAATTTTGTAATTAGCAACACCCTGCGCCAACAAAAAACGCTTTAACTCAATTTTTTTCGGAGGGTCGATTGGTTGATTATCTTCTGTTGTCGGTAATGCAATAATAAATGCACAACTCATCTCACCGAGTACATCGTCCGCTACAGCCACTAATGCTGCATCTTGCACAGCTGGATGAGTCACTAAATAATTTTCAATTTCTTCGGCAGCAATTTTCTCCCCTCCTCGGTTTATTTGGTCTTTAGCCCGCCCTTCAACAACCAGATAACCTTGTTCTGTTAAACGAACACAGTCCCCTGTTCGATAATAACCATCATTAGTAAAGGCCTTTTGATTATGCTCTGGTGCATTAAAATAACCTTGAATAGTATAGGGACCTCGTGTTTGTAAATGCCCGACTGTACCCGTAGGAACCACTTCATCATCGTCATCAACAATACGAATTTCATCGGCTAATGACATCGGTTTACCTTGGGTATGAATGATGACATCTTCACTGTCATCCAGACGGGTATAATTCACTAAACCTTCAGCCATACCAAACACTTGTTGTAATTTACAACCTAATACTGGCGCTATCTGTTTGGCCACCTCAGGACTTAATCGAGCACCACCCACCTGCAAAACCTCAAGGCTACTGATATCCCACGACAACTGTTGTCTTGCTTGTAACCATACATTAACTAAGGGTGGCACTAGGGCTGTCATCGTTACCTGTTCTTGCGCTATCCATCGCCAACAATGGTCAGGCTGTGTGTCTGCAGCTAAAATAACCGTTCCACCGGCATAAAGTGTGCCCAATGTGCCAGGAGATGATAATGGAAAGTTATGTGCAACAGGCAACACGCATAAATAGTTACTATCAGACGTCAGTCGACAAACATCAACACTGGCTTTTAAACTATAAATATAATCATCATGAGTGCGTGGGATTAATTTTGGCGCACCTGTCGTCCCTCCAGACAATTGCAATAATGCTGGCATACTTGGATCAGGCTCAGATAGCGCTTGGACAAGCGACAAATCGCCTATCGTTAACAAATCATTAAATGATAAAAACTCTTCTGCCTCACCCACTACGATGACATGCTTAACCGTTGTCGCTTTTGCTCTTACCTTTCTGGCTAATGCGCGGTAATCATAGCCATGACTTTTATCCGCAATAACGTAGGCTTTTGCTTGGGCAAACTCACCAAAGTAGCTGATTTCTGCCTGGCGATGTCCCGGTAATGCCATAATTGGCCAAGCGCCTAGACGAAATAACGCAAAACAAATGGCAAAAAACTCAGCTTGATTTGGCATTTGCACAACAACAGAATCACCTGCTTGAATACCTAATTTAATTAAACCTGCTGCAAGTTGATCTGCCAGGTTATCCAGCTGTTGATATGTCCATCGATGGTTAGTATCAATAATCGCTAACTGATACGTTCGCTGTTCTGCCCACACACGTAACAGCTGACCGAAGGTAATGCCTTGCCAATAACCCGCCTGCCGATAATGCTCAGCAACTTCTGGCGGCCAAGCGGGTACCGATGTTAATCGTCCACTCATCGGTGTGTTATTCATGCCTTGCTCTAAATTACTTAAATTATTTACCGCAAAGGCATTTTTCTCTGCTGGATTAACCATAGTGATCAAGCAACCTCTGCAACATCGGTCAAGCCCACTGCATTTAGCATGGTTTTAAACTTAGTTGCTGTTTCCATTAATTCATGCTGTGGAATGGAACCTGAGACTACACCAGCGCCTGCGAATAAACGTAAGCGAAGGGCTTCAACCTCTGCACAACGAATCGTCACTACCCACTCACCATTCCCCTGGCTATCCATCCAGCCCACCATGCCTGTAAAGAAACCACGATCAAAGGGTTCAATTTCAGCAATGGCATCCCGCGCATGATTTGCAGGAAAGCCACATACAGCAGGTGTCGGATGAAGTGCTGACGCCAGCTCTAAAACCGTTGTGGCAGGATTTACCAGTTCACCAGAAATATCCGTTGACAAGTGCCACAATGTTTCTGTGTGAATCAGTGAGGGTTGATTTGGTACTGAAAGATTTTTACAAAATGGCTTAAGCGCTGAGTTCACTGACTCAATCACCAGGGCATGCTCATGTTGGTCTTTAGTGGAGTCCAATAAAGCATGTGCACGCTGTTGATCTTCATGGTGATCTGCACTTCGTGCCGCAGAGCCTGCAAGAGGATTCGTACGAATAGCCGTGCCTTGTTTATTAATCAGCAATTCTGGGCTGGCACCAACAAGTGTCTTACAGTGACTATTTTGCTGTTGTGTATCAACAGGTAAAGAAACGGCAAAGGTGTATCCTGCACGGTTATGTTGCGCCAATTTATGCAGCAGTTGAGACATATCTAATTGCTGAGGCAATGAAATATCCAATGCACGCGATAATACAACTTTACTGAGTTCTGAGTGTTTAAACCGCTGCAAAGCACTTTCAACCCCCTGCATATACGTTTCTGGCAAAGGTGTCTGCTGAATGGCGTAGCCGTTACTATTTGAACTTGTTATATTATTACTTTGATTTACATCACCTGCTGTATTTTTTGATACCTCAGGTAAAGGTTTACCCCAATTAACCGTTTCAGGCACCCATAAATGCATTGGCGCGTCTACAGCAAAGGGAATAGCTCCTACGATGATTGGATTCTCACTTCCTTTCGCTTGTGCTTCAGCCAACACCCCCTGTATGGTTGAAAACAAAGCGCGATCATTTAATGCCAAGTTTACTGAAGCTTGATTACCCGATGTTAATAATGAGTAATTAGCCGTTGTAAAGAAAAACGGGGTTTGCTGCTGATAAAACTGCGCAATCAAATCAACCCCAGTTGTTGTGGAACGTTTACTCTCATTCATGGAAACCTCGTAGCATACAACGACGACCTGTCTTATTTATCCCGTCTAGCGCTGAGGGGGGAACACAACAGTGTGTGTCCATGAATATTATTGCAAATGATAATGATTATCAATAAAATTTTACGACCGAACTGTCTTATTTGATTTTTATGAATGCTATTGGGCTAAGTAACGTTCATCTTCACAAGACCTACACTTATAGTTCGTGCACAGTCTTTAGACTTTTACCCCATGCATTGAAAGGTATACAACAATTAGCAGGTAGTTAATGAATATTAAAGCGTCCTTAACCCCATCTTCAGAACAAGCGGTCATCTTGCTGATGGTACTTGTGCAGTTTATTAATATGGTTGATTACATGATGGTCATGCCTTTGGGACCAGATTTTGCCAAAGCCTTATCCATACCTGTCGATGAGGCCGGTTTTATTGGAGGAGTGTATACATTTGCTGCGGCTTTTATGGCATTACTGCTAGCCAACCGCTTAGATCGCTTCGATCGTCGCTGGGCGCTTTTATGTTGCTTGGCCGGGCTCACTATCAGTACTTTTTTAGCCACGCTCGCCACCGGCTTTTATTCACTGATTGCCGCACGTATTGCAGCCGGTTTATTTGGAGGGCCTGCAGCTTCTCTGGCTACAGCCATTGTTATCGATCATGTGCCTGAAGAGCGCCGCGGCAAAGCCATGGCATTATTAATGAGTGCATTTCCTACCGCAGCAGTGATTGGTGTGCCTTTAGGTCTGGAAATGGCTCACTGGTTTAATTGGCAAGCGCCCTTTTATCTGGTCAGCGCCAGTGCACTGATTGTAATGGCGCTGATTTTCTGGATGCTGCCACCTCAAAGTGAACACTTAGCAGCAGCCCGTAAAAAACCACCATTTAAAATAACAGCTGCCTTAGCAGACCCAATGATGCTGCAAGGGCTGAGTATTACAGGTACAGCTATTTTTGCCAGTTTTCTATTTATACCTCACTTATCGCCTTATATTCAGTTTAACTTAGGCTTTCCACGTGAGGAAATTGGTACTTTATATATGATTGGCGGATTGGCCACCTATGTGATTATGCACATCACTGGTCGTTTAGTAGATCGCTTTGGACCTGTATCAATAACGTGGCTGGCTGCAGCAGGCTCTCTCACCATTATCTTCACAGGGTTTATGCCACCAGCATTATGGCCGGTGATGGTGACTTTTGCTGGCTTTATGGCCTTTAATGCCATGCGCAATGTTGCTGTACAGACAACCAACAGTCGTATTCCCGCGCCTCAACAAAGAGCGGGGTATATGGCAGCACAATCTGCCACACGCCACTTAGTCAGTGGTTTTGCCGTTGCTGTTTCAACGTTTATTTTAACCACCAGTGAAACAGGCGCCTTAGATCATATGGCAAGTGTCGCATGGCTTAGTGCATTATTTACGCTAATGCTGCCTTGGCAAGTAAGTCGTTTACACCGCTCATTAACATTACGCAAGCAGCAACAAGCAGAGAAGCGTGCTTTAGCCACATAATTCATTAAAGAAACCACTGTATTCACTACAGCTCGCAACTATTGGCCAGGTAATAGCTTGTGACCAGGTAATACGCTTGGTTGCAGCTGCCTGTCAACAGGCCCTAGTTTGTTTTAAACTGTTTAACCGCTGACTGCAATGTTTCAGCTAAAGAAGACAGGTCATGACTTTCTTTTGAAATTTGGTGTGTCCGCTCTGCATTGAGTTGGGTTTTATGGCTAATGTCTTCCACTGACTGATTTATTAATTCGGCCACACTGCTCTGCTCTTCTGCTGCACTGGCAATTTGCATATTCATACTGTTTATCGTATTTACAGCACTCGCAATATTTTTCAGCGATGCCTCCGCTTTTGTTGCACGCTGTACTGTTTCTGCCGCATAAGTACACCCTTCATCCATTTTAGTGACGGAGTTAGAAGCCTGCTGTTGAAGATTACGAATTAATGTCTGGATTTGTTGAGTCGATTCATGGGTTCTTAATGCTAAACTTCTAACCTCATCCGCTACTACTGCAAAACCTTTACCTTGTTCTCCTGCTCGTGCAGCTTCAATAGCCGCATTGAGTGCTAATAAATTCGTTTGTTCAGCAATGCTGCCAATAACATCTAAAATTGATTCGACATTAGCAGTTTCTTTAGCCAACTGTTTTATCACTTCACTGGTATTTTCGACACTGGTTACCAATGTAGAAATCGATTCAGTGACGCCAGAAACGATATCATGACCTTCAGTCGCCTGTTGATCCGCATGCTGGGTAGACTCTGCAGCGACATGGGCATTTTTTGATACTTCCTGAATAGAACTCACCATTTCAGTAATGGATGAAGCTATCTGCTCTATCCCACTTTGTTGCGCCTCGGTATCCTTTGCTGTATCTGATGTGTTGTTCGACAGTGTAGAGGCCAGTTGAGAAATATGCATGGAAGACTCTGTCACTTTACTAAGCACCTTACGAAAGTGCTGAGACATCAACTCAAGCTCCCTCAGTAACTGACCTACTTCATCCTGTTGCTGATTAGCTACAAACGATACGGCAAGATTACCAGAACTAAGCTGTTGTGCTACGGAAATACCTTTATTTAAATTAACTCGAATATTTTTAGCAATCATAAATGCTAAACATGTCCCTACCAATACTGATACCAAGGTAAAGATAACGGTGCGTTTGACCGCGCTACTTTCTAACTGCTCAGACTCCTGAATAATATCTAGTGTTAAACGCTCAACACCCGCCATTAATGAAATAATATGCTCATCAATCGTGTCCTGTTGTCGTTCTAGTTGTAAAATTTCACCTTCTATCAACTCAGAAGAAATATTTGAGGCAGCAAAAAAAGCTTGAACTTTAGCATCAAACTCAACAATTTCCCCTTTAAGCTTATTAAAGTCTTCGCGAATATTAACGATATTCTTCTCAATTTTCGCAGACCATTGTTTTGATAGTAAATTTACAACTAATTTATCGATTTCAGCTAGCCCTACTTGAACACCTTCAGTCGTTTTTTTGATAAGTTGTAGATTATGCTTGTTTACAACAGGTTCACTACCATCAAAAAAACTGGCACTCTCATTAAACTTCCTTTTTAAAATCAATCTTAACGCTCTTTCTATATAGATATTTTTTTCTAATTGCAGTGTAGATACTTCATTGGCGACACCTAAAAATGCAATTTCTTCCTTGGAAAGTGACTTGAGCTTATCAGACAATAACACTGTCTGGTTTAAACTATAAGCCGCAACAATAATGACAAAAAGCAGTAATAGCGTTGACAGTGACAGTATCTTTGCAAATATTTTTAAGTTTTTAAAAAAATGTAACATTGCCGTCTTCCCTGACGTGACTTAGCTTTAGAGGTACCCTTAGGTATTATCGTTTAAAATCATAGCGAATGATGATAATCGGTGAATTTTTTTTAAGCTAACCAATTAAAGGAAAGTATAGTTCGCAAAGCGCAATCGCACAGCAAACTACCCGTCAGCTATCCTCAAGACTACGGATCAACTTTAGTCTGTTAAAGATGCACACCGAAAGACCATGGATGTAAATTTATATACCCTTCACGAAGAGTATATTCTATAAGCTTACTGCGCTATCAATGATACCCTTAGCATTAACGCCATAGGGTAATGTTCCATATTGATGACTTGCTTCAGTTAGCCTGCTGTTGAAAAATGCATCTGCCACATCACTGTTACCATACTGAAGCAGTAAACTCGCCTGTAATAAAATAGCCATTTGTTCCACAATACGCCGCGCACTAAACTCCGCGTGCTGAACATCTTTAAATTGTGTTTTAAGCTTAGTTAGCAGCTTATCAAAGCGTAAGTCAGAACCTTTTGCTTGAGAAAGGGTTTGCATAAAAACATCAAGCACTTCTGGTTGCTTATTCATTGCCCGTAAAATATCAAGGCATTGAATATTGCCAGATCCTTCCCAAATTGCATTTACAGGTGCCTCACGATACAACCTTGGCATAACAGTTTCTTCCACAACCCCCATTCCACCAACACACTCCATGGCCTCATAGGTATGTTGAACTGCCCGTTTACAAACCCAGTATTTGCCCAATGCTGTTACCAAACGAATAAACATTTGCTGTTCTGTGTCCTCGGGCTGATCTAAAGCAAATGCTAAACGCATTCCTAAAGCCAATGACGCTTCTGATTCAACAACCAAGTCAGCTAACACATTGCTCATGAGCGGCTGCTCCACCAATAATTTTCCAAACGCTTTACGCTGTCGAGCATAATGTATTGCCTGTGCAACACCTTGCCTCATTAATGCTGAAGACCCCATAATGCAATCAAAACGGGTGAGAGATACCATATCAATAATGGTATTGACACCGCGTCCTTCCTCCCCAATCATCCAAGCCAGTGCACCACGAAATTCCACTTCAGAAGAAGCATTGGATAAATTACCCATTTTATTTTTTAGCCGCTGAATAAAAAATTGATTTTTTTCGCCTTCCGGACACCAGCGGGGCATTAAAAAACATGACAAGCCACCTTTACTCTGCGCTAATACTAAAAAAGCATCACTCATGGGGGCTGAACAAAACCACTTATGACCCACTATGTCATATGGTTCACCAGGTCCCCGTTTACTTAAAGGCTTAGCTGTTGTTGTGTTAGCACGAACATCTGATCCACCTTGCTTTTCTGTCATTGCCATGCCAATCGTTACACCTTTCTTCATAAAAAAAGGTTTATTATCAGGATCGTAATGTTGTGCATACACTTTAGGCAGCCATTCAGCCGCAATATTTGGCTGTTTTTTTAAGGTTGGAACCGCTGCGAAGGTCATGGTCAGCGGACAACCACTACCTGGATCAGCTTGTGTATGTAAATAGGCAATAGCCGCTCGAATTAAATGTGCATTAGCATAGTTTGACTGCCAAGGTAAACAATGATGTCCATGTTTTATCGCTGTCGCCATTAATTGATGATATGCAGGATGGTAATTAACCTGATCAATACGATGTCCATATCGATCATGTGATAGAAACTCTGGAATATACTTATTCGCGAGGAAGCCCGCTGACTGCAATTCATGTCCAACACATTTGCCATATTCCCAACACTTTTTTTCATTGCTATCAAACGCGTGGTTTGCTTTTGCTAATGACTGGCTAAACGTACGAAACCAATGGCCTAATATTGGATCAGACGAATAAGCATTATAGTTTTCTAAAGGTAAAGGCTGATTGATAACATTATGGGTTTCTGCATAACGTCTATAGCCCGATAATTCACACTCTTGTGAAATAATCTCTGTTTTAGTACTCACATCGCTAATTTGGCTGCTCATTTTTACATATCGTCCTTGATAATTATCTGTAAATAGCTGTCATAAGATAAAACACAAGCTTATTTTTATAAGCTAAGACATTGTAAACAAAGTTTCATATTAACTTTCAGGACTTTTTATATATTCACCACGCCGAGACTCAAGAATAAACTGGTCAACTCTACCTTGTTCCTGTAACATTTTAAGTCCTTTATTAAATAATTTCACTTTATATAAGTTTTTCGGTTTTTTCTTAGAAAACAGCATATGATAAACATAAGTAGTGATGACTTTAGGGTGATACGTCACCTCATCTTGCGCCGCTGTATCAAATTGTGTATTTAAAATAAAAAGCCCTAAATTGAGATCCATCGTAGTTATAGGAATACGACGCTTAAGTAATTTATCAAAGTTCATTTTATCTAAAGGAACTCGCTCCATTTTCAAGTGTATTCCCTTAGCAACTGCTTCATCATACCAAGTATACGATGCAGCCAAAACACCACCTATGGTTAAATTTTCTAAATCTTTCATCGTCCTCCAGTCAAAACGCATTGACTTCAGATGAAAAAAAACAGCAGGGCCTGTAATAATAGCGTCACTATAATAAAAATACTTCGCTCGCTCTTCAGTATATACCCATATAATAGTTGCATCCCAATGGCCTGCTTTTACATATTCATAACTTCGCGCCCACGGATAAAAGCCATATTCAACCTTTATATTAACTAGCGAAAAAGCTTCTCGAACAATATGAGCAGCGAGTCCATAATATTTTAAGTCTTCGGACAGGTAAGGAGGATACTCGCCAATAGCAATCCTTATTTTTTCACTTGAAAAGCTAAAACTAGCGATCATACTAAAAAGGACAGCAATTATTTTTATAAACACCTTATTCACCCTAAGGTTTTTAACAAAAAATTTATGACACATCCATAAACTCTAGCAAACGAACGACCACTAAATGAACTTTTGTTCCAATATATCTAAACACTAGGGCCTGTTAACACTATTTGAATCACCACTGCCGTAGACTATTTTTTCGCCTAGCAAGGCACAAGGAATGCCGTGTAGTCATTCTACATAAATGACTTGTAACACTGCTAGGTGGAAAAATAATCACGGCCCGAAGGGTTATGACGGTAAAAGCACTACTCGTTGTTGCTCATTGTTCATTTAGAATAACTAAACTTCACTCTTCGCGCCTAGATTAGTGCTTTTACCGTCATAACAGTGATATTCAAATAGTGTTAACAGGCCCTAGCATCTAGTAATATAATTCTTAAATACATATAATGAAGTAACCGCTATCATCAAGTGACTTGGCGGTAAATTAGCTGTTATCTACTAACTTACATTTATTTTTTTATGCATATTTTCAATATAGTAAAAAAATGGCCATTCTTAGGTTATTTAAAAGTGATAGCTTTTTGGCTTACTCTATGTAGCGCATTTGGTAGTAGCGTCTCAACTGCTAACACTAAATGCTCCGCCTCAGAAATCAAAAGCATCTGGGCCATCAGCCTTAGCTGTCGTGGTTGGTCTAGCCCTTGTTATGCCACTTCCAGTGGAGGATATAGCAGTAGAAGTGGCGCTAAAACGTTTGACTCTATTGATAGTGCACAGCGCTTTATCCGTCAGTTATCAAAGTCCATTCAACGCATGAATCCACAGGTAACTCAACTTGCTTCAGAGCAACATACCCCCTGCACTGAAGATGAATGAGGGCTTACTAGCCCTCATTCATCTTCAGTATTGTCAAATACAACAGAAAACAACTGATTAGCGATACATTTTAATACAAATAAAAACCGTCAATTATAACAAGGCAATCACACTTTAATGGACGCCTACCCACTAAAAAAACTGAATAGGGAACTTTTCTAGCAGGTTGCAATACCTATATTTCATATTTGCACATACGTGTAGTTATTTTAGTTACGATGAAGTTTATTAGCGATGCAATATCTATCTATTAAAAACAGTATAAATCACTAGCACTACCGCCATATCATACGTGACATTACGTATTCCCCTGACAAATATAATTCCATACATTTAATTGAAAATTTAAATCACTTTAAAACAAAAATAACAAAATATAATTTTTAATATTTTTTTATAATTTGTTTTATTTATATAAGTTGAAGATCGCCTATGCATAAAAAAGAAAACAAACGAAGTTTACCTTATTACTCTTTTTATACATTGTTAGCACTACTTTTCACCCATACTGTTTCAGCACATGCCAAAGATTACTTTCAAATAGAATCCAATAATGGCTACTGTCTTGATGTAAAAGGTAACGGCACAGGTAACTTAACGCCTGTTATTCCCTACCGATGCCATGGCCAGGACAATCAACTCTGGTTTATGGATCGTCGAGGTCGTATCCACTCTAAGTTTGTACCTCACATGTGTCTTGAAGCCGGTAACCCAAGACAGGGGAATACTGCATTTATCTATCAGTGTAATCGTGAAAAACACCAACGCTGGTACTGGAGTGGTCCTTATCTACATAATCGCCGCAATTCCAACTTTGTGCTTGATCACTTTACCGACAGAGGTCAAGTAGGTATATGGCAGTTCCACGGTAGATCCAACCAACAGTGGCGAGTGGTCAGGCAGCGGGTAAATGATGACTTTCCTTTCAGGTATCCAGAGGACCGTTACCAACCAAGATATAGCTGCAACACTTACAATATCAATGCAGGTCCTATTTGGGATAATCGAGATGCCAAATACAAATGCCCTCGGGTCTGCCGACAAGAAAGAGGAAAGTGGACCGGACATTGGAATACAACACAATGGGGGCAGGCCTCTGTTTGCGCGTGTAAAATCTGTGACTAGAGTGTCCTGATCACTCCACTCTCCTTCCTAAAGCCTCTTCCTTTTCCACTTCACTGGCTACTACTGTACACAGTAGCCAGATCTTTAACTGAAAACGCGATTGATTTTTTAAGGAAGGGTTCACCGCGTGTTAACAGGCCCTAAAGATTCTTGAAAAATCTGTTTTAAAGGCAAATTGATATGTGATTATCCTGTACAGTATACTATACCAAATCTGTAGTATAATCAGGCACTCTGTGTCATTATAGCGCTTCCCCTCTTAATCATTGGCTTGCAACCATTTTCACTCTGTATATAATCACAGTAACTGTATAAAAGACCAGTCATGGCGTGTATACTTTTAGTATGAGTTCTATCGGTATAGATACACGAACTTTTTTGAGCAAGCCTTGTTAATCAGGACAGTGTAATGACCAAGCTAACAGCGCGGCAAGCTGAAATTCTGCAATTTATCAAAGAGCATATTGAAGCCACCGGATACCCTCCTACTCGAGCAGAAATAGCAAAACAACTGGGGTTCCGCTCACCCAACGCAGCTGAAGAACACCTGAAAGCACTCGCCCGTAAGGGAGCCATTGAAATAATACCTGGCACATCTCGTGGTATTCGTTTACCCAGTGGCGACATATCAGGTCTACCTATTGTTGGTAATGTTGCCGCAGGAAGCCCTATTCTGGCAGCAGAACATATTGAAAACTACTGTGCTATTGAACCCGGCTTTTTTAACCCTAAAGCAGACTACTTCTTACGGGTGAAAGGCATGAGCATGAAAGATGCCGGTATTTTTGAAGGTGACCTTATTGCTGTTCATAAAACCCATGAAGCCCGTAATGGCCAAATTATAGTGGCACGTATTGCTAGTGACGTCACCGTGAAACGCTTCCATCAACTTCGCAACAAGGTTACGCTTTACCCTGAAAACGATGAGTTTAACCCTATAGATGTAGATTTAAAGCGTGATGAATTCACAATAGAAGGATTATGTGTCGGCGTTATACGCCACTAACTCCTGCTATGCTTAGAGGGTGATCCTATCAGGCAGGTTTAACCACATGCTGTCATTAGTCACTCTCAAGCGACTTATTCTTATCAAACAAGCAAAGGGTTGTATTGCCCAACTCCTCTGCATGTTGCTCATATCAGTGTCAAACCCAGCCATCGCAATAGACAGCATTCGCATTATAGTTCCCTATGGAGTGGGTGGTGGCTCTGACCAACATAGCCGAGCAATGGCACAAGCACTGGAGGATACCAGCACTCTCAAAGTCTTTGTTACCAATCGTCCTGCTGATGGGGGCACAGAAGCATTTAAGATATTTTTTAGCTTGCCCCCCGATGGTACCAACATCCTTCAAGCTACGGATAATCTTGTGAGTAATTATGTTACCGGACATATCCGCTACCACCCTAGCAAAGACCTTATTCCTATTGGTATTACTCAACTCACCTTCAATCAAATTTATGTGCGCAGTGATGACTCTCGCTTCAAAAACTGGAGTGAGTTTGTAACATTTGCTCAAAACAATGCCCCCATTACCATTGCTAATGTGGGTAATATAGGCTCTATGGAGCATCTCATGCTCAACCAGCTTCAACAAGCGCTTAACTTGTCCATTTTTCAAGAGAGTTATGATCGTCCCCAGCTGCGTTACCAGGCACTATTAAACCAGTCAGTCGATGCATTAATCGAGCAGCCTGGTGATGTTAAGTTTTTATTGGATAAATCTAAGATAAAGCCCATTATCAGCCTGGTTAACCAAAGACCTGCTGGCTTTCCAAGTGTACCTGCACTAGATGATGTGACGCTAAATATTACCCCTATGTATCGCTTCCGGGGTTTTTTTATCCATGCAGAAACTCCTCCCCACATAGTAAAAAAGCTAACACAACAGTTTCAACGAGCTTGGGCTTCTCCTTTATTTCAGCAGTTTAATGCAGATAGCTATATGGATATGTTGCCCCAATACATGGATCAACAATCTGCTATGCAATTTATTGATCAACTCATTATTCACTATCAATACCCGAAATAATAACTTCTGCCATGCATTCTTATGTCCACCTAGCAACCAAAACAACTAAACTGCACTGGCCGATCGTTAGGCTTTTTATATTTTTTTGGCTATTTAACAGTACGGTCCCACCTGTACTCGCTAAAACACTGGTACTGGGTGCTGAAGAATGGTACCCCTATATATCCCCAGAGCTTGAAGACAAAGGGTTTACTGGACGCGTCATCAAAGAAGCTTTCGCCCTTTCCCAGATCAACGTCGAGTTCCGCTTTATGCCTTGGGCTAGAGCCTTAAAAATGGCTCAAGAGGGAACCATTGACGGAACCTTTCTTTGGTATAAAACGCCTGAACGAGAACCTTTTTTTTACTTTAGTGAACAACCATTAGCTGAAATGACGGTCGTTTTTTTCCATTTAAAAAAATTTGACTTTACCTGGGAAACTCTTGATGACTTAAAAAAATATAGAATTGGTGCGGCTATTGGCTACCATATTTCAGATCAATTTGATGAATATGCCAAAGCAGGAAAAATTAACGTTAAACGTATTAAATCAGATACTCAAATATTAAAAATGCTGATACGCAGTCGTCTTGATTTATTTCCCCAGGATATTTTGGTGGGATATGGCCAAATCTATAAAACCTTTCCAAGGCATATTGCCATGCTTTTTACCAATAACACTAAACCTCTCACCTCACGTCCCGCTTACTTGCTGCTCACAAAACAAAGCCCTGACAACCAGGAGTTAATCAAATTATTTGATAAAGGCCTTCATACGCTTAAACAGAATGGCCAGTACGATGCCTACTTTGATGAACTCATAAGTGGTAGTTCACTACCATAACCTCCCCTGCTACCGACCTCTATCCTGTCACTGCTTTATTCCCGTCACAATACCGTCTCATTACTTTTAAACAGACTGCCCTATACTTAATTTGCCCAATAGCGAAAACCGTCACTGCTTAGGCCATGTCCGATTAATCAAGGACGCTGTTGTCAGCGTTCGAAAAACGTGAATGAACGACAGTTTGGGGATAAGTGCAGCATTATGATTCAGTCTGAGGAAATTATTCAGCATCCATTACCGGGTGAGCATATTGTTCACTATGCAGGCGATATAGTGACATTTCGTTTATCTGTACCCAATCATTGGCAAGGAACGGCCTGGTTACGCACTAATATTGGTCATGCTGATATCCAGCGCCAAGAGATCATTAACGAAGTCGACTATCAAGAAACCTCATTAGGCCGGGACTGGTTTGATATCCCCATGCCACAGTGTGCTAATGGTGAATACCAGCTGATGCTTGGCTTAACCGAAGTTGGCCACTTTGAAGCTAAAGCTTATTTTCTGCCAGGCAAGAAAAAAGATCCCTTATGGCCTACAGGCCACAACACCATCATCAATGTGGATACCGCTGAAGCTTGCTGTGCCAACAGTATCTACAATGCCTTTGTCCGCCAATTTGGCCGTAACAAGTCAGGCCTGGGATTTGGCCTCTCTCTCACGGATAAGCAACTTGATGACTTTGATAAATCCGGTTTCACGGTCATCCCTCCCTCAGGTACATTCCGTGATTTACGGGGTGAGTTGGACTTCATTATTAATGAGCTGGGCTGTCGCCATATATTACTGCTGCCTATTCACCCCACCCCCACCACTTATGCACGTATGGGGCGTTTTGGCAGCCCTTATGCCGCGCTTAGCTTTACCGCCGTTGATCCAGCACTGGCTGAGTTTGACCCCAAAGCCACTCCCTTAGAACAATTTATAGAGCTGGTTGATGCTGTGCACGCCCATCAAGGGTCACTATTACTCGATATTGCCATCAACCACACCGGGTGGGCTGCAGGGTTGCATGAAAGTCACCCCCAATGGCTCGCACGTTCAGCTTCAGGACAAATTGAAAACCCGGGAGCCTGGGGTGTTATTTGGGGAGATCTGACTCGGTTAGACTATGGGCATAAAGACCTTTGGCAGTATATGGCTAATATTTTTCTCACCTGGTGCCGACGTGGTGTCGATGGCTTCCGGGCAGATGCGGGTTATATGATACCTGATGCTGCTTGGCGCTATATTATTGCGAAGGTACGTCAGCAATACCCTGATACCATATTCTTATTAGAAGGTTTAGGTGGTCCTATAGCCAGCACACGTCAGTTACTTAATTACGCTAACTTTAATTGGGCCTATTCTGAGCTATTCCAAAACTATGACCGTAGCCAGCTTGAACACTATTTACCCGAAGCACTGGATATCTCACAGCACGATGGCATCACGGTCCATTTCTGTGAAACCCACGACAACAACCGGCTCGCGGCAACCTCACCAGTATGGGCGAGACTAAGAACTACTCTGTGTGCACTTCTTTCCCCACAGGGCGGCTTTGGTTTTGCCAATGGCGTGGAGTGGTTAGCCACTGAAAAAATCAGTGTGCATGGCTCTACATCATTGAACTGGGGCAGTATTGATAACCAGGTCGCGTTAATTCACCGTTTGAATACTCTCTTAAAACACCACCCAGTGCTCACCCAGCAAGGCCAGCAGCATATGTTGCAAACTGGACCTGGCAACTTCATCGTGGTACGAAGGCATCCCAACAACAACAGTTTTAACCTGCTTATTGTAGCTAACCTAGATACTCAAGCCTCATGCCAGGCATGTTGGCCCAAAGACAGAACACATTTAGAACCCCCTCCCTGGTATGATCTTTTATCAGGAAATTCTTATCACCCAGTTAACGAGCGTGATTTACAGAAACTCAACCTCAAGCCAGGGCAGGTGCTTTGTCTAACCGACCAGCATGATATGATTGCTCAGCTCAGACAGTATGAAAAAAACAGTCACCTGCCCTCCGCTCAACTCATCAAACAGCGCATAAGAAGCAAAGTACTTAAACTGCATCAGCATTATCAGGGTTGTGAGGATCTACGAGGGTTTAATCTAGACGAGCACTGTCAACTCCTGCAAAAAGATCCACGCGCATTTTGTACCAGCATTACGCCATTTACCAATGAACCCTATGTCATCACTTGGCGATATCCCCAGGATCAGTGGCGTGAAGTAATGATTCCGCCTCAGCATATGCTGCTGGTGCGCTGTCCTTACCCCTTTCACCTGACAGTCGGTGAGTCAAATAAAGCCGTACTGGTTAAAGAACAAAGTTTTCATCAAGGCTCACAGTACATAACTGTTATAGAGCCACTCAACACGCCAATACACCATCAACGGCGTATTCTGAAAATTAAGCTGTATACAACAGATAATGTCATTTCCTGCCAGGTCCCATTATGCTATCTAGCGGATGGCCTGCATGTTAAAACACGCAATATTTTTTTCCGCAACCAGCTCCTCGATCATCCTCATTTATGGCTGGGCACTAATAATCGTGGCGGTATGTCACGTGCTAGCAGCCAGTGGGGTTTACTCCGAAGCCGTTATGATGCTGCTTTGGCCGCCAATTTACATCCTGAGCATCCAGATGACCGCTGGATTATGCTGTCGAGAATACGTGGCTGGCTTAATTACCAGGGATTTACCCAAACCATTAGTCAGGCTAGCCTTGATGCTTTTGGCTGTCAGCCTGCACAGGGAGGTTATTGGTTATTTCATCTTCCTGTCGGACAAGGACAGCATGTTTTATTGAAGATTGGCATGGCAATGATTCCTGAACAAAATGCCGTACAATGGGTAATCTACCGCTGCCATCAAGATAATCACGAGGATCGTCTTGCTGACCAATCGGTAATTGATTTAGTACTTCGCCCGGATATTGAAAATCGTAATTTCCATGAAACAACAAAAGCCTACACAGGCTTGGAATCCAACTTTCCCAAAGCGATTCTTCCTAATTCACAAGGCTTCCGCTTTACCCCTGATCCTTACCATCAGCTCACCCTGCAAAGTACCCAAGGTAAATTTCATGTTTCCCCAGAGTGGCACTATATGGTGTACCGCCCTTTAGAAGGTGAGCGCGGACTCGATCCTGTTTCAGATTTATACTGCCCAGGCTATTTTGCTATTCCAATGGCCGGTGGTGAAACGATCACACTGACAGCACAAATTACTGCAGCAGATGAATCCCCCAAACAATACGACACCTTGCCTGTATTACTGGAAACCATCAAAGGTTGGATTAAGCAGTTTCCCAGCACAGAACCTTTGCCTGATGTATTACAGCCTGCCCTGCAACAATTTATTGTACGTCGTGGACAGTTACAAACCGTCATTGCTGGCTATCCATGGTTTTTAGACTGGGGACGTGACACTCTCATTGTAGTACGCGGCATAATTGCTGCGAAAAACTGGAACACGGCTGAGTCGATTATTCTGCAATTTGCTCAATTCGAAGAAAATGGCACATTACCCAACATGATACGAGGTAGTGATGCCTCTAACCGAGATACCTCTGATGCTCCACTATGGTTATTTGTTGCCTGCAACGACTTATGGCAAGCCACAGGGCGAGATGATATTTTTGGTCGCGATTGTGCAGGCCGCTCTCTGCACCAAGTACTTGTTGATTTAGCCAACGGCATTATCAAGGGAACCCCTAATCAGATAAGCATGGATGAAAAATCAGGGTTAATTTTTAGCCCTTCACACTTTACCTGGATGGATACCAATTATCCTGCAGGTACGCCTAGGCAAGGTTACCCTATTGAAATTCAGGCTTTATGGTTTGCCGCTCTGCAACTGTTAAGCAAAATTGCCCCCCATACATCTCGTTGGGCTGATCTGGCAGCGCAAGTGAAAAAATCCATTACTCAATATTATTACTTTCCTGAAGTGGGTTACTTAGCGGATTGTCTCCATTGTGTGCCTGACACTCCGGCAGCACAAGCTAAAGCAGACAACGCATTACGACCCAATCAGCTTTATGCCATTACCTTGGGAGCCGTCAGTGATCCAGACATCACTCACCGTATACTCGAAGCCTGTGAGCAACTGCTGGTGCCTGGTGCGATTCGAACCCTGGCAGATCAGCCAGTACAACCGCCATTAACCATTACCTTCCACGGCAAACCGGTCAATAACCCTCACCACCCTTATTTTGGTCACTACCGAGGAGATGAAGATACCTGTCGTAAACCAGCCTACCATAATGGGACTGCCTGGACCTGGGTATTCCCAGCCTATGCTGAAGCCTGGGTTGAGTGTTATGGCCCTAAAGCTGTGCCGACCGCCCTTGCCTGGCTGGGTTCTGCTTCACTGCTTATGGATGAGGGCTGTGTAGGACAGTTGCCCGAAATAGTTGATGGTAACCTCCCCCATCAGCATCGAGGTTGTGATGCTCAAGCATGGGGCGTGAGTGAACTATTGAGAGTCTGGCGAAAATTAACCATGCAAATGCCCGAAAATAGCGCCAAATAACTTAGCGGAAAAATGATTAATTATTCAGTATTTACCAATCGCTAAATGTTAAAAATTTTGTTGTATAGCCCAAGGTATAATCTACACTCTTTCATTGAGTCATAGACAAGCCAGCTATGCCTGGGTTGTTAATGGGGAATGCTGCAATGAGTTTAAAAAAACAATATTTAAAGTCTAAACCTGTGTGTAAAGTTACCTTTCGGATACCAAAAGACACCGTATCTGATGCACATAATGTGTGTATTGTTGGGGATTTTAATAATTGGTCAACCAACAATACCCCCATGAAAAATCTCAAAAATGGTGACTTCACTGCCACCCTTGAACTACGTCCAGGCCAGGAATATCAATTCCGCTATTTAATCGATAATCGCCGCTGGGAAAACGATCGAGAGGCTGACAAATATATTTTTAACAATTATGCCAATTGTGAAAATTCTGTGGTGATTGTATGACATTGTTCTTTCTTACTTTGCATTTGTCACACAAGGCTATTACTTCATGAAAAAGATCACTAGCTATCAGGTTTATCCACAAATTCCAGAATCCCTTGCTTTTCTGGAAACCCTTTCAAGAAATTTATGGTGGTGTTGGACACCTGATGCCATTGAACTCTTTCGTCGTATAGATCCTCATCTTTGGAGTAAGGCTAAACATAACCCACTGGCTTTTTTAACCTACATAGAACAAGATCGGTTAAATGCCCTGGCTGAAGATCGCAGTTTTTTGTCCAATTTAAATAAAGTCAAAAGTGAATTTCAGGAACGAGTCATTACATGCAAAGATCCCCAAAAAACGCCTTTTGGTAAAGAGGGCTGTATTGCCTATTTTTCTATGGAGTTTGGTATTCATGAAAGCCTGCCCATTTTTGCAGGAGGACTGGGAGTACTGGCGGGAGACCATTTAAAAGCCGCATCTGTCAATGATATTCCGTTAATTGGCTTAGGATTAATGTACCGCTATGGCTACTTCCGCCAATACCTTAACCAAGATGGCTGGCAGCAAGAAGACTACCCTCAAACCAATTTATTTCATCTGCCAATGGAGAAAGTAAAAGGTAATGATGGGCAAGATCTGATTATAAGCATTCCAGCCCCCAACCACCCCATTCGTTTTCAAGCATGGAAGTTACAGGTTGGGCGCGTTACATTGTTGCTAATGGATACCTATATCTCCGATAACACCGATGAAATAAAAGAAATCACTAATCGTTTATATGCAGCAGAACATAATACTCGATTGACTCAGGAAATTGTATTAGGCATTGGCGGGATGAAACTGCTGGATGCGATGGGTATTAACCCGTCAGTGGTCCACCTCAATGAGGGGCACTGTGCATTTGTCAATCTTGAGCGTATCAGCCAAGTGATACAAAAAGAACACGTCGATTTAAAAACCGCTATGGAAATAGTGCCACGCACCACCGTATTTACCACACATACGCCTGTGCCTGCAGGCCATGATAAATTTTCCCCCGAGCTTCTTGCGCCTTATTTTAAAGTGTACAGTGAGCTGTTTGGTTTGCCTGTCGAGCAAATTATTCGTTGGGGGCAGGAAAAAGATGAACAGCAACATGAGCCATTCTGTATGTCTTTGTTCGCGCTGCGTATGGCTCAACACTGTAATGGTGTCAGTGAGTTACATGGTCAGGTTGCCCGCCACATGTGGACCCATATTTGGCCCAGCCGTGCCGATGAAGAAGTTCCTATTGGTCATGTAACCAACGGCATTCATGTGTCGAGTGTTCTCTCACCAGAACTGGTCATGTTATTTGAACGGCACCTGGGTCCACAGTGGTACCTTGCTTCCCAATTAAAAGAGAATATGGCGCGAGTGGATGATATTTTTGAAGAGGATTTATGGCGTGCTCATGAACTCAGTCGATCACGACTGATTCGTTCGGTACGGGAGCATATGTCTCGTCAATATGGACGCAGGAATGCCTCTCGTCGCGTCATGCGTGCAGTAGAATCGGTGTTGGACCAAGATGCACTCACCATAGGTTTTTCAAGACGTTATGCAACGTATAAACGTGGAAACCTTATTTTCCGTGATCCTGAACGCTTAAATGCAATCGTCAATAATAAAGACCATCCCGTACAATTTGTTTTTGCGGGTAAGGCACACCCAAAAGATCATGAGGGTAAAGAAGTTATACGACAGTTAATTCATTATGCTGAACAGGAGCGTTTCCGCCATAAAATTGTTTTCCTTGAAGACTATGATATGCATACTGCACGACTGATGGTGCAAGGTTGCGATATTTGGCTCAATAATCCGAGAAGACCCATGGAAGCCTGCGGCACTTCGGGAATGAAAGCTGCTGTCAATGGTGTGCTTAATTTAAGTATTTTAGATGGTTGGTGGTGCGAAGGCTTTACCGATGATCGAGGCTGGCGGATTGGTAATGGTGAAGAGTATCATGACCCTGACTATCAGGATGCTGTTGAAAGCCAAGCACTTTATAATGTTTTAGAAAATGACGTTGTGCCCTGTTACTATGACCGCAAACCAGGAGGTATCCCTAATCAGTGGGTCTATAAAATGCGTGAATCCATAAAAATGGCCATGGCCGATTTTTGTAATTTACGCATGGTTAGAGAATATACAGAGCGTTTTTATGTTCCTGCCCATCAACGTATGCAAACCCTGCGTGAGAATCAATGGGCTGAAGCCAAACAACTAGCGGTTCAGCATCAACGTTACTTACAACACTGGCAGCATATTCATATTGAACCACCCACCTGCAGCTCAAGAGGTCCCTTTAAAGTCAACGACACATTCAATGTGACAACGGTGGTGCACCTTGGTCAACTCACTCCAGATGAAGTAGAAGTTCAACTTTATTATGGGCTGTTACATGGTGCAGATGACCTTTGTGAAGGACATGAAACTCCCATGATCGTTGCTGAGGACCGAGGTGATGGCGCCTATATCTATCGCTGTGACATTATTTGTGATGGATCTGGACAATATGGTTTTACCGTCAGGGCTGTCCCTCAATATGACGAATGGCTGAGGTTCCAGCCGCACTTGCTGACATGGGTTAATTGAAGCTGTGGATTAATTCATTAATATTTTATAAAACATTTGCAGTTAGTTTAACCGGGCTCGTCACCTAATGACGAGCCTGTCTTACTGATAATGTTTCATAAAAGTTAAAATGCCACAGAATAGCAATATTTGTTTGCTAGGATACCTGTCAGTCAGGTGACATTTTTATAGTCATTCAGTAACACGCTTACTGTTGTCTATTATTATCATACTACCCTGATGATTTTTTGGTTTCATTATGAAGCTTATCCACGAAGTGTACCCGCAGATTATTATGCCATGGAGTATTGAATGAACGGCGGTCGGAAGAATCCCCGTGTTTTGATTGTCACACCGGAGGTGACCTATCTTCCTGATAGAATGGGCAGCTATGCACAATACCTGACAGCAAAAGCCGGTGGCTTGGCTGATGTTTCCGCCGCACTGATCAGTGCCTTATTCAATCAAGGTGCTGATGTTCATGTTGCCCTGCCAGATTATCGTGCAATTTTTAAAGATCGTTTGGCGCCTTTTTTACAAAAAGAATATCGAAAACTACGACAGACAGTACCTGATAGCCGTTTACACTTGGCAGAGGATCGTGTTTTTTATTACCTTAACCGTGTTTATTCCGCCTATTATTTAGAAAATACAAAGCTATCATTAGCCTTTCAGCGAGAAGTCATTAATAACATAATACCCCGCGTGCAACCGGATCTTATTCACTGTAATGACTGGATGACTGGGTTAATTCCTTCTTATGCACGAAAGCTTGGTATTCCCTGTTTATTTACCATTCACAATATTCATAGCGTTAAAGCCACAATGGCGCATATTGAAGACCGAGGTATTGACGCAGCAGAGTTCTGGCAACACTTGTTTTTTGAACAGTACGCCGACTGTTATGAGTATGCCCGAGAATCAATTCCTGTCGACTTTCTAACCAGCGGGGTATTTGCGGGTCACTTTGTTAATACTGTCAGCCCTCGTTTTTTAGTGGAAATTGTTGAGGGTTATCATCATTTTGTACCTGATAGGCTTCGTCAGGAACTGATTAATAAATACTATGCTGGATGCGCCTATGGTATTTTGAACGCGCCTGATCCGGCCTTTAACCCCAGGACGGATAGCAAGCTACCATTACAATATGATGCCGCATCACACGTTGAAGGAAAACGTTTTAATAAACGCCATGTACAACAACAGTTGGGACTGTTAGTTGACCCCAAAGCACCGCTGTTATTCTGGCCATCACGGCTTGATCCGGTTCAAAAAGGCTGTCAATTGCTCGCAGATATTATCTACCATTTGATTTCTGATTACTGGCAGCAAAGACTACAAATGGTCTTTGTAGCAGATGGAGAGTATCAACGCGTATTTCGAGATATTGTCCACTTCCATGGTTTTCAAGAGCGCGTGGCTGTCTGCGATTTTAATAATGCATTAGAGCATCAATGCTATGCAGCTTCTGATTTTGTGCTAATGCCCTCCTCTTTTGAGCCTTGCGGCTTACCGCAAATGATTGGCCCTATTTATGGTTCTTTACCCATCGCCCATGATACCGGCGGTATTCATGACACTATTACCGATTTAAACACACGTAAAAACAGGGGGAATGGCTTTTTATTTAAATATTACAACCCAGAAAGTTTACGTTGGGCTGTTGATCAGGCTATGCGTTTTTATAAACGTTCTGTGGATACCAAAGCGAAACAGATTCACCGTGTAATGGAAGAAGCCATCACTTCATATAATCACGCCAATACCGCCAAACAATATATTGATCTTTACGAAAAAATGCTGCGCCGTCCACTCATTAGTAAATAAGTAGATTTCAAGGATGAATACGATCGTTAATGTACCTTCAATGTCAATCCATCATTTAGTTGACACCATTGTTCACAATGACCCCTGGTTAGCGCCTTATCGTAGTCAGTTAACCCATCGTTTAATCGCTATTGAAGCCAGACGCCAACAACTATGCCATACCCAACAGCAAGGTCACACCCCAAATGCACTGATTGATATTGCCAGTGGACACGAATACTTTGGTCTGCACTTTCGCAATAATCAGTGGCAGTTCCATGAGTGGGCACCAAATGCAACTGCCATTTACTTAGTAGGTGACATGAACCAGTGGCAACCCTCTGCTGAGTTTCAATTTCAACGTATTGATGGCCATGGTCACTGGGAACTGCTATTACCTGATACTGCCCTCCAACACGGCCAACATTATCGACTGCATATGGTCTGGCCCGGAGGCGAAGGTCCAAGAATTCCCGCTTATGCTCGACGTGTCGTACAAGATAGCCAAACCCTTATTTTTTCTGCACAAGTTTGGCGCCCCAACTCTCCCTATTGTTGGAAAAACCACTTCAAGCGTCCTAATGAAACACCGCTTATTTATGAAGCTCATGTAGGTATGGCGCAAGAAGAAGGTAAAGTAGGCAGCTACCAAGAATTTACCGTTAATACGCTGCCCCGAATTAAAGCGGCGGGTTATAATACTATTCAGTTGATGGGTATTCCCGAGCACCCTTACTATGGTTCTTTTGGCTATCATGTTTCCAGCTACTTTGCCCCCGCATCTCGGTTTGGTAGCCCTGAAGCGTTAATGGAACTCATCGATACGGCACATGGAATGGGGATTTCCGTACTTATTGACTTGGTGCATTCCCATGCTGTCGCAAATCATGTGGAAGGCTTGGGTTTATACGATGGTACGTCATACCAGTTTTTCCATGAGGGACCACGGGGACGTCACCCAGCCTGGGACTCCTGCTGTTTTAATTATGCAAAACCCGAAGTACTACACTTTTTACTCTCTAACTGTCGTTACTGGCTGGATAATTTCAAAGTAGATGGTTTTCGCTTTGATGGTATAACCAGCATGCTCTACCATGACCATGGGCTTGGACAAGCATTCACCTCCTATGATCATTATTTTAACCATAATGTTGATTTGGATGCTCTCACTTACTTGGCCCTTGCCAATCAAGTTATTCATAACCTCCGCCCTGATGCCATTACTATTGCGGAAGACATGAGTGGTATGCCTGGTCTGGCACTTCCTACCGCACAAGGCGGCATAGGTTTTGACTATCGTTTTGCCATGGGCATTCCTGACTTATGGATAAAATACACAAAAGATATCCGCGATGAAGACTGGTCAATTGTGCACCTTTGGCATGAACTGATTAATCGCCGTCATGATGAAAAAACCATCAGCTATACAGAAAGCCATGATCAAGCCTTAGTGGGAGATAAAACCCTTATTTTTCGACTGGCAGATGCTGCCATGTATTGGCACATGAATCGTGATGATGAGCATTTACTCATCGACCGAGCCATCGCTTTACACAAAATGCTCCGGCTTGTGACCTTAGCAACAGCAGGTCATGGTTACCTAAATTTTATGGGCAATGAGTTCGGCCACCCAGAATGGATAGACTTCCCCCGTGAAGGGAACCACTGGTCGTATCATCATGCACGTCGGCAATGGTCCCTGGCCGATAATCCTAACTTGAAATACTGTTTACTCAATAATTTCGATCAGGCCATGCTTGCGTTGTGTAAAACCTACGACGCTCTACGCTACAGTGATGTGCATTTATTGTGGGTTAGAGATGACGATAAGGTGTTGGCATTTGAGCGCCATGGATTAATTTGGGTCTTTAACTTTCATGCTAATAAATCATTTACTGACTATTCAATACCAGCCCCGGCAGGTGAGTATGAGGTGATATTAAGTAGTGATGATGAGCGGTTTGGCGGACATAACCGCCTTGCTACCGATACGCCGCATGTGACATTACCGGTTGAAGATTCGACCAGTGAAGGTCATTCGCAAAGACTTCACCTATACTTACCTACACGAACAGCCATCGTGCTTAAAAACCGTCAGTTTTGGTCTACTCAAAAACCAGGGTGAAAAGAATGTTTCTCAACCGAAAAATTGCGCCCTATATTGAAGAACGCAGTAATAAGCTGCTACTCACAGCCGAAGAATTACCAAGCTGTTATCGTATCAAACACATGTACAATATGGTGCAAATTACCCGCGCTGTTGAAATCTCTAAAAAAGGACTTATTCGCGGTTTTTTAGAACGAAAACGTAATGAGTACGAAGAAACCCTCGATGAGTTGATGTTAATGGCACCAGAAGATGCTAATGCCATCATCGGTATCAGGGTTTCAACAGCCACTCAACAATATGCCAAAGCAACTTACTTATATATCACTTATATAGGCACGCCTGTTTTTTATATTAAACAGCATAAGGTACCTACAAAACCTATTAATCCTGTCTAAACCAATACAACTAATTTGTGAAGGGTATAATCACTCAACAAACTATCCCATTGGACAAAAGAGCTAGATTATACCCCTTAAACAAGCCGTCAATCCTTCCCTGAAAGCTTGGTTACCGTATCCTTATATGACTTACTTTATCTAGGGCCTGTTAACACTATTTGAATATCACTGTTATGACGGTAAAAGCACTAATCTAGGCGCGAAGTGTGAAGTTTAGTTATTCTAAATGAACAATGAGCAACAACGAGTAGTGCTTTTACCGTCATAACCCTTCGGGCCAGGATTATTTTTCCATCTAGCGGTGTTACAAGTCATTTATGTAGAATGACTACATGGCACTCCTTGTGCCTTGCTAGGTGAAAAAATAGTCTACGGCAGTGGTGATTCAAATAGTGTTAACAGGCCCTAGCCTTTGTCTTATCAATTCGTTTATCGAATTATCTCAGCCAAGTCAAAATACGACAAAAGCAGCCTTTCATCACAAAAACTCAATTAGTTTAATCCCATTTTATTATTGATTTATTCCAATTTATTATCAAAAGATATGCTACCTATGCCTATAAAAAAAGGGTATAGACAGCATTACTATATATTCACGGTTAACACTTATTATTCAACTCTTGCCTGCAAATTCACTTTCCGTACTACTATTTTTTGATTATTTATTAAAAATGGAACTGGTTTACCATTTTATTTAACGAACCTTTGCTACACTTTATATTCAACTACCCCTCAGTCGTCGTGTGTTTTGTTTGGCATTTATGTGTCTTCTTTTTTTGTGTCACCTAGACATTGCTATTTACACAATCAGTTTTTTTGCGACACATAAAAAGTACATAACCATCACATAATTATCGCCATATTCATAACACAAATAGTGGGCAGTAACTGCAGCTATTGATGATGCAACAACTGGAATCACTAATGACAAGAGACTGGTAGTGTAAAGCAAGCGAATAAGTTTTCGCTTTAACACTAATAACCAAATCAACTGACGTGTACTACCCAATAACTCGTTTATTTACCTGATCACTTAGCAAGTGTTAACGGCTAGGTCATCAGGCTTTGCGTGCACTTAACAAGTCATATCCCCCTCTTAAAGGTGATTGGCTTGGTTTGCACGCCTTTGATAAATGCATTGAGGAGAACAGATTATGCACACCAAGCGCTTAACCCGCTGGTTGCCTAATAAATTGGCCATTGGTGTGGCCATAGGGCTGGGTTTATCCGGATTTACCCATGCTACTATGCTGAACGATGATTCAGCATTATTTCAGAATAACGCCAACAAAGTCGTCGGCACTTACTTTGTGGAATGGGGTGTTTATGGCCGTAACTTCCATGTTAATGATATCCCTGCCAAAAACCTCACCCATGTGTTGTATGGTTTTATCGCCGTCTGTGGCCCAAACGAATCATTACAAAAAGAAAATCCCCAAGGTTACAGTGCGTTAAAACGAGAGTGTGCTGATCAAGCTGATTATACTGTCACGATTCATGACCGCTTCGCAGCATTAGAAAAAAGCTATCCGGGTG